>JADFMM010000049.1 GCA_022563885.1 Planctomycetota bacterium | reverse complement strand
GGGTTGGTGAGGGGGGTGGCATGGGGGTGCGGATAAGGTGGGGGCGGGAATTCGGGTGCGGGGGGCGGTGGGGGATTTTATGATTCTGGACGCGGTGCGTGAGAGCAAGGGCACGGCGATCGCTGTGGAGGAGGATCGGATTCGGGATTGGATGTTTGAGGGGACACGGATGACGGGGATTTCGTTGTGTCCTGAGGCGGGGGCGTGTGTGGGCGCACTTGAAAGTCTGAGCGCGCATGGTTGGATTTCCCCGACGGATCGGGTGGTCATTTTTAATACGGGGGCCATGCAGAAGTATCCGGAGGCGATGGCTTCGGACGTTCCTGTGCTCGACTGCCATGCAGCGATTGACTATGAAGCGCTGGGATAACCTAGCGGTCGCGCAGAAATAAAGTCACAATTTAGAACGATCAGTTTCATCAAGTCGAAGCATGGTGATAACAGGATAGTGGTCAGAGTTTGCGTCTGTTTGCTTGTCCCGCGGAATCGCGGCCGTGACACACCCACGACGACAAGGGCCTCGTTCGGCCGGCCAAAAACGAATGAAAGAGTCCAACGGCTTGTTGACTTAGAATCCCATTTTGTGTATTCTACTGATCGCCGTCTGACCGGCAAGGGGTCTTTACGCGTAAGTCGGACTCCCGCTTTTTCTGTTGACCCAAATGAAACCGGAGCTTGAAGAAATGATGAATCCTATCAGTCGACGAACCTTCAATGCGTCAGTCGCCTTAGGCCTTTGCGGCTCAACCGCTTTAGCTGCCGCCACCTTGATGCCTGAAGATCCAGTGGGCCCGATGGTGGGGCACGTCTCTTCCAATTCGGCGATCCTCTGGTACCGGCCGCAGGAGACCGGGAAGTATGTATTGCGGGTCAATGCCAAAGACTCGACGAAAGAAGTACGAGTCGTTAGCAGTTCCTCAGATGAGACCGACCGCTGTCTGACCTGGGAAGTCAAAGGTTTGAAGTCCGCAACACGGTTTCAATACAGTATTCATTCGGAATCAAAACAGGTCGTCGACGGCGACGATTGCTATTTCGTCACCGCGCCAGAGGATGAAAGCCGAACGCGTGTGTGCCTGGCTTTCGGCTCGTGTGCCCACAGCAAGCCACTCGCTTTGTGGACTCAGATCGAAGACCGCAAAGCTCAGGGGCTCGTACTATTGGGTGACACCCCCTATATCGACTCTACCAACCTGGCCACTGCGCGCAAGAAGCATCGCGCGTTTTTGTCGATCCCAGAGTTGGCGTCCGTCGTTCGGCACCTGCCGGTGTGGGGAACGTGGGACGATCACGATTTCGGACGAAACGACTCGGATGGACGCCTCGAGGGCAAGGAGCAGAGCCGTCGGGCGTTCATCGAATACCGAGCCAACGAATCGTTCGGCCATCGCGATCAAGGAATCTATACGAAATTTCGGTATGGACCGGTCGAGGTTTTCATGCTCGACACGCGCTGGTTTGCCCGCACCGAACCCTCGCCCGTCGATCCCGACAAACCAACGCTGCTCGGAAGAATTCAATGGCAATGGCTGCTCAAGTCCTTACGTGAGTCCACCGCGTCCTTCAAAGTCATCGCTTGCGGCATGATTTGGGACGACAAAAAGAGTGGCGAGTCGGACGATTGGGGCACCTACACCCATGAGCGAAACGCCCTGTTTGATTTTCTCGGCGAAGCTCATATTTCAGGAGTCGTATTGATCGGCGGCGACATCCACTGTTCACGCCTGCTCAAATACAAGACGGACAAGCAGGTTGGATATCCGATTCATCAATTCATCGTTTCTCCCATCCACGACAGTACGATTCCTTCGCTCAATATTGCCCATCCGGATCTTATCGAGGGTGCAGCGGTCCCGCATGTTTGGCTGAGGCTTGAGGTTGACTCGACCCAAAAACCCGCAACGCTGCATGCAGAATGGGTACAAATGAAAGGACGGAACATGTGGGATATCAAACTGAGCGAAGAACAGTTAGGACGCGCATGAAGCCACCCATCGTGTGCTTTCGAGACGGCGCGATTACTCAAGTCGCGAAGATTCTCGATCGACTGTCCGCGGGTCACTTGTTTTTTGTGGTCGACGAATCTGCGTACACCGCCTCGGGCGCGGACAAATGCCTGGAACCGTATTTACACTCTCAGTCGGTAACGCGGTTTTCGAACTTTGAGTTGAACCCGAAACTGCATGACATTGAACGCGGTGTCCAGCTGATGCGGGAAACAAACCCCGATGTCATCGTCGCGCTGGGCGGGGGCACCGCGATCGACTTGGGCAAATTGGTCGGGACATTGGCCACTCAGGATGGCTCAGCCCGCGAAATCATCATGGGGCGGGATCGCATTCAGCAAGCCAGTCCACCGTTGATTGCAATCCCGACGACCGCAGGGACTGGGAGTGAAGCGACTCATTTCGCGGTGGCTTACGTCGATCGCGAAAAGTACTCGGTTGCACATCCTTCGATGCTCCCAGCCTACGCGATCGTGGATCCGACGCTAACCCTCAGCCTGCCGGCCGACATTACGGCAGCGACCGGTCTCGACGCATTCTGCCAGGCGATCGAGTCGATATGGGCAGTCGGTGCAACCGACGAATCCGTCGCTTACGCCACCGATGCCCTTCGACTGGCGTTTCAACAGCTGCCGAATGCTGTGAACAAACCCACCATTGATGCTCGGCGAAGCATGTGCCGCGCCGCGCACCTGGCTGGGAAGGCGATCAACATTAGCAAAACGACATCCTCCCATGCACTTTCCTATTCGATTACCGAGAACTACGGGGTTCCTCATGGAATCGCTGTAGCGCTTACGCTGAGTCCGATGCTGGCCTACAACGCGAAAGTCACCACTGCCGATTGCAACGACCCGCGTGGTCCAAGACATGTGCTTGACCGAATTAGGTTGATCCTAGATCTACTCGAGTCCGAAGACATTGCGGCGGGTTGTGGCAAGATCGAGAATCTCATCTCAAGGGTCGGATGTTTCCATTCGCTACAAGAATCGGGCATCGAAACCGACGCCAGTATCCGTCAAATTGTGAGCCAAGTGAACACTCATCGCCTGTCGAACAATCCCCGCCAATCGGACTCGGAAACCCTGTTTACCGTGCTCAGAGCCGCTTCGCGAGCAGTTCCGACCGACCGAACCGGCCTGGAAACAGCGAGAGATACTTCTCATTAGGCGGTTCCCCTGTGTACTCTCAGCGGGACGCCGCCGGTAAGGAGTTGACTTTCAATCAACAATTGTGTACAATTTCGGCCGTCGCGTTTTCCTGCCAAGGAGAATATGAAACAGGTTTTGTAAGAAGAAAAGGAGAGTGCCATGAAAAAGTCGCTTATTCTAGGTTGGATGATAATAGCAATGGGGGCGTCTACACTGTCGGCCACGGAGGGATTAGTGGCCTATTGGCCGTTTGATAAGGATTTCACCAATGCAGAGGGCACGGCAGCATTCGACGGAATACCCGCCGGTACGGCCGAGATTTCCTCAGAAGACGTTAAGGTGGGTGCGGGTGCCTTAAAGATTGCCGACGACACCACGACCGCCAGTCATGTAGTCGTCATGGGTGACTTTGTCGGACCCGCCCCAGTCGTCAGGACCGTGGTGGGTTGGTACAAATATGCGGATATCGATAACGATGGATCAGATGTGCGCAATTTTATCTGGGAAACACAACCTACCTGGTCTCTGTCCTTTGCTATTCGTGATGGAGGCGGGGGAAAAAACGCTCAGTGGTTCACCAATTCTGAATCGGGATCGTTTAGCGGTACTGGACCGAACGTGGTTGACGGCCTATGGCATCATGCTGCGGTGGTCTATAACGCTCTCCTAGGGCATGTCAAGTACTACCACGATGGGGAGTTGCTCGAGACATTTGACCTTGGCGTGGATAACAATCCCCAGCTAGGTCAGACAGGCTTCAATATCGGCACCCATCGCGCTGCGGATGGAGCTCGCAACTGGGATGGCTATCTGGATGAGATCGCCATTTTCAGTGTTGAGCTGACTGAAGAACAGGTTTCAGATCTTTATGAGCAGCCGGAAGTTTTTAATCCCTTAAATATTTTCACTCCGGAGATTGCGACAGATCTCCGGCCATCGCCCGATAGCACTGATGTTGCGCGTGATGTAGTCCTTAGCTGGACACCGGGTCATTTCGCTGACACACATGATGTGTACTTTGGCACCGTCTTCAATGCTGTCAACGATGCCAGCCGAGCCAATCCGCTCGATGTGCTGGTCAGTCAAGGCCAGACGGCCGCTACGTATGATCCCGGGCGTCTCGAATTCAGTCAGATCTATCAGTGGCGGATCGATGAGGTCAATGCTCCGCCGGATTCCACCATATTTAGTGGGAACGTCTGGAGCTTTACGACCGAGCCCGTTTCGATTCCAGTAGAGACCATCACGGCCACAGCCTCCAGTACATTCGGGGTTTCCGGCCCGGAGAAAACCATCGACGGATCCGGTCTGGTGGATGACCTGCACAGCGTCAACGCAGCCGAGATGTGGATCAGCGCCGGGATACCTGCCACGATCGAATATGCCTTCGACCGGGCGTACAAGCTGCACGAGCTTTGGATCTGGAACTCCAATCAGCTGATTGAGACCTTCGTGGGATTCGGCGGCAAAGATGTGGTCATCGAACACTCTCGAGATGGCGAGAACTGGACAGTTTTGGAAGGCGTCGGGCCCTTGACCCAGGCCCCGGGTACAGAAGGGTATGCTCACAACAATACCATCGATTTCGGAAGTGCCGTCGCCCAGCATGTCCGTATTGCCGTCAACACTGTCCAGGGCCTCGCACCGCAGGCCAGCCTGAGTGAGGTACGGTTCTACTATATTCCCACCTTTGCGACGCGGCCCAATCCGGCGTCCGGTGCCAGCGATGTTGCGCCCGATGTCCCCTTAGCATGGGGTCGTGATGGACGTGAGGCGGGTAGCCACGATGTCTACGTAGGGACCGATGCCAACAACCTGTCCCTGGCCGGCAGTGTCAGCGAAAGCAGCTTCGACACCTCGGCTGTGGATCTTCAACTGAGTCAGACCTACTACTGGCGTGTCGATGAGGTCAATGACGCCATGGAACCCAGCACCTGGACAGGCGATGTCTGGAGCTTCACAACCGTCGATGCCATCGTCATCGACGCAATGGAGAGCTATAAGGACGCGGAATTCCTCGAGATCTGGGCCACCTGGATCGACGGATTCAGTGATCCCGCCAACAACGGCGCCCTCGTGGGCGCGAATCCAGCGATCGGAGATTTTTCGCCGGAATCAACGGTTGTTCACGGGGATAAGCAATCGCTGCCCATCCACTATGACAATAGCGCCGCAGCCCAATCCGAGGCCACCCGCACCTTTGCCGTTGCGCAGGATTGGACCAGAGCAGGCGTCACCAAATTGGTGGTCTGGTTCCATGGTGCGGCCGGCAACACCGGGCAGCTGTATCTCAAGGTCAATGGGACCAAGATTCCCTACGACGGTCCAGCGGGGAACATAGCGTTGGCAGCGTGGCAGCCATGGAATATCGACCTCACCTCCTTGGGAATGAATCTGCAGAGTGTCCGCAGCCTGGCCGTTGGTATTGAAGGCAATGGCGCCACTGGCACTCTGTACGTCGACGATATCGCGCTAGGACAGTCGGCTGCCGAGCCCATCAATGCGTGGCGGGTCTCTGCCAGCACTGATGATGCCGAAGAGCATATATTGGACGGCGGTGTCATGGAAAGCTTGACCAGCTCCGACCTGGAACTGGGCTATGAAGGCAATATGGCCCCTGCCGCTCTCCAGACGATCGGCTGCCGATGGGTCGGTATCGCCGTACCCAAGGGTGCGACCATCACCGAGGCATGGGTGCAGTTCACCGCCGATGATATCAACAATCCTTACCATGCCCAGCCCGTGTCTGTGGTGATCGGAGGTCAACTGTCCCCGAATCCTGACACGTTCAGTTCAGCGCTCGGTGACATCAGTAGCAGGCCGACGACCTCTGCGCAGGTCGTGTGGGATATTCCTCAGTGGATGACCGTGCACGCCATGGGTCCCGAGGAGCGTAGCCCTGACATTTCCAGTGTTATCCAGGAGATCGTCAATCAGCCCGACTGGTCGGGCGAGGGGATTGTGCTGATGTTTGCAGACAACCCGGCCAATCCCTCCGAGGGAACCCGGGAAGCCGAGTCGTTTAACGGGAGTGCCAGTGACGCACCGCTGCTTCACATCGGCTTTGAGTAGCATCGCGACGGATCGCGAATCGAGTCAAGGCGCAAGCGTAAGGGGTCGGCCCTGGAACCAGTAGTTAAGGCGTGGCTCCCTCGCTGACCGCAGGTGCTCCCATAAAGACTAACTCCAGGGCTGACACCAAATGGTGACACAGATGCTCACAGGGCTCCAGGAACTTAAGTTCTTAAGGGTCGACCCCAAGAGTTCCACAAGAGTTCCAGGCTTTTTTTTTAGCTATTGACTGGAGCGAATCTTCTTCGTAGTCTGCGGACATGCCTCGCAAAACAAGAATCGAATACCCAGGCGCCGTTTACCACGTGCTGAATCGCGGGAATAACCGAACGGAATTGTTCTCCGTGGAGAAGGCTGGCGAATCTTTCGAAGAGACTATGTTCCAAGCCTGTTCCCGATTTGGCTGGAGGCTCTTTGCCTATGTGCTGATGTCGAACCACTATCACTTGGTTTTAGAGACCCAAGATGCGAACCTTGTGGCAGGAATGCAGTGGTTGCAGAGTACCTTTGCGAACCGTTTCAATCGGATCGTTCGAGATCATGGCCATGTGTTTCAAGGTCGTTACAAGGCCTTGCTGATTGAAGACGGAGGCTCGCTGCTGCGGGTGGTTAATTACATTCACTTAAACCCTGTTCGAGCGGGGCTTTTGACCGTTGAGAATCTGAAGCATCATCCGCTGAGTAGCTTTCCCAAGTTTTTTACGAAACGTCGCCCAGAATGCCTTCATAGTGGCGATTGGCTGGCGTTGGCTGGCAATCTCAAATCTACAGGGTTCGGCATGCGCTCTTATCACAAGTATCTGGCTCTCACGGCTGAAATAGATGCGCAGAAGCGTAGCGCTCTTCATCGGGAATTGTGCCGTGGCTGGTATATCGGCACACGTGAAGGTCGCAAGGCACTTCTGAAGGATATAGACAACGGGACACTCGAAACAAGAACCGATCTGACGGGTTTTGGAGAGGATTTAGCGGAGATGCTTCTAGACCAAGGTTTGGCTGCTCTCGGGAAAACCTCAGTTGACTTGGCGGTCGGCCGCAAACTCGAGAGTTGGAAGGTTGTCCTGGCTACCTGGATCAAAGAGCATGCCGGGGTGAACAATCGTTGGTTCAGTGAGCGTCTCCACATGGGCACGATCTACAACATCAGCAAGGGCATCCACCAGGAGATCAAGGAAGGCAATAGACGCAAAGGCGACTGGCGGAAGCTCAAGAGAGCTAAATCAAAAGCCTGACCCTCAATCCTTCCTCCTACAACTCTGGTTTCGCTCAATCGGGCCCGACTGAATCTGACGCAAATCTGAGCGGATAATTCGGTAACTTATTGTCGTGCACGTCCTTAGTCGATGAAACGACAACAGTTTTCCATCCAGAAACTATGCCCTAAGTGACTTTCTTTGTGACCTAATCACTGCCAATTCATACTCTAAAGTGTATGTCTTGCTAACTTAAAGGGATTCCCGCCAATCGTCTGAAAATGGTGATCGGCAGAATCTGTCGCCACCACATACGGAAGGAGCACTGGCTGTGAACAATCGATACCAAGCCCCCGGCCTCATTATCGCGCTTGTCTTGACGATGGTTGCCGCATCCCGCCCCGCGGCTGCTCAGATCCTGAAAGCGGACATCGCGACGCACATCGAGATCGATCCGATCAAGGTCACATTGGGCAATCAGGGCTCAATCACCACGATGGCGATGAACGCGGATGGAAATCTGCTGCTGGGCGTCTCATGGATAGAGGTGCCAAAACCAGTGCGACGCCCGGCCGGCAGGGACGGAACCGTCCCGCCGGGTGCAGGCGGCTACGGACCGGGCTCGGCCACCCTCGCCGATCAATACGTTGATCGGCATAAGTACGCGGTGAAGGTCGTCTCGCCACAGGGTCAGTTACTGGCCACCTGGCCGATGACGGACGGCCTGGCGCCGAAGGTGATTCATGCGGTGGACGACGGTACGGTTTATGTCGGTGGCCATGGCGAGCTGGCGATTTTTGACGCCCACGGCAAGCGCCAGAAGATACTCCACACCGACCCTATCCTGGGGATGAAGCCGTTGACCAGCGGCATCGCGGTCAGCGACCAGTATGTGTTTATCGCGTTCGGCATGGGAAACAGCCTTCGCGCCACACAAGAGATCTACCGCTTCGATCGCAACCTCGACAACCCCAAACGCATTGTCGATCGGCAATACGGCTGCTGCGCGCACCTCGACCTGGACGTAGCCAACGGCGAACTGCTCGTCGCTGAAAACTCGCGCCACCGCGTCAACCGTTTTGATTTCGATGGCAACCTGCTCGGTCGATGGGGCAAACGCGATCGAACCAACATCACGGGCTTCGCCGCCTGCTGCAATCCCGTCTGCTTCGACTTCGGACCTGGAGAGGTGTTGTACACGGCCGAGTCGGGCATCGGCCGGATCAAGAGGTATTCGCAGACCGGCGAATACCTGGGCGTGGTGGGCTATGTGGATACGACCGTATTTGACCGGGGCAGCCGACTCGCCCTCGCCTCCTGCTATATCCCCGTGGAAGTGAATCGCGACGGCAGCCGCGTCTATATAATGGATGTGCGGGCGTACGTCATCCGTGTGCTGGCCCTCAAGAGCGACCGTAAGGAGCCTCGCACAATTAAATGAGTCAGTTATCGCTCAGATTTGCGTCAGATTCAGTCGCGCCCGATTGAGCGAAATCAGAGTTGTAGTTGGCCTACTGCGGAGTATTTCGCGATTGAGAAGCGGCTGATGATGACGTAAAGATGAGATGCGAAATGGATCATTTAATTGTGCGGGGTTCCTATAGGGAGGCTGAGGCCGGCGTGGTCAGACCCTTTTCAGTCCATGTCATTCGAACGCTGCGGTCAGTATGGATCATCGGTGCGATCGTCGTATCGACGGCGGGAATGGTGCGTGCGGCCGAATCATCTGAGCCTCTGCAGATGATCGTGATGGATCCGCTGGCCCTGCCGCTCTCGTGCACCTGTGTCGAGGGCACGGGGCAGAGGCGATACGACATTCTGGCGGAATTTATCGCTAATAAAATCGGTCGCCCCGTCAAAGTCACATTCGAGGAGAGTATCAATCTCGCGCTGATCCGCACCGGCGGCAAGGCGGACGTGATCATTGGCAAACGCTCGATGGTGCTATTCGACGCCAAATACACCAAGCTGCGCGTCCGTCCGATTGCGGCGCTGACCGGCAAGGACGGAAGCACTGGGTTACACGGCGTGTTTTTGGTCCGCAAAGACAATCCGGCCAAGACCTTAGCTGACCTGGCGGGCGGGAAAATCCTGCTCGGGCCCGTCGAAGACGCCGACACCCACGCCGCCGCGCTTGCCGCACTCGCCAAGGCCGGCGTGAAAAACAAATTGCAGATCGATACGGCCGGCAGCATCGATGCCGCCGCCATCGCCGTCGTCGACCGCGAAGCCGATGCAGCCGTGGTCAGCGCCTTCATGCTCCCCCTGCTCGAAGGCTGCGGCAAGCTCGAGCGGAATTCCGTACGCATCATCGGCCGAACATCACCCGTTGCATTCGTGGAGGTGTTTGTCACCGAAGCGGTGTCTAACCAGACGGCGCAAAAGTTGGCCGCGGCGCTGTACGCGGTGCGAGGCGATGCCCAACTGCTGAAGGTGATGGAATCGCAAAATGGATTCATCCCCATCGCTGAGCCGGGCGCTGCTGCCGACCCGTCGGCGAATGCACACCGCTGGACGGACTGGCGTGGTGCGGGGCGCGCGGGATTGATGCCAAACTTGCCCAGCGCACTGCCGAATGCGCCGAAGCGGCTTTGGTCCGCAAAACTCACCGGACCGGCCATGGCGGGACCGGCCGCGACGGACCGCCATGTCATCGTGCCGGACAAGAGCGCCGATTTTGCCACCGACATTTTCCGCTGTCTCGATGCGGCCACGGGACGCGAAGTGTGGACCCTCGAATATGCGGCGCCGGAGGAGATTGATTACTCCAATGCGCCGCGCGCGACGCCGGTGCTTCAGGACGGCCTGGTCTATCTGCTGGGTGCTGCGGGGCATCTGCACTGCGTGGAACTGACCACGGGAAAAGTAAAATGGGCCGTCAATCTCTTTCATGATTTCGGAGCCCATGAATTGCTGACATGGGGAACGACGTCCGCACCCCTGGTGGTCGACCAAATGCTGATCATCAATCCCGGTGCCGCCGAGGCGTCGGTCGTGGCCCTGGATCGATTGACCGGCCGCGTCATCTGGAAGTCGCCCGGACACCCCGCGGCGTACTCCGCGTTCATCGCCGGCCGATTCGGTGGACGGCGCCAGATCATTGGATACGATGTCGCAGGAATCGGTGGATGGGACCCGAAAACCGGCCAACGCCTCTGGGAAGTCATCCCCACCGACGGCACGGATTTTAACGTCACCACGCCCATCATCGTCGGCGACAAACTGCTGCTTGCCACCGAAAACAACGCCACACGCCTCTACGCCTTCGATTCAGAGGGGAAACTCCAGCCCAGGCCCATCGCCGTCAACGATGATCTGGCGCCGGACACCTGCACACCCGTCGTCATCAACGGCCGAATCTTCGCCACGGGCTACGGCAAGCTTTACTGCCTCGATCTCACAGACGGTCTCAAAACCGTCTACCACGTCGAGGACGACATGTTTTATGACCATGTAAACATCACAGCCGGCAATAATCGGGTGCTGATCTGGACCATGGCCGGCGACCTACTGCTGATTTCAGCCGATGCCGACCAGTACAAACTCATCTCAGGCCTACGGCCGTTTGGCCCCGAATCACTGGATTCGATGGCCCACCCGGCGATGGTGGGTGACCTGCTCTATCTGCGATCGAAAAACGAACTGATCTGCCTGCGGATCGGCGGGCAATAAGTTCTCCTGTATGGATATGCGGCGATAGGCTGCATAAACCAATCCCTGACCGGCCCTGGGACCACAAGGGTGTCTAAACGACAAACTGTTCTGAGACTCACGGTCTCTTTGCGGGCGGTTCGATCGGGACATTTTCGTATCTCGCAGTCGCGTGGCGATGAATCCGCAACAGCAAACCGAACGTCCTTTTCATCGCTGCTGACGACCCCAACGATTGGGCTGGCAGTCTTGCCGCTCCCTAATTCCACGACATCGAGTATCGACCTACTGCTGGACCGAGGGCTGTTTTCACGAATGCTCATGGGGCGGCACTGGCGCGCAACCCTTCCCGCGCCAGCTTGATCACGGGTGTTCGTTCGAAGGACTGGCGCAACATCCGTTACGCCGATGGTTCTGAATAGATCTATCATCGCCGGTCTGATCCGAGCGAACGGGGGAACTTTGCCGCCAGCCCAGAGCAGGCAGGAATCAAAAAGGAATCGTTTCGATCGCTCCCCAATGTCGATGCCGCGGACGGGCTAAGGGCGCATACCAAAATAACTTTACCATTTCTCATCTCAGATTCACGTCATCTTCAGCCGCTTCTCAATCGCGAATTCCTCGACGTAGAATGGCTACCCCTGCGGATTTTCTCAATCGAGCGCGACTGAATCTAACGCAATTCCGAGCGATAAATGTCAAATTTATGGCTTGGTTCACCAAGAGTGTGCATATGGGTAACAGTCCGTCTGATCTGTTTTCGTGCTCGTGCTCAGCGAAGCGGTCATCGAGAACGCCGGGAAGCCGATTACGAGTACGAGTACGAGCACGATTACGAATGCGATACCTACGTCGAGTCGTGTAACCCAGAATTGAACCAGGCCAAATTTATTCTGGCCCGCCCCCAAATTGGTCAGAAATAGAGGGACTGAGGATCACCAAAAGCTAAGTCAGTGTAGAAAAAAAACGGCTCTGGTGAGATTTGCCACCAGAGCCGTAGAACAACAAACTCGGTCTAAGGAACCGTCAAGAAATAATTTCCACATTTGAATGCCCAATTGCACCCCATCTTTGACCGCTTCTCAATCGCGAAATCCGGGACGTAGAACTGCTACGCCTGTGGTATCGCTCAATCGGGCGCGACCCAATATGGGGCACACTTGGACCTCAAATCGCACAACTTATTCCTTGACGATCCCTAAAACTTCGAAAGTGCTTCTTCAGAAGTTCTAATATCTTCGTTAAACTTAGCAAATTTCTTCATGTTTTCTTGATTCCTAGTAGGCTCGGTTTGAATCCAATCGCTTAACGCTTTTTTGTTGGATTTCAAAGCTTGAATAGCCGCTTTGAGGGCCTCAATTTTGTCCGGGTGCGCGATGGCATAGGCTTTGAGGCTACTTTGGCCGGTTTTAAGAGCAGACAGGACCTCACCGATGAAACTGGTGGATGTGGTTTCTCTACTCGCTCCCAACTGCCCTAGCGTTGTTTGGCCGTCATAATCAAGCACGATATAAGTTGGATAGCCCTCGACGCCAAATTTTTGCTTAAGTTCAACATTCCTTGATACATACTTTTCAGGCACAATGGATTTGTCTCTCGGGGAATCCAATGTCACCAGCACCATGTTTTTAGCAGCGTAATCCTGCCATTCCTTTTGTGAAAACACATTCTTGTCCATTAACTTGCACCACCCGCACCAATCGGAGCCGGTAAAGTTAAGCAAAAGAGGTAGTTCAGATTTTTTAGCCTCCGCCAGTGCGGCGGTATAATCCATTGTCCATTGTCCAATTTTGGCTCCTTCTAGCGCGACTTTGTTTTCACCTCCGTTGACAATGATCACGCTTAGCATCAGGTAAGCGGCCGCGCTGAATACTTTCGATCTATTTTTTTTCATGTGCGTCTCCTTGTCCAATCAAGAACGATTTACCCATTCAGACTACCTAGTTAGTCCATGATACTGCGATTGGCCTGTACCTGCAACAATCTACTCCGAACTGTGATTCAGGGGTCAAAAAAATGTCTCAATGACGTCAGCCGTGGGTGAATATCTAGGGGATTGTCCTTATGCCTTTCCGTGAAGCGGCCTCAGCAGAGGCCTCGAAATTGTTTTCCCTTTAAATGCCTCTTTTCGGGTGATACAGTCAGAACCATGAAAGTCGCCACGATTCTTTTTGAGTACGGATTGGGGAGGAAGGGCATGGTGAACGCCGGGTTGGGCTCTATTGGAAAACTCCATCGTCGGCCCGAGGGCGAGCAATGTTTTCGCCTGGCCAAGACGGCGAAGCAGGCGATGTCGGTTTTATCGTCGATAAAGCCGGATTCAGCCAGGTGGAAAAAGGGCCGCTCGAAGCCAGATCGGGTTTTCCGACAGAGCCTAAGGCAGACGTGTAGCGTAAGGCGTGTCACGCCCTCCGTCCTTCTTATGTTGGTGGTGATATTTTTAGCAACGGATAGTCAGTCGGCTCCGGTCCCGCAAGCCAACCATCGCAAGACGCGTATTGAAGGCATGCTGATTGGCACCCTGTTGGGAGATGCCGCCGGTGGGCCAGTTGAATTCAAGACACCGCAGCAAGTCGTCCATGTCATGCCGGCAACCCGGTCCTGGCCGCAAGACCGAATACTCACGCATGAAGAAATCAAGACCTTAGCGCGTTCCTTCCCCCTGCTTTCCTATGCTGAACTACGCCCTGATCCCGAGCCCTATGCCCAGTGGACGGCTCGCGCCCCCGCGGGCACCCTCACGGACGATTCCCGGCAGAAAATGATTCTCCTTAATACCCTGCGCTATGCCAAGCGGCACGATAGCTTCCCCATCACGCGTCGCGATTTTGCCGCCAGTACGTCGACTTTGTCAACACCCCTGCGGTGCGATCTCAGGGACACTATGAAGGGCTGTGCCAAGAGAGCCTGAGCGAGTTTGTCAGGTCCGCCCGGTGGATTCTGGGCGAACGCGACCCGGACGTCGCCCTGCCGCCGGAACGTATGTGGGGCGGCGTGCCGACCTGTGCCGGTCAAATGGCCCTGCTGCCCCTGGCCGCGCTGTACCCCGGCCGGCCCGATCTTGCCTACCGCGCGGCGTATCAACTTGGCTTCATCGATAACGGTACTGCCAAAGATCTCAACGCCGCCCTGGTGGCCGGCCTGGCCCAGGCACTCAGTACAGAGATCGAGCACGGTGACATTCATGCGGCTTGGCAGCAAATCCTGCAAACCATGAAGCGTGTCGATCCTTATCGCTACCATCAAGTTCCCTGGGTGCAGCGGCCGATTTCACGCTGGCTGGCATTTGCCCACAGTGCTGCCGAGCGCGCCGGCAAGAGCCCCAATCGTCTCTTCAAAATCCTGGAGACCGAGGCATTGCCTCATTATTGGTGGGACGCCCACTTTCTCATCGCCGTTTCATTTGCCATCCTGGAAATGTGCGATTTCGATCCACTCGCCTCCCTGCACCTCGCCCTCGATTTTGGCCACGATACCGATTCTGCCGCCCAACTCATCGGTGCCTTCGCCGGGGCCTTGCACGGTCCGGCTGTTTTTCCTGCACGGATGCGCGAACAAGTCACGGATCGCTTAAGAGTAGATTATGAGCAATCCCTCCAGGAGTGGGTTGCTCTGCTGACAGGGCTGCCCAAGGAGCACGACGCATCCCTCATCGTTAGGCTTGACTGAGTTTCATCGGGGTAAGCCACACTCAATAGGTTTTAGAATCATATTCCGGCCTTGTTCCAGAAGATCTCTTCTCTCTTCAAGCGTCAAATCAAGTGGAAGTTGTGCCAGGCCGATTATTCGCCGGAGTATCTCAACACCACAGAATGCGACTGCCAGATCATCATCAAATCCATTGGGTCGTTGATATCCATCGGTCATTGCTTTGAGCGTGTCGTTCGGCATCTGCGTCATTTTCATGTGTCCCAGCATCACGCCGACGTCGAATTCAGGGCGACCGAAATGAGCGAACTCCGGGTCGATTATTCTGATCCCGTCTTCGGTAGAAAGCCAGCTTCCCGGATAGTAGTCACCATGAAGCAAACATGGACCGCTTCCTAAGTAGACGGAGCCCAGCTCATCGACGCGTGCTATTAAAGCATGATCACTTTTGAATGCCATAGACGCGTTCTGTAATCCCTCCTGGATAGTGTCCAAATCAAAGCCATTGTCTATGGCATAAGGGTACTTAAAAATATGTTCGTGATTAAGCGTTCTGAGTTCCGTGTTATCGGGAAAACTTCTGCCTTCCGCACCAAAGTCAGTATTGTGTAACAGGCTGAGGTAATTGATCAACACGGTGAGTTCATCTTGCTTTATGACGCTGCCTCTTTGGTAGTGTCGCAGGAAATCGGCGTTCTCCCCGAGATCTTCAAGTGCCAAAAGGAAGTTTTCGGCGTCATATCCCAAGGGCGTTGGGGTATGCTTTTTAAGGTTGGGATGATGACGATGAAGGAGATAGTACTTGGCTTCTGCTTCAACGCGCTTCACCGGTGCTGCGATCTGCGGATACTTTTCTACCCACGGACGCGCCTGTTTGAGGATTAGGGTCTGTTGATTCGTCCGTACACGTAGCACCAGGTTCATATTGCCTTCACCTGGATGTCCGATCCCCATAATCTTCTCGTCTGCACTGATCCATTCCACTGCTTTAAGATGACGCTCAAGTGAATCCGGTTCATCCGCATTCAAGAAAAAGGCATCTGGGTATTGCTCACGGAATATTCTTTCTAAATCACTCATAACCTGTTCGGGATTTCTCATTTAGCCTCGGTCAATAGCACTCCTATGCAGCAAATTCTAAAAAAGATCATATTATCGTGGTATGCAGCGTGTTTCAACGGTTCCAAGCGGGGTCTCGGGCAAGGATACTGTTAGAAAGCTCCAAGAAGTGGGGCCGCGGTGAGTTGAGAGTTTAGGACGTGCACGACAATAAGTTACCGAATTATCCGCTCAGATTTAGGTTGGATTTGGTCGTGATCGATTGAGCGAAGCCGGAGGCGTAGTGTGCCTACGTTGAGGCTTTCGCGATTGAGGAACGGCCAAATACGACCTGAAGATGAGATGGAGAAGCGGTAAGTTATTGTTGTGCGGGTCCTTAGGTGCTGCAGAACGGCCGCGCCTCAACGCGTAACTTACGCTTCCCATTAATTGCCCGAGGGAGAAATACTTTCATCAGAGATACCAAAGCGTCTGTGGCTGCCGGGAAGATCGCCTTCGTGCGAAAGCACTGTGAGCTGCGCTAGGGCCAGCACGAAAACCAGCGTGAGTAGACAGCAGCTCCAAAAATGCCTGCCCAGAGTCCATGAGCCAGCCCATGGGGGTGTGCATCCGGATCTACCTCTGGTCGAAACTGCGGGCAGACAGGCCACGATGAGGGAGCAAATCGACGCGGTAATCCAAAACGTCACGTGGACCAAAAACACCGCCGGGCTTGACATCCTGGGAAAGGCCTGCAATAGGGCACCGACTACCGCGACCCACAAGATGATGAGAAACAGTCCTTGGTTCCTGCGCAATGGGCTGGCCGGAGGCAGCGTTTGTTCTTGACGACGCAAGCCATTCAAACCTGCAATAACGGCAAAGGAGAGCAGGAGAGCAATGAGCAGGATGACATGTCCCACACCGACCCCTAAAATTGTCTCGGGGATGGCCTCGGCGAGTCGCCAGTTTCGTACCGTCTTGTGGAAATTTGCCCAGAACATCAGGATCAACAGGAAAATGACGGCCCCCATCTGTAGCCAACGACTGGGACGCTCTTCTTGCACAACGGCGCGGTTTTGTAGCCTGCGCAGGAATACCCAGCCGATGCCGAGGCCCATGATCAATCCGAACAACTGCTCCATCCATTTCCAATAGTCTAGGCCCTGCAATGACGCGTAGGCTCCGATCGGGCCCCATTGACCGCGCCCGAGCATGTTGACAAAGTCACCTGCGACGAAGCCGATCCCCCCGAAGAGAAACCCCCAGGACATCATCACGCAAGCGGCACTCTCCCTTTGGCGCATCAGGTAAGTCAGTAATCCAATGAACAGACCCACGCAACCCGACCAGTTGTCGCTTCGGGGCGGTGTCATATGCAGGTTGAGTACCACCGTCAACAGCAGATAGCCGAGCCACCAGCTTAACCCCAATCGTCCGATCAGCATGCATGCGGGCCGACTGCTTGGGAAAATCCGGGCACAGACGATCGCCACGACCACGGCGGAGGTGGCGGCGACCCAATCCGTGTCATGCATTGGCCATTTCTCTACCAGCCTCTCCGAGAGCCCGGTGACATCCAGGCCCATCCAAACAACCATTAGACCGGTGAGCGGCGCGGTGAAAGCGTTCAATGAGGAAAAGGGCCGCGTCAGACTCATCGCAAGTACACCGCTGCCTATGCCGGCCCACAGTCCGCCTATGATGAAGAGGCATGCATACCCATAGGCAACGTTAGGTAGGGAGGAACTTGCGGTATACCCGATGATGCGCCCATAGCTCATCTGTCCACCAAAGGCCCAGCCGATTGCGCCGAAGAGCCCCACAATCGCCGAACGTTTCCACCAATCCTCTCGACCGGATCCCAGACAAATAGCCATGCCGAGCAGGGCCCCTGGCACCATGGCCCCGGCTTCGTGACCGTAGTCGCCGCGAAACCCCCATCCGACGGACATCGCCAGCCCGGCCAGGAGAATTCCGGCATAATCCCGCCTTAGAACCCCTGTCAAAATGACTCTGCGTTCGAGCGGCTTGTTTTCCCTCTGGAGGGCGTCAGGCTCCATCGACCATCCTCGGATGGCCTGCTTCGCCTTCCTTGCCAGAGGTAAAAACGCTCGCTCTCGGTGTGACGATCATTTTGATAGGGACCCTTTGGCAGGAGCTACAGGAAAGAGCTACAGGAAAGAGCTACGAGGCCGCGCCTCAACTTGCAACTTTGTCTCTCCGTGTAGTGTACCCCACACCCCCGGATTGTCGCCTTACTAAATTTTAACTTACACGGCCCTTTCCCACTTGTGCCTCAGTCTCACGGCACCCGGACTGCAGCTGTCTGTCCTGGGAGAGGGCTTCCCCCAGGTACTTGTTCTCATCTGTGTGTGCAAAAGAGCGGTTGCTGCGTTTTGCGGTGTACGAGTGCAATACCACGATGTGGCCCTCTTTGAGGTTCATGATGACGTGCATTATACTCTCACTTGGACGGGACCAATTCTGGGGGAGCACCGCAACAGACGTCCATCGTCTGCTGTATGTCTTTAGAGTTCGACGTTAGATGCTGCAAATTAAAGCAAGAAGAATAGTTGCCGGAGGTTCCCTTATGTTGAACAAAAGGATTCTTCAATTGTTCATTTCCTGCCTGGCCCTCGTGTTCGTCTTGCCCCTGGTACCCCTGATCGGCGGCCCCAATCAGATTCAGAGAGGAGAGATGGCCGGATACCTGCTCGTCCCTCACGAGAAGGTTCAAGAGACATATAACGCCGGGTTCTCCATGTATGTAGCAGCCTGGCCTTTGTTGCAGGAATATCCGGGGCGTCGTTTTCAAACAGGTCTGTTCGGCACCTGGATGCACGCTCAGTATGACGGTCCAAAGCCTGACAAACTGTATTCCGATATCGAGGGCGGCCTGGGCTGGTGGCGTGACACGCGGTTTGCCACCGAAACGCCGAAGTTCATCGTGGGCGGGGTGGCCCTGAATTTCAGTGCATGGGCCAACGGACCCGGGGCCGGCAAAGGAAGGGACTGGGATAAACCGAAAGGCACGTACGGGGTGGCACAACTCAGTCCCTGGTTGCTGTGGCCCCCCGATGGCCTGAATCTGAAGCAGGGTGCGCGCGGTGAACTGTTCGGCTACGGGTACCTGCCGCTTCCGCTCACCACGGCCAAATCCACCACTGTCGGGAAAAACGTTCCTACTGGAAATAACTGTTGGACCTTATTTCTGAACACGCGAAACTTCAAGGGCCCGGTTGCTTTCTTCACCCCCTATTTCTGGTCCGGCGCGACCGTGGACGACCCTCGCCTGGGCGGCATGTTTCTGGATACCCGTCCCTCCGGGCCAAATAGGGCTTTGCAGATGGAAACCCAGTATATCCCCAGCGTCCAGTCCATTGACGAGAGGGGGGAGACCTACGCCCGAATAGCCCCCGCCTCGTTCCCCCGAGGGCCCACGGACGATTCGGCGGTCGTGCAGCGCGTTACTGCCTACAGCAAGAAGGCGCTCTGGGATGCCGACGGCCTGGTTTGAAGGCGGGGTCCCGGCCAGCGGCGCCATCGACCCCCTGGGGGCCAGTGCGCACAGTTTTCGGGGAGGAGGGAGGGCCACCTGGAAGATCTATACGCCCCCTGTCCCCAGGGAAAAAAAGGTGCCTCTCGCCTGGAATTCTCTTGCGAGTCCCGTGGCGCTTGGTTCAGGTACCTATAGGTTCCGGTGGAACGACCAACTGGTTACCAGAAAAGATGCCAAGGATGGCCCACTGGTGACGCTCCCCGAATACTTTCACCTGGTGAAAGACAATGATAAAAAGGCCCAGTGGGTTGTGGTACAGCCCAAAGACGTTCCGGTTGAAACAGGACTGGCCGAGGTTAGCTTTAGTCGGCCCCTCGAGGATCCCTCCAAACCCTACGTCACTCCCGACGATGCGGAGAGTTGCTGGAAGAAGCCCGGCCCCGTGGCAGGACCTTTCCAGGCGCATCCGGGGCACGGTAGCGTGGGCGATAAGCGCAACCTCTCCAACCCCACGACCTACAAGATACCCAGTCGGAACCACCCGCTGCGCGGCGGCAAGTGGGTGACGTTTGATTTGAGGGCGGGATTCGCGTGCCGTTTATCGTGCGCGGCCCGGGCGTGAAGCCGAACTCGTTTTGCAATGTGCCGGTGGTCGGGTGGGACATCTTGCCGACCATTGCCGATATTGTGGGCTACAAAGAGACCCTGCCGAGCGATCTGGACGGCGGCAGCTTCCGCGCCTTGCTGGAGAATGAAGGGCGGGGCTCCGTGCAACGGCCCAACCCGGGGCTCGTGTTTCACCGCTACAGCGGCAGCTACCCGCACACGGCCATCCGCATGGGCGATTACAAACTGGTGAAATTCTGGCGCGAAGACAAGCTCCCCGTGGACCAGAATCTCATGCTGGCGCTGGTGGCGCCGCGCGGGCTGATGCTCAGTTCGTCGATCAACGAACAACAGGGCAATCCATGGGGCTTCGAGCAGAATTACCAGTCGGCGCGGCGGGTCTATCAGTTCCTCGATGCGGACGACAACCTGGGCCTCCGCCTCCGCTACCACGGCCATGGGACGTCGGCGGAGGACATCGAGGCGTTTGTCGATTTCTTTGACCATGTCTTCGGGCGGAACACGCACAAGACGGATCAACCGCCGCGAAGGGTCTATTACGACTACTCCTTCGAGAAATGGTTGGCCATGAGTTACGAGTACGACACCAACGCCCTCCATTTTCCTGCCCGGGGCATCGATGATCTACTGGTCGCCGAGGACGGCGGCCCGATCACCAACGCGGAAGAATGGGAGCTGAAGAAAACGGCGGCGCTAGAACGTATTCGGTGGGGCCTCGGAGAACCGACCGGAAGTAAATCCGATATGCGCCGACCCAGAGTTGGAAAGAATATGGGCCGAATCGCTATTGGCGGGCAACCGGACGGGGGCGATTTTCCCAGCGGTAATTTATACTACCCTACGGATGATAATGGGAAGCGCCCGACAACAACCCTTCCGGTGATCATTTACCTCCACGAATACGCCTACGCCCATGGTTACGGCCGCTTCATGCGAGAACTCGGCGTGGGCGATTCCACCAGCGTTATTCAAGGATTGGTTCAATCGGGTTTTGCCGTATTCGCATTCGATCAAATTGGGTTCGGCTCACGTGTTGAGGAAGGCACGCACTTCTATCGCAAACACCCCCACTGGTCGAAAATGGGCAAGATGGTCGCCGATACAAGCGCGGCAGTCTTGATGCTCGCCAACCGGGAAGGCATCGACCCCAAACGAATCTACGCCGCCGGTTACGCCCTGGGCGCCACGGTCGCCCTCTACACAGCCGCCGTCGACGAGCGTATCGCCGGAGTGATATCTGTCTGCGGTTTCACTCCTATGCGTATGGATGCCGCCGATAAGGGGACCGAAGGCATCCGAGCCTATTCCCATCTCCATGGGCTCGTTCCCAGGCTGGGCTTCTTCGTCGATGAACCGCGCAGGGTCCCTTATGACTTCCACGAGATCCTGGCCAGCATTGCGCCGCGACCCCTCCTTGTCGTGGCGCCGACATGGGATCGCGACGCCACTTTCGAAGACGTCAAGGCGTGCGTCGAGGAGGCGCGGCAAGTATACGGACTCTACGGCGCCTCCAGTAAAATCACGCTCCATGCTCCCATTGACTACAGTCGCTTCAGTTATGCAATGCAACAATACGTCTACACGTGGGTGAAGAAGAATTTTTAGTGTTATGAGAAGACCCTTCACCTCGAAAGGATTTGCAATGAGAGAAAAAAGTTTGGTCGTTGCTCTTGGGTTTGTCCACGCCTTGTGTTCAATGAACGCCATGGGAGATGCGCACCCTGCGGACGCGGAAGCCATGTCCTGGAAAAGCCCGCTTTTAGGAAAAACGATTTCGTGCACGGTTCGGCTGCCCAATTCGGCTGCTGCGAAGAAGCCAGTCGTGGTTTATCTGAAAAACCTTCCCGGGCCGCGCTTGGGTGAACTAGACGACGAGACGCTGATCGAAGGGTTTCTCGATCAAGGCTTGATGGTGATCGAGGCGGATTACGAAGGCGATCCGCGGGCGGCGGTACCCGACTTGTTGCCCGAAATCGACCTCTGGTACGGCTATCTGTTCAAAACCAAGAACCATCCCGTGGATAGGGACTGGATCTACATTTTACCCGCTGGCTATGCCATCGATCGAAAAGTCAGAATTTGCGAAATCAGAGACCGGCCGGTCGACATGGATGTGATCTACCCTTCCGGTCAGAGCGATCCCGTCCCCTTGATGCTCCAGATCACATCGACCAAAGACTCTGGGAAATGGATCAATCAGCGGGCCTACTATATCTACGGTCTTCTCACCACGGGTTACGCCGGCGCGATCATGGATTACAACGGAGGAGCCAGGGTCTCACCCGTTGGACGGGTGTTCCCGGAAAAGCGGGCCGCGCGATTACTGCGGGCCAACGCCAAGAAATGGAATCTGTCCGGCAAACTCGGAGTCACGGGACATTCCAAAGGCAGCAGTCGAGCGGCGAAGGCCGCCTTCATAAACGAAGCGAAATGGGAGGACGACTTGGGGCCCCATGCCGAACAATCGGCCCGGTTCCAAGTTACCCTCCTATCCGCTGGCCAGCATGCCAAAGAATTTCTCATCGAAGACGGGTATCTCGACGAAGTTTCGCAGGCGAAGCGTGAATCAGCCCTGCGCCAGCAAAAGGAAGAGCCCGTCGAGGACATCCGCATCAACAGCACCTACGCTTACGTGACCCCCGACGATCCACCCGCTTTTCTGTGCGTGGGCGAATTGGACAAAAAGTTTCGGGTGGGCCAGATGAAGCGCCTGGCCGCCCAATGCGAGAAGGTCGGGCTGGAGCATCGGTTCATCATTCAAAAGGGAATGCCCCACATGTACATCCCCGACCCTGAAGTCATCGGGGAGATCTTTCGCTTTTTCGATCGGCATCTGAAGCCATCGATTTTAGCGGAAGAGCATGCAAAGTTTACGTTTGCCGATGTCCAGAACCTGCCGCTCCAGAAAGGGTTGCCCGATCCGTTCTTAAGGCCCGACGGCAAGCGGGTTCAGACACTTCAAGACTGGCGGAAGCAGCGCGTGTATCTCAAGGCGATGTTGGCTCATTACCTGTATGGTCAGATGCCGCCACGGCCCCAAGAAATTGAGATCAAGCAAGTCGGCTCCAAGCTGCTTTATGACGGCAAGGGGGTCGAGGAGCAGCACACACTGACGATTCGCCGCAACGGAAAAAGCGTCACGTGCCATTTTCTAATCGTACGCCCGGCGCTGAAAAAACGCTACCCGACCGTCATCAAGAACGACCGCGTCTCCTTCGAGGCATCATCGGACCGCAGCGCTTCGTCAGACAGCTTCGATCCAGGATTCGAAGCCGTCGAACGGGGTTACCTGCTTTGCCGGTTCAACCGCACGGATTTGGCGACGGACACTCGGGGAGAAGGCCGAGATGCCGGCGTCTACCCTCTCTATCCGGAATACGACTGGGCCGCCCTCGCCGTTTGGGGCTGGGGACACGCTGTGGTGCTGGACGCACTGGATCAATTGAGGGTGACCGACATGAGCAAGGTGGTTGCGACCGGCCACTCACGCGGCGGCAAGGCGGCCTTGTGTGCCGGGATCTATGACGAGCGCATTGCCATTACGGCGCCCAATTCGTCCGGTACCGGCGGCACCGGTAGCTTACGCTACTTCGAGGAGGGTCAGAAGCCGCAGACGATCGGACATCATATCGGAAGAAACGAGCGCTGGTTTCACCCCCGGTATTTCCAGTTTGCCGACCAGGAAGATCGCCTACCGTTCGATGCGCATTTCGCCAAGGCCTTGATCGCCCCGCGGGCTCTGGTCAACTGCCACGCCCGTCAAGACTACTGGGCCAATCCGTATGGGACCGAGTTGACGCATCGCGCCGCCGAAGTCGTATTCCAATGGCTGGGCGTCGAAGACCGCATCGGACTGCACTGGCGCGAAGGCACGCACGCTCAAAATCAAGAGGATTGGGCCGCCTTGTTCGATTTCGCGGACCGCCAATTCTTTGACAAGAAAACCGATCGAAGATTCAACAACTGGACCTATCCGAACGCCGAACCGCCTCTTGGCTGGAAGGCGCCGGGCATGGTCCCGGCGAAATGAGTCACGGGTATACCGTTCTTTTCTGGAGATCAAAACGCATAGGGGGAGCCTAAGGTCTAGGGCAGCAGTGGGGGAAAGCAGTAGGGCCGCGCCCAAACTTTCAACTTACGCTTGCCGTGCCAACTTGCCGTCAACATCCTCCACCAGCACTGCAACTGTCTGTCCTGGGAGAGTACTGCATCGAACAGAGGCCGTTGTTTGTTCGCCGCCGCGCCACTGCTAATCTGGAAGGACCCATATGACATGCGAATCCTGCCGGCACAGAATCGATGCAGGCTCAGACTACGGTTGAGACCAGATTTCGGGCCACCATCGGAGGTTCCTTCCCGATATTTGGGCTCAGATGCATCGGATGCGCCCTACAGATTACAGCCCCAGGACCGCCACTGCGGTCCTGGGGCTGTTTTCCCTTTGATCCCCCTTTCCCTCGGGGGTATAAACATTTCACTGGCTGAGAAATCAGTAAATCAAGTTCCCTATCAGTCGCGGACACGAACAACCGATGGAGTATCTGGTGATCAGAAACCTATGCTTTGCTGCTATGCTGTCGTGGACCGCACTTGTTCCGCCTGCAACCGCGGAAGAACGCGAGGACACGGCGTCCCATCCTCTGGAAGATCTTAAGGCATCATGGAAAACGGTAACGTCTCACGTCATCGGATCGCCTGATCCGGCGCCGCCGTATCGCGTGACTCGCGTTTTCCCCAAACTCGAATTATCGAACTTGATCGAGGTTGCCAGTGAACCGGGCAGTCAGCGACTGCTGTTTATCGATCAGGACGGTTCGGCCAAGCTTCGCCGCACGACCGACGATCCGGCGAGCGGAGAATTTGAGACCTTGCTCGATTTCGAAAAAGGACTCGCCTACAGCATCACGTTTCATCCTCAGTTTGCTGAGAATGGTTATATCTTCATCGGGGCCGACCGACCGGATGCCGACACCAAAGCGGGGAAAGTGTGCTATGTCACACGCTACACGATCCAACGCAAAGCTCCATTTCGGCTCGATCCAGATTCGGCGCGGTTGATCATCGAGTGGGAGTCGAACGGTCACAATGGCGCAGCCGTGGCGTTTGGCTCGGATGGAATGCTTTACATCACCTCGGGCGATGGGACCAGTGATTCCGATAAAAACTTGACGGGGCAAGGACTCGACCACGTGTTGGCGAAGGTGCTGCGGATTGACGTCGATCATCCGGACGATGGCCGCGCGTATTCGATACCGAAAGACAATCCATTCATTGAGATGGACGGCGCACGCGGGGAAACATGGGCTTACGGCTTTCGAAATCCGTGGCGAATGACGGTCGACCCGAAGACGGGTCACGTTTGGGTTGGCAACAACGGGCAGGATCTGTGGGAACAGATCTATCTCGTCGAGCGCGGCGCGAATTATGGCTGGAGCGTTTTCGAAGGCGGCCATATTTTCTACGCCAATCGCCAGCTGGGGCCGACGCCGGTTTCGAAACCGATCTTTGATCATCCGCACTCAGAAGCTCGGTCGATGACGGGCGGCATTGTCTATTACGGAAAGAAACTCGCCGACCTATACGGCGCTTACATCTATGGTGATTATTCGACAGGCAAGATCTGGGGCGCCAAAGTGGTAGGACGCAAAGTGCTGTGGCACAAGGAACTCGCAGATTCTACGCTTGCCATCACGGCGTTTGGGCTGGATGGAGACGGCGAGTTGTTGATCGCCGACTACCGCGGCGGCAAGCAGGGCGGTTTTTTTACGCTCCAGGCGAATGAGACGCCGAACACGTCGGATCAGTTCCCCCGCACGTTGAGCGAGACTGGACTGTTCGCTGACGTGGCTGGCCACAAAGTGGCGCCCGGTTTGATCCCGTACTCTGTCAACTCGCCCTTGTGGTCGGACGGAGCTTACAAAGAGCGTTACCTCTATCTGCCTCCCACGACCGGCGAAGGAGACGACAAGAAACCCGCCCAAATCGGCATGTCGCAGCGCGGCTGGAATTTTCCGGACGAGACGGTGCTGGTCAAGTCCTTTGCGCACCCGTCGGAGTCGGGTGAAGATGGCCGTCGGCGCTGGATCGAAACTCGCCTGTTAACTAAGCAGCAAGGCGAATGGGTCGGTTATTCGTACGCCTGGAATGACGAACAGACGGAAGCCACGCTGGTCGCCGGGGAAGGCCTGGACCGATCGTTCGAGGGCGGTTCGGCCGGCGGCAAGACGGAGTCACTCAAGTGGCGTTTCCCCAGTCGCACCGAATGCATGGTCTGTCACAGCCGAGCGGCGAACTATGTCCTTGGCCAGACGACGTTGCAGATGAACAAGGACCACGACTATGGATCGGTTACCGCAAACCAATTGGAAGTGCTCGACTATTTGGGCGTACTCGGCGTTAACTGGTCGGGGAAGGTGAAAGGCAAGGTGCGCGAGGCGTTGAAGGATGCCGGGTTAGATGAAAAAGAAGCGGCAGATCGGTTGCAGGAGCTTACCACTGGCGAGGAGCGATCGCTGCCCTCGAAGTTATCGATGCACTGGTCGGCTGCGTTCCCACGGTTAGTGAACCCCTACGACACAGAAAACGACGTTGCTCTGCGCGCGCGGTCATACTTGCATGCGAACTGTGCCCAATGTCACATCGGTGCGGGGGGCGGGAATGCACAGATTGATCTTGAATTCACCAGACCGTTGGCAGGCATGAAGCTGCTCGACGAAAGGCCGCTGCACCACACGTTTGACATCGAAGATGCTCGCATCGTGGCGGCGGGCGCGCCTGAGCGATCGATTCTGCTGCATCGGGTGGCGATGCGTGGCGCGGGGCAAATGCCACAGCTGGCCACCTCGCGAGTCGACCAGCAAGCTGTCGAGTTGCTACGCGAGTGGATTCGGCAGCTGGGCGACGAGCCAGTGAAGGATCTTTAGTGTTCTGCCAAACCATGGTGTGTTCGGAGAGCCGAGGTGAATTGTTTGGCTACCGCGACTTGTGGGCGGCGGAATCAACTTTCAACTTACGCTTGCCGCACCAACCTGTCTTCTATCTCACCCCACCAGCACTGAAACTGTCTGTCCTGGGAACGTAATGCATTTAGCAGAGGGCGGTGCTTGTTCGCCGCCGCGCCACTGCTAATCTAGCAGGCCTGACCCACCTGCGGTTGGGTCAGACCACGAAAGGCCCCGAGACACGCACACGAACTGAGCGGCGACAAGGAAGTGAATCCCACTTTCGTGTCAGGCAAGGGGTCGTGCCATGAGGGCGACTGTAGACCCCTTCAAGGGCTTTGCAGCCGATCGCGGTCGAAAGGCGGTTTGGGATGGGTTCTAGTTCAGTTTGCGCCGCAATTGATCCAAAATATCTGTGACCAACCTGGCGCGGACCCATTGCCCGCTGCCGCGGACCTGGATCTGCATACTCTCCCATTGGCCGCCCGGGTGCTTGATAGCCACTGCCACAGTGTGGTTTTCTTTTTCATTTTGTAAGGGCTCGCCGATAGAAATGGCCCAATTGCTATTGGTGATGTGGGCCACGGCCACGGCCAAGCGCCCCGCCTTTTGTTTGTGAGACGTACACGCTTGCCATTGAGCGTCCGACACGCCAAGCAGGCCACGGAGTCTCTCATCGGAGGGGGCTGCAAAGGAACCGGTGAGTACCTGGTTGGCATCAAGGACCCCACTCAGAGCTGCCGACAGACTCCCGCCACTACCCACCTCCGCTAATGCCAGTGTTGAACCCTTGGCTCTCAGCAACTGAATAACGCGCTCTTCCAAGGTCATTGTTCCCGTAGCATACACGTATTCTCCCAAGTGCTTCAGAACCTTCAGCTTCAACTCCCGCAGCCGTGTTCTCTCCTCCGCCGTATCATGCGGCAGTGAAAAAGTGAAATCAACCCTTCCCCCCTGAAACTGTGAAGAGATGGATATGTCCTCATCCAGGGCGATATGATCTTCCAGTGTCTGGTCGATCTGGGACTGGCCGAGCCCCACAAAGCGCAGCGTCAAAGAAGGTCCTGGCGGTCGCGTGCCAAACCGTTTCTTCAGGTAGGGAAGTAGTTCACCGTGGACCATCGCTTGCAACTCTCGGGGAGGACCCGGCAAGGCAACAATTGCGGTCTTGGCCATTTCAAAGACGAGTCCAACGGCTGTGCCGTTTTGATTCTTGAGATAAGTTCCCTGCACCGGCACTTGCGTCTGCTTGCGCAGGTTCGACCGGAGCTGGGCAGGGGGTTTCCCGAACCGTTGCGCTAATTGCTGTAACACGCCAGGGTGTTCTTGGATCGCGATTCCCGTGAATGCAGCGAGTGTCTCGCGGGTGATGTCATTATCAGTGGGGCCGAGGCCTCCGGTGACAATCACCAATCTCGCCCTGTCTGTCGCATAGCGAAGTGCCGCAATAAGATCTGTCTGATTGTCGTCCACACACAGCGACCCGACACAGCGCAGGCCCAATGGGCCGAGGGTGCGCGTTAGAAAATACGTGTGACCATCGGGATAGGCACCGGATAGGAGTTCGCCACCTGTGACGACGATCGTGTACGGAACCGCTTCTGTTGCAGATTCGGTCGACGCGGTTTTCGCGAACGCTTGCTGTGATGACGCGGCGAGCAACAGGATCGTTAGAACCCATCCCGAGACCTGTTTTGTGGCGAGATCGAGCGAAAAGCTCGTGGATAGACTCAGAGGTGGGCACCGAAGGAACTCGCGCAGCGGCAAAGGCTCGGAGGCGTGCTGAAGTACGTCGAGATCCCTTTTTGCCGACAACACAGATCTACGGGCTTTGCAGCCGATCGCAGTAGAAAGAGGTTTTGGGATGGGTTCTAACCCTTTGACTTCCTTAACAGGAAGAAAGACTGGCATCAGTGGGGTACAGATCCTTTCTAGCAATTGTTCGCGTAGTCCTACAAGCGATTGTTGTCAGTATGGGCTGTCACCAAAGGATAAATCTCACTCAACAGACTAGTCGCTGTTGTACCTGATCGTAGTCGTTAATAAATGCTTGAAGCTCATATTTCCCCGGATTTGGATTGATATCACCCCAGCCAATCGCTGCAATTCGAATGGTGTGGGTACCAGCACTCAAAAAAGTGGCGGAAACACCTTCTGGTGCAGACATGGCGGCATGAATTATCTCGCTGTATCGACCCCCGTCAAGATAAAAAGTGCCCGATGTAATAGACACCTCTCGATTACTTCCGGGTCTGTACATGACCGTGGAATCACTGTCTACCGAGTAAATGGTGAAAGTGACGGCGGCATCTTCTTTCAGGGTAAAATGAAAAACATCTTCGTCAGACAGATCAGAGAGACTGGCAACAATCAATGCCGGAAGCGCTATATCGATATTGTCAATATCACCGTCCACTTCTGTGTAAGCAGTTT
>JADFMM010000269.1 GCA_022563885.1 Planctomycetota bacterium | reverse complement strand
TTCAAGCTGGATATTAAGGATCTCCACGAGATCGTGACCAGACGAAATGGCTACATCTCATATTGTTTTCAGTCAGATAAGGGATCGGCAAGAAATAAGTTGGACAATTTGGGGTCCAAGTGTGCCCCATATTTGGTCGCGCCCGATTGAGCGAAACCACAGGCGTAGCTGTCCTACGTCGCGGATGTCGCGATTGAGAAGCGATCCAAGATGGGGTGCAATTGGGCATTCAAAAGTCCAAGTTATTTCTTGCCGGTCCCCTATTAGGGCGATCAAGATCTTGCAGCTACATCCAGGAAGAGGTATTGGCCGAGCAATTGGTCCGCGGCGTTGAGCCCTTTAACCGATTCCTGCCGGTGGCGGGGCAAGTCAATGGGACCATCCTAAACTTTTCGCGGATCGCCCGTGACGTCGGGATCGATTCCACCACAGCGAAAGAGTACTTTAAGATTCTGGAAGACACCTTACTGGGGTTCTTCTTGGAGCCCTTTCACCTCTCGATACGCAAACGACAACGGACGAACCCCAAGTTTTATCTGTTTGACCTCGGCGTTGCTCGGGCCCTGCAGGGGACCCTCAGTGTCGATCTGTTGCCTGGCAACTATGCTTTCGGAAAAGCCTTCGAGCATCTTGTGATTCTGGAGATCATTCGTCTGGCCAGTTACCGGAACCTCGAGTATCGCTTCAGCTATCTGAGAACCAAGGACGATGCAGAGATCGATCCCATCGTGGAGCGCCCGGGTCTCCCCATTGCCTTGGTCGAGATCAAACCAGGCGAACTCATCGACGATACAACCGTCCGCAAACTCGAAGCCTTTGCCCGCACGTTCGAGAATGCCGAATGCTTCGTTCTCTGCCGAGAACGACAGCCGAGGCGGGTTGGCAAGATCCAAGTCCTCCCCTGGCAGCTTGGCATTGAGGCGCTCGGCATCTGAGTTGCCCATCTCCCATGAGGCCGTCAAAGAAAGCGGTTCCCAGATAAAGCGAGTGTCCCTATCAATAGGCGAGGATTCCTCCGGAGTTGTCTGGTCTATTTGGGCTCCTGACGGTGTGTTTTTTACCATGAAGAACACGGAGTGCGTTCGAAGTGCCGGTGGGTCAGTGGGTCCTTAGGTCTGTGAGTCGGAAGGAAGTTTCTATTTCTTATGTGCTGACGCAGTGTTTCAACAGCCCTCTCGGTGCATAACCAAGCCGTTCTTTTTGAAGTGGGCAAGCCTGTCGTAGCACACGTGGCAGCAGAAGCGACCCAAGAAAGGATAACCCCTAGAGCCACGGCGGGAGCCCTTCATGTTTCTTCATCCTCTTCCATGGTAAAATTCCCCTATTCAAGCGAAGCTTGAATCTTTCCCTTAAACCGGCTTCTTTGTAGCCCGTGATTCACAGGATGTTCTCCCGCGGCCCGCTGCCGTTGTAGCCGACTGGTCTATCGATTACGCCGGTGGTACCGAAGACTGCACGGTGTGGAACGCGCGCGAACATGTTCAGGGTGGTTTTAACCATGAAGAGCATGAAGGCTGGCGCGTCATCATTGCATCTGGCCCGTACTCAAGGCGCCGTCCTGCCCTGCTGCGCAGGCTTCTGCGAAGGAGTCCTGCGCATGTCTCCGCTTAGGGAAACAAGTTTCCCACACTGAGACTGGCTTGTCCTCGCAGGACGGCTGGCTTGGTGAGCAGAGTGGCCTTTTTAATCTGTGAGTTAATCGGTCGAAGTTTCTAGTTCTTAGTGCGCTGTCGCCTTTTTCGAATGGTCCTTTCATTTCGTGGCGGCACAAGTCATCCAAATGAATGATCCAACGCAGAAACCACGGCGTGAACCCTTCATGTTTCTTCATGATAAAAACATCCTCATTCAAGCGAAGCTTGAACCTTTCCAGCGACCTGACGCAGCACCGTCACCAGATCGTGCAACTCCTTAGCGACTTTCCAACCAGACGGGTTGAGTGAATGCGCCGTTTGTCGCGATGTCCCATACCTCCACCCGCGCCCAACGTTGCCCACTCAAATCTGCGTCAATTCTCAGCGAGTCCTGTCCGAAGGCCTTGGTTTCTGACAGGTCGATTCTCTTGCGCCTGATCTTTCGACCGTTTCCGCTGATAATCTCGGCATAGGCCAAAGGGAAGGTCCATTCAAGATCCAGGCGCACCTGGGACTGATCACCTTTCGGTAACACCGCGATTTCACCGCTCATCCGGCCATTGACCGTAAATTCAGGAATCAACACTTCGCCGGTGGTAACAAAAAACTGCCCCCCCCGGAGTGCATCGAGCACGGGTTGCCAGCCATCCTTGAAATTCGGAATTCTGTCCAAACGCAAGTAGTTCACATTCATGTGGGCGTAGAGCTCATGATCCGGCTCGATCTTGAAGACGTCGACTTCTCCGAGAACATATTTTGGATCTCCCCAGTTTGACATGTCGTCCAACAGATCAAGCACGCGTGAACCGAGACGTGGCTGCGACAGGTCGGCCGGCATTGCCTTCCACGCAGCGCCCAAGAAGCGGTCTGACTGGAAAAACGGTCGGTCGCGGTAGCGATCGGGAAAGCCTGTCGAGCCTTTGATGCGAGGGTGGGCCGTCCATGCCAGTCCCTGTTCAGCCCTTAGCAGTCGTAAGACATCTGCTTCATCGCCAACATGATAGACCTTGCCAAGTTTCGGATCCTCGGTCACAAATGCCGTACCTGACGGTCGGTTAAGGACCCAGTGAACCGGCTTTGGGAAAAAGCTGATCCAGTGCCCGCCGAGATGGACGTTGGGTTCTTCGCCCGGCAAGAGTAAAAAACCCTCGTCGCTGAGACGCTTACATTCGGCATGCAGTACGTCAAGATGTCGCAGGCGTTCGATCGTCTTCATGCGTGGTGTCGCACCGAAGTGAAACTCGGCCAAATGAACGATATCGACTCCCATATCGCGCAAGACGCGAACGAAGCCGGGATTCTGCAGACGCTCGGGGATGCGATACTCGTCTCCGGAAGAAAGACGGGCCGTGACATCCGAATGGGTATTCGCTTCCTTCTCCTGCGCGTTCAAGACTTCGCGCGTGTGCTCCACGTGGAAGTGGCTCGCGAAGACGGTGTGTCCCTTGAGCGGAGAGAAGCGGTCGTTTCGGGTGAGTTGAGCGATATCCTTGAGTGTTTGCTCAGCCGAACTATCGGAGACATACAGGAAGAGCCCCAACGCCTGCTTTGTGCCGGGCATTGCGTTGAACCAGGGAACGTAACGATTGTCGCCCTGTGGGTCGTGCCGAATACCGAAACCAAAAGGCAGAGCTTGCTTGCCGTATCCCGGCCCGATCCAGATGTTGCGGAGATTATTCGAGAAGTCAAGGGGATAGAAGTAACGGTGCGGTGGCGGAAACAGAGCGACACAGCCGCGTTCGAATTCTCCGCAAATGGTTCGACCCCTCACGGCCAATCGCCTGGCTGTCTTGATGGCGTCGACTCGTTCGGTTTTGAAATCGCCCAGTGGGTCGTGCCAGGACATCTGCTTTGGAACTGTCTCTCGACAGACCAATCCGGTGTCGTAAAGATATGCGACTCCGTTTTTTTCGGTTCGCATCACCGCTTCCTGAAGGACGAAGGGGCTACCCGCATAAAATGTCCAACGAATCTCGCCGTGAAATGATCCCGCCGAGACCTCGCCGATCGTCAACACCGCACGACTCGCCTTGCCGGAGGCAACAGCGCGCGTTTTTCCAATCCGAGCATTGAAGACTTCGTTCGGTTTTCTCTGCATGCGGTCGAAGAAGATCGTCCAACCGCCTCGTTTCTCCAGATCTCGTTTTCCCACACGGAGCAAAACGACGGGGTCAAGCGAATCCACAATTGACTCGAACGGGGTAGACAGACTTCTGGAAATCGCGATGGATCTAATCAAGGGTCGGTCAACTGCCAAATCCATTGTCAGCCGCCCTCGACTTTCGTCATTCAAAGGCCAAGTAACCAGGATTTGGGCATCATGTTGTTCGATCTCGATTGCACACGAACGATCATAATCGTCCACATTCAAGATGACTTCTGAATCGGCTGCCATGCATGCGGAATGAAAGCGCATATAGCCAGCAACGATCAGGACAACACTCAACCCTATCCCTCTCTCAAGGTCGAAGCGCAAGAAGTTATTCATGGTGATGGCTCGCTCTTACTGAACTGCAATTCATCAAAGGGGATTTCGTGCACTTCAGCGTCCTGGGAGTCCTTGTCGATAATCCTCAGGATAAAACGCCTCGCCTGCCAGTCGATGTCGATGATACCGGCATTGAGTTGATCAACGGCCTTCCCGACTCGATAATGATTCTTCGCCAAAGGCCAGCTCTTGCTTGTATGGGTCAATCCGCTGCTGGTAAAGTCATAGAAGGGGTAAGCACCGATATTCTTTTTGGAAATCTCAGCGAAATGAACATCGCCTGACAAAGCCAGGGTATTCCTTACCTGATGCTTTTTCAACAGCCCAAAAAGCCGCTGCCGCTCATGGGGGTAGTGACCCCAGTTCTCCATGCCTTTCTCATGCGCCAAAACCTGGATGCTGCTGACGATAATACGCACATCGGCAGGTACGGATAACTGCCGATCCAGCCATTGCCACTGCCGCTCACCCAGCAGAGTGAGTTCTGGATTCATCGTCGCTTCATACCACCCAACATAGTCCTTTGTGTGGTCCCATTCGGTCTTCGGCAACTCGTCGCGAAAATAGCGGCAATCGAGGACAATAATCTGTATCCGGCGGCCCACGGGTCCATAAAGGTGGGAGGTATAAAGTCCCGGTCTGCGGGAGCGCGGGCTTTGCTGACCCGGCTCAAAGAAATCGAGAAATATCCTCTCTGACTGCTGCTTCTTCGGATAATGACGGCCGCCGTCGTTAACACCGTAATCGTGATCGTCCCAGATGGCCAATAATGGACACGAGCGGCGCAGGCTGGCAAAGCCTGGAGTTTCAGCCAGCTCCTGGTATTTCTCCTTCAGGAGATTCATATCTTCGGTATCACCATAAATATTGTCACCAAGCATGAGGAAAAGGTCTGGTTGACGTTTCTCGATAGCCGAAAACATATTCTGAGGGTAATTGCGCGGTTTGCAGCAGGATCCAAAAGCAAGACGCTTGATTTCCTGTGGCGATTGAAAGTCGCTCTGACTGGAAGAACAGCCGGCCGTTAGCAGTGCGAGATACATGAGAAGGTTTTTTTTCATGGTTGAACTCCCATAAAGTGAAAGGACTGGGCCCTGTCGGTATCATGTTTAACCACATCTCGCAGATGGTCGCCAGTGAAAATCGAAATATTGGGGGCCGTTCCGTCCGCGTAATGGACAGCATAGACTGCAATCTCTGAGCCCATTCTCAGGATGTTATCCGTGAACCACTCGGCTGTTAGCAGGAAGTAAACCCCAACGTTGCATAAACTTGAGGGAGTGCCTTCGGCATTGCTATGGTATCTCGCCACAGCAAGTACCATCGCCAAATCATGCAACTGTAGGATCTGGCCTTACAAGCGTGTGGTTTTAACATGAAGCATGGAGGCTGATGCGTCATCATCGCGTCTGGCCCGTAACAAGGGCGCCGTCCTGCCCTGCTACGCCGACTTCTGCGAAGGAGTCTTGCGCCTGTCACCGCTTAGGGAAACAAGTTTCCCACACTGAGACTGGCTTGTCCTCGCATGACGGCTGGTTTAGCGAACAGAGTGGCCTTTTCGGTTTGTGAGTTAAACGGATGGAAGTTTCTTGTTCTTATGTGCTGACGCATTATTTGATCAGCCCTCTCGCTGGGAACCCGAGTCGTTCTTTCAGGAGTGGGCAAGCCTGTCGTAGCACACGTGGCAGCAGAAGCCATCTAAGAAAGGATCAGCTCCTAGAGCCACGGCGGGAGCCCTTCATGTTTCTTCATTTTCTTCATGGTGAAATTACCCTTATTCAAGCGAAGCTTGAAGCTTTCCCGCCAGTGTCGGGGAAAAAAGTCACACAGTCCCTTGGGCACCAATTGTCTCCCATACATCGATGTCAACGAAAGCAGGAATTCACCTAGAGTGAAATGTATGGTGAAGGCGCCAACATCAGCGAAACGATGGTACGCGTTAGCTAGATCGCTAGTACAGACAATTCCAAGAGTGTATTTTTGCACCTACAAGGTAAAGGCGCTCGCATTTCAAGCCGACTTTGAGGCCTTTGACGTCGTCAGGAAGCCTACCTCCACCTACTTTGACGTGATTGCCAGAAACCTGGATCACACCTTGCACATCAAACGAAATGCCACCAAAGTCTTTTGGGTGCAACCAGCGATACGCTCAAGAAGCAGGGAAGATGGCCGCGTCGTGCCTCCTCGCAATGACCGCTGTTTTTGTGTTGGCGCCATTCGCAACGGCCTAGGGTCATCACTAAGATATATTCACGCCCGGCCCAACTGCTACGCAGCCAGAACACGAAAGACCCGCCGGCCCGGTCATTGCCAACCCGCAGTTGCTACGCAGCCAGTATTCGAACGTAACACCGACCCGGTCCATGCGAAGGAGCCTAAGCGACTGCGGCAGTCTCGGCTCCTGGAAATACGATCCGGGGTAAGTTTGCTAAAAGGCATGACCCGGCTCAGATGCTTGCTAGGACTGAGAAATACATCGCTTATGAATAGTCGTAACCGTTCACCGGGAAACACAATCACCATTATTTGAGCTTCGCTCAAAGGAGAATCACACGGGAAGAAAAGAAGATACGGAAGGGCTGACGCCGATGCCAAAGACTCTTTTGCCATAGATGGCACTTGCAGATGGGCGGCAGCCCTTCGTTCCCTTCAAATTTTCCTGTGCAATACACCATTCGAGCAAAGCTCGAACCGGGGAAGACAGACAGTATTCCTGTGAAGGGTTGCGAATATTCGGGACCCCTGATCCCAGCGCCTTATTCTGCACTTTAGACCCACTCACTTCGCAGCAGCTTGGCCGTTTTGCAGAAAGTTTTCCATGACCCACACTTCCGTTTTTCGGCCGCCAACGGTGAACGCAATTTTGCGGCCATCTGCAGAAATGACCGGTTGCCTGAGTTTCTCCATTTCCAAACCGAGGTCTTCCGGTTCGCCGCCTGCCACAGGAACCCGCCAAAGCGACCGCAGGCTTTGATCATTCGTGTTCCCTTTTACAAACACCTGAAACATCAGATGCTAGAGCCGACGTCAGGGTGGTCCGATCGACCCTTGACAAGCGCACAGTCCACCGAGTCCCTCACACCTCATCGAGCGTCCCGGTGCTGTCGGCGAATTTGTGAGTCTCGACCCCGAGACGCTGAAGCATGGTGACAAAGAGATTCGACAGGGGGATGTCCTCGTGAGTGACCTCTTTCTGCCATGGTTCACGGCCGCCATCCCACGGACCGCCGGCTGGATTGTCGCCGGCATAGTTGAGGTACTGGCCGTGCTCGAATCCCATGTTTTTCCCGCCGGTTAGAATCAATGGGTAGTTGCGGGAGAGGTGGAAGGCGCTTGATGCGGAACCGAACAGGAGAAGCGTATTGTCCAGCATGTTGCCGTCGCTGCCCGCCTCAGGCGTCGCTTTCAGCTTGCCGGCGAAGCGTCCGTATTCTTCGCTGAGGAATCGACAGTAGGTGCCGAAGTTCTTCCAGCCGCCAGGCTCCTTCGTGTCGTGTGAGAGCTGATGGGTCAGCTTGAACCCGACCGCTCGAGCGAGATAGTCGCTGACGCCGACACCGTTTTCTCGACCAATCTGGTAAGAGGCAACTCGGGTGGAGTCCGTCTTAAATGCGAGGTAGATCAGTTCGAACATCGTCTGAAGATAGACGCGCGGATCTTCAGGTGTGATGTCGAGTTTCAGGTGATCCACGTCGACTTTAGGAAGCGGAATGTTGATCCACCGTTTCGCCTTTTCGACTTTGATCTCGGTCTCGCGAACCGACTGGAGATACTCATCCAGGGTTTCCTGATCGTGGGTGGACAGCGTTTGCCGCAATGAACGTGCATCGGCCAGGAGATCGTCCATCGCACTTTGACTCAGCGCCAAACGACGCGCCGCATCGTCATCGCTCTTCACAAACAGCATGTCGAAGATTCGCTTCGGCCGGTGCTCGGCCGGGATGGCTCGGCCGCTTCGATGAAACGACAGGGTATGCGCACCACGGGGAGTTCCCGTGCCTCCATCGGTCGACATGACGAGCGATGAAAAGCGCGTCTGATCGCCAACGTGAGCAGCAAATTCCTGATCGAGCGAGATGGCGTTCCTGTAATCTCCTCTAGTCCCGGTCGGAGCCCCGGTGAGGAACTGATCGGCACTCGAATGGCCGTGAATGCTCCGCGCCGCGGGA
>JADFMM010000048.1 GCA_022563885.1 Planctomycetota bacterium | reverse complement strand
TCCCGTGAGTGTTCGATGACGACATCCTTGGCGCCGAATCCCACGAAGGACTCGATGAGCTGATTGGAGTTCCAGATCCAAAGCTCGTGCAGCTTGTACACCCGGTCGAATCCGAACTCGATGGTGGCCGGGATGCCGCCGCTGATCCACATGTCGGCGGCGGAGGATCCGTGGAGATCACCCACCATACCGGAGCCGTTGATGGCATTCTCAGCCAGGGAAAGGCCGAATGAGCTGGAGGCCGTGGTCGTGACATTTGTGATGGGGATAGAAAATGCTTCGACGGTAAAGCTCCAAACTTCACCGGGGAAAACTGCGAAGTCAGGTGCCCCATTGACCTCATCCACACGCCAGTAGTAAGTTTGATCGAAATCGAGTCGACCCGTGTCCACACTGAGGGCTTCCTGACCCTGGCCAACCTGGACTCCTCTTGGATCTGTTCGTGCAGCAGCGCTCACATCGTCAAAGCTCGCCCCGAAGTACACATCGTGGGTTGCCGCAAACTCTCCCGGCATCCAACTCAGGGTCGTTTCTCGATTGATATCCGGCCCATTGTTCGGCGGGCCCACGATCACCGCCGGTGTCGTATCACCGGTCATGGCCTGCAGAAGTCCATCTTTATCCAGGGCCTCATTGTAAATACGGGCCTCGTCGATGGTGCCGACAAAGGTTTCGTTGTTGGTAGAATCAACACAGCCTATCGTCACAGGGGTACTGTTCGCACTCTCTCTAAAAGTAATGTTCCCCGTTGAAACTTCCTCGGCATTGATATACTGCGTTGCGACGCCATCGTCCCAGGTCAGGGCGACGTGAATCCACTCATTCGCATGGGGTTCAAGGTATGTATTGTTCCACCACAATCCCGTGCCCCCTCCACTAAAATCGGCTCGAAACAGGAGAGCATTGGCTGGCGTGGCCTCCCAGAACCACTTGATAGTGGCGCCAGTAGTAGTCCAGCCTTGCCGTTTACCGATGATGCCCTGGTGTGCGATACTATTCCCCTGGCCCTCCCAGTTAATCCAGGCGGCTAGGGTCATCGCATTGGTACCTGCCGTGGGATCGAGCGGGCCGATGACGATTCTCTCGCCGGCCGTGTCAAAACGCACACCACCTCCCTTGAAGCCGTCCACCCACTCCACGCCACTGGTCAATGCGCCGTCATTGCCGTTCCCAGTAACGTCCGCAGCGTCCGTTCCCTGGCCTTCTTCAAACGACCAGTAGCCAATCAGATCGGCGAAGGCGTTTCCAGCACTAACGCCAAAGACCAGACCGACAACGACAAGAACCTTGTTGATTTTCTGCATGGTCATTCTCCTTCAAGCTAAATAACACTCACTACGTCATGACGCTATTGCAAACACCACTGCGATTGGCGCGGAGACCAGTCCGGCCAAATGCAAGAATATCGATTGCCCGGTAACGGGATTCTTGACCCATTTCCGAGGAAGTTTTAGCTTTGAGATCCTGACTGGTCTCGAACCCACCTTCCTGAGTCTACCGCTCTCCAAGCCATTTCAGACCGGTTGCACAAGCGAAGAGACTGATATTTTCGAATCAACGAAACTAGCCGAAGAGCGGCCAGTATCCGACTGAATGGACAAGGATTAGTATAATTCGAGACCGGCTGAAAATCAAAACAATCTGCAAACAGCCCTGACAAGAAGCAAATCGTTTATGAAAACCTAACCAGTCAGTTTGAAGCTCGCATTTCCCGCATGATAGCGCCCCTTTCGGTTTACACCGAACAGAAGGATACGGAGCCCCCATCATTTGTTGAGGAACAATCGTGAGGACACAAATACCACGTTTGCCCTGTAGTAGTCAAGATAGTGTGTGCTTGTCAAGCGTTCATGGGACCACCGTAAGGCTACTTGATTCTCAATGCTTGTGTCTTGATAAAATGGGCTGTCACTCGCTTAGTTCATTGAATCCGATAGCGAAAAATCGCCGTTTCTGGGCCAGAATCGAGGGTGGTGAAACAGAGCTATTGAGCCCAGAAATCGGGATTTTGGCATGGTTTCTGTGTTTGTCGTCGATGTAGGTGTCGCATCTCGATAGTCTGTCAGGGCTCTAAAATGTAAAGGCATTTGCCCTCCAAAGGGGCGTTTCCTGTCCCATCTGTGATCTTTCAAAGGGCCATTATGCCGTATACTAAGGTGATAAAGCGGGCCCATTGGCGCTTGACAAGCGCAATTGGACCCATTGTGAATTGACTCAAGTCACGTCGAATGTGAGAATGGAGTAGCGTGACCGCCATAGAGTGAAGATCCGTTGCGTTGATTTGTCCTGTTCGACGGGACCGATCGTTTCGACAAGGAAGGTGAAATGTCCGGTGAAGATTCACGAATAGATAGTGACGAAAAAAAGTGCTCAACCAATTCCGCGTGCCCAGTTTGCGGTGGACGCTTAATCGAAATCCATCAGAAACTCCAGTGTTCTCTGTGCCGAAGGATTTGTGAAACGTGCTGCGATGGCGGACAAGGTTGATGCTCGCTGATAGTTGGTGATCACCTTTGTTTCCGGCTGGTTGCAAGGAACTCATTTTCTACTGAATCGAGTTATCAAGCGACCGCAGAGGTACTGGTCACTGCATTCTGGACTTTGTTGAACGAGAACTCGTCACTTACGGTGGGGGACGGGCAATCATACATGAGTGCTCGTGCCAAGTCCCTCAATGGAAAACAAGATTTATCAAATACAGATATAGAGTATCCAGGATTATATGTTCGACTAGGAGATATGAGAATGCGTAGTCATACCCGACGAGACTTTATGAAGACAGCAATTGCAGCCACAATCGCTGCTGGCTTGCACGCCAGCTTCGGGCAGGGTCAGGATAGCCTCGGCAGGAAGCCCAATGTGGTAATCCTGTTCATCGACGATTTGGGCTGTGGCGATCTTGGCTGTTTCGGGAACAAGCGGACCCCGACGCCGCATATCGATTCGCTGGCCGCCAACGGCGCCAAGTGTACGATGTCCTACATCACCAATCCGCCTTGCTCGCCCAGTCGCTGCTGTCTAATGACGGGCATGTACGCACAACGGTTCGGCAAGTCAGGTATGGCACGCGGGCTGCCTATTCCCGATGATCATCCCACTATCGCTGAGTTCATGCGGGACGCTGGCTATGTGACCGGGCAAATAGGAAAATGGGATATCGGCTCAGCCGAGCAGGGACCGCATAGGCGCGGTTTCATGGAGGTGGCGCGACATGCACCGGGCGAACAATACAATCGCCAGAGAGAGGATGGCACCCCGGTCTACCTCACAGATCTTGTTGGTGACTACATGGCAGAGTTCGTTGAAAGGAATGCACATAAGCCGTTCTTTCTCTACTTCTCGCCATTTGCCGTTCACTCGAAGGTCAAAGACACACCACAGCATTACCGTGATCGAGTCAAAGCCGGACAAGGCACCGCGTACGAAGGGGCTGTTGTGGCAGTTGATGATGCAGTCGGCAAACTTCTCGCAATGGTAAAAAAACACCATATTGAGAAGGACACCCTCATTTTTCTGACCGGTGACAACGGTGCCAACTTGGGAGAAGGCGGATCTTCCGCTCCCTATCGTGGCGGGAAGGGGCCGGGAACCCAGTTGGAAGGCTGGGTGCATACACCCACTATCGTCTCGTGGCCGGGAACTGTCCCCTCCGGCATCACCTACGGAGGGCTCATGTGTACGATGGATTTCTATGCCACGATTGCAGCCGTGGCCGGGAAGCCCTTGCCAAGACGTTGTGAAGGGAAGGATCTCCTGCCTTACCTGAAAGGCCAGAAGAACGATGACGTCCATGAGTACCTCTTCTGGCACAATGCCGATCTCACCGACGCGAAGCGTCGTAATCTCTACGCGGTACGCTGGAAGAACTGGCGTCTGGTAAAGTACCCGGACGACTGGCGATTGTTCGACCTCAAGGATGATCCGCAAGAAACGAAGAACCTGGCAAACGATCACCCCCAGGTGGTCAGCAACATGCGCAAACACTATGACGCGTTCGTCGCAACGCTTCCCCCATTAAAGCGGAGTGCTGACTACAAAGGCGGCGGCAAGGTCGAAAGCGGCTGGGGTTGGGTAATGGGCAATGGAAGATAGTCGAACGGGGCTGGGAGCCCCACACCACCGGGCACGCGTGTACGCATCCAGCGATTCGGCAGCGCACCCTTGATTTTGTGTCGAACCCGTAGGGCGTGCGGTGTAATTACTCGGCTGACAGCAAATCAGGCTCATCCGGGTCAACCGCACGCAATTGCGAAGAAATGAGTTACGTTGATATCTTTTTTGCACCGCACGGGGCCGATACCTGGAGATCCGGTATAGGCCCCAAACGAAATGCTACGTTTGCGATCCTGGCCGGCACCCCTCGACTCGAATGGTCCGTCCACATGAACGGACAGTGTCATTGCGGGTCCGTGGTACCGAGTGTCTTCCCACGCGATTCTACTCGAAACTGATGTGGAGCAGTGGTGCGTCACTGGCGCTCCCGTCAAACGACTCGGCTTCCCGGGCTCCCTCGGAGGGATTGGCCGGATTGTCTGCAAACAACAGCACGATGCCCTCGCCCGACCAGCCGGGCTGATTGACGATCTCCTGGATAATACTGGAAATGTCAGGGCTACGCTCCTCGGGACCCATGGCGTGCACGGTCGTCCATTGAGGAATGTCCCACACGACCTCCGCGGAGGTCGTCGCCCTGCCGCTGATAGAACCCGCTGTCGCAGCGAAGGTATCAGGATTCGGGGACAGTTGGCCTGCGATCACCAGAGACACGGGCAGGGCATGGTAAGGATTGTCGACATCGTCGGCGCTGAACTGCACCCAGGCCTCGGTGATGGTCGCACCCTGGGGCACGCCCACACCGACCCATCGGCAGCCGATCGTCTGGAGAGCGGCTGGGGCCATATTGCCTTCATAGCCCAGTTCCAGGTCACTGCTGGTCAAGCTTTCCATGACACCGCCGTCCAGAATATGCTCTTCGGCATCATCCGTACTGGCAGCGACTCGCCACTCATTGATGGCCTCGGGAGCCGACTGTTCCAGCGCGATATCGTCGATGTACAGCGTGCCGCTGGCGCCATTGCCTTCAACACCCACGGTCAGGCTGCGGACACTCTGCAGATTCATGCCCAACGAGGCGAGGTCGACGCTCCATGCCTGCCACGCGGCCAATCCTATGTTCCCGGCTGGACCGTCGTAGGGAATCTTGGTCCCATTGACCTTGAGATACATCTGACCGGTGTTGCCGGCCGCACCATGGAACCAGACCACCAATTGGGTGACGCCTGCTCTGGTCCAATCCTGCGAAACGGCAAAGGTGCGCGTGGCCTCGGATTGGGCTGCAGCGGTGTTTTCATAATGGATTGGCAGCGATTGATTATCCCCGTGAACGATCGTTGATTCCGGCGAAAAATCTCCGATCCCTGGATTCGCGCCAACGAGAGCACCGTTGTTGGCCTCATCCCCGAATCCATCGATCCACGTGGCCCAGATCTCGAGGAATTCCGCGTCTTTATAGCTCTCCATGTCGTCGATGACGATGGCATCGACCGTTGTGAAACTCCAGACATCGCCTGTCCATACACTAGGTTCCATGGCGGCATTCACCTCATCGACACGCCAGTAGTAGGTCTGACTCAGTTGAAGGTCCACAGCCAGGGTGTCGAAGCTGCTCTCGCCGACACTGCCGGCCAGGGGCAGATTGTCGGGATCGGTCCCAACGTATACCTCGTGGCTACCGGCCTCCCGTCCATCACGGCCCCACGCCAAGGGGACATCGGGCGACACATCGGTGGCGCCCGATACCGGACTGGGTCGAGTGGCAAGGGTCGGGATGGAGAAGAACCGCACTTCACTCAGACTCGCCTGAGGTGCAATCCCCTGTACACTGTTGATGGTCAGACGAACATGCTGGGCCACGGCGCCACCGAAATTGATGGTGTTGTTGTGGGCATAACCCTCGGTACCCGTCGCCTGGGCAAGTGGCCCGACGCCGTCGAGAACGGTCCAGTTCTCGCCATCGAGGGAGTGCTCGATGACCGCATCCTTGGCGCCGAATCCCACGAAGGCCTCGATGAGCTGATTCGAGTTCCAGATCCAAAGCTCGTGCAGCTTGTAGGCCCGGTCGAAGGCGTACTCGATCGTGGCCGGGACGCCAGCGCTGATCCACATTTCGGCCGCGTCTACGCCATGGAGATCATCCACCAGACCGGAGCCATCGATAGTCTTTTCAGGCCCGGAAGCGCCAAACTGGCTGGAGGCCGTGGCCGTGACGTTGTTGATCGGTATAGAGAAGGGCTCCACCGTGAAGCTCCAAATGTTGCCCCCATAGACGGTGAAGTCCGGTGCCCCGTTGACCTCGTCGACACGCCAAAAGTAGGTTTGACCGAAGTCGAGTCGCCCGGGGTCGAATGTGCTGGCATCCTGACCCTGGCTTGCCAGTACGTCCAAAGGATTGGCCACGCTGGCCGCATTGACATCCCCAAATGTCGTGCCAAAGTACACATCGTGTTTGACGGCAAAATCACCGGGCACCCAGTCTATCGCGACATTGCGTGGTACATCAATCGCATCCTCAACAGGATTGGGATTTGATGCGAGTTCAGGTGCCATTTTCATGTCAGTCAGAATTTCAATCTCCGATAGGGCATGGTCATACATGCGCACATCGTCAATCTGCCCGGCGAAGAAATAATTATTGTTGTTCAGGTCCTCACGACCGATGACGTGGACTGCACTTCTATTGTAGTTACCCTCCCAGACGTTTTGTCCCGCATAGGTCAATGGTTTCTCCTGACCGTCCCAATAGGCCCTGATGGTGGCGCTTGCGCCCTCCCACACAAAGGCGACGTGATGCCAGGATCCATCATACATCTCGCTGCCTATATCCGTAGAGGCGGCTAAGCTGCCAAATAGCACGTTTAGTCCCAGGAATCCCGGGGTGGCGCCTCCCGTACCCGGTCGATAGTTGAGGTGCAATCGGAACTCCTCGCCGTTGTGAGAGGAAATGACGGCCTGACGCACATCACCGAAGGTTGTATTAACCCAGGCCTCAACCGTTCCGTCCACAGGAACGTCTAATATGGGGGTCTCAACATAATCATCAGTCCCATCAAACTCCAATGCACTACCCCCGACGCCGGGCACACTTTGGGCACCATTGATGGTGCCGTCGTTACCGTTGCCGGAAATGTCAATCGCTATATCACCGGAGCCCTCATCAAACCTCCAGTGTGCTATCAGTTCCGCTGAGGCGTTCCGTGCGACGCTCATGACCAAAACAAGACAGGCCAAACGCATCAATTTCTTAGACATAATAGTCCTCCTTTAAACCGGGATTTCCCTTATGGATCTACCTGAAACCGCTACAGGCTCGGAACCCCGCCTATTTTAACAGAACGCGTCCCTCCTGTGTCGAGCGCGTCGGAGTTTTTCCCATTTGTTTGCCTGCCGACCCAACTTCTAGGTTCTATCTCCCCAATTCAAGGTTTTCAAGCTCCTTGGCCGGGCTGTGCGCCTATAGTACGCGGACCTTTCCTCTTGCAGCCACTGTTTTGGCCTCCATCGCGTTCGTATGTATCAACCTCCATTGACGGCTTGTGGCGGCAGCGCGAGCCGTTCAATGCGGTCGAGGATCGCCGCGAACAACTTTCGAGTGATGGCCACTTCGGCAAGGTAGGACTAGGGACTAGGGGTCAGGCCTTTTATGGGAGGGACTAGGGGGAGGGACTAGGGGTCAGGCTTTTTATTTAGGTATTCACAGTCTTTGGGGCTAGTCCTAATGTGGGCAAGGCCACCAGCGTCAGACCTTAGCATAGACGTTGTCGGCAGGCGAGCCAAAGGGGCCGGGGGTCCAGGGCAATCGCATGTAGATGCCTGGTGCTCGTGTACCGGAGGAAAAACGCCATTTGTGACGAATGCCCACGGTCAAAGTAATCGGTAGTCGGTTTGGCCGTAAGCTGATGACTTCACCACTGATTACTGATTACTTTCGTGGAAAGTCTCAGACAAGTGCATGAAAAGGGGGGAAGCTCATGCTGGAGAAAATTACTTGCGATTGCCGTGCCCGGGGGTCGTGAAATCCTTAGCAAATTGCCTTTCGATTTCGAATCTTGCCAGAAACATTTCTCGCACACGATTCATATCCACTATGAGTATTTTCCTCGCTTGACAACGTATAAAGTGTTAGGATGTGCCGGAAAGCTCGATCTGGCTTCGAGCGACCCCTTTTCTTGAATTGTATTTAGACTGCTGCTGTCGCAGCAACGGTCGGATCAAGGCAGCCGCAGTTGTCCGCCTGGCGGCATCCGACTCCATCGACGGCGAAACCAATATCGCCTGCTTCGTCGTCTTTGCCAGGCGAAAAAATTGCTCGCTCTCGGGCCGACGACGGAGTTTTCCGACAAAGCCTAGAATGGAGAATCAACATGAAAGAGAAAACCAATAAACTGGATACGGTGGCCTTATGGTCTCTCACTCAGGGTTGGTTTTCAACTTGGCGAACCGTCCGAAAACCCTTACTATAGAAAGACAAGCGTCGCCGGTGCAAACGCTTAACAATGGAGAAATTATGATGTCTGAGCGATCCTTTAATTCGAACCGAATCCACAAAAAGACTGGCTTTACGCTTATCGAATTGCTGGTTGTGATTTCCATTATCGCAATTCTCATGGGCATCCTTATGCCGTCGCTGGGCATGGCCAGGAAAATGGCCCAGAGTATTACGTGTTCCAGTAATCTGCGCACTCTCATGATTGCCTGGAATTTGTACGCTGGGGATAACGACGATAAACTAGTGGCCGCCCAGACGGGTATGGAAGGTCGGCCGAATTGGTTTTCGGGCGGGCTGAGTTTTACGTCCGCTGCGGTGAACTGGGACATAGAGAACAACATGACGACGAGTCCGCTTTGGACCTATGTGGGGAAGAATCGAAAGATTTACAAGTGCCCCGCTGATAAGGCCGAGGTGACGAATAACCTGGGAACATGGGTCCCGCGTGTTCGCAGTAACTCGATGAGTCAAGTTTTCGGCTATGGGGAGTGGTTGAACTCGAGTCCCTCCAACCGAAGCCAGACTGTTTGGCGTACCTACAGCAAGCTCACCGGAATCGTACATCCGGGCAAAACATGGGTGTTTATTGACGAGCACCCGGACAGCATTAACGACGCTGCCTTTGCCAATGCATGTACAGATGCGTCAGTCCCGAGCGCCGCACGAATCATAGACTTTCCGGCCAATTATCACAACGGTGCCTGCGGATTTTCCTTTGCGGACGGGCACGCCCTCGTCCGCAAATGGAGCGGGTCCAAGATAAAGGACGCTGAGGTCTTTTTTGGCATCGGCGGAGGCATTGCGCTTAATGTACCCGCGGAAGACTCCTGGGAAGATGTCCAGTGGATGGCCGAAAACACGACTGTCAGGAGGTGAATCTTTCTGAAGTGACTTTACGACGACAATCTGCCTTCGTACAGTGGCTCCTTTGGCCCTTGACAAGCACACAGTGATTTGTGTGATTCCTAGGGACCAAGCTCCAGAAGGGCGTCGTGAAGCCGCACCATGGCGAGAGTGTCTAGCTTACAGTAAGTTAGGAGGTCTTTTCGGGTTCTGTCTGCCTCTTCTCCAATCACCTCTCCTCGTGCCATCTGGGCAAATCGCGTAATGGCCGTATCACCATCGGCGACGGCCAGGCCCTCGTAGGACAAGTCGGGGACAAGCGCAGGCAATACCCTCTTGATTGAGAAGCTGCCACGAAAGTCCGGATGGTAGACGCATTCCTTTATGATGAGGAGCAGGTCGATCAACCGATCCAGTATGCGTTGAAGAGGGACAGACAGATCCTGAAATGTATCGCCAAGAGCACGTATGCGGTGCCGCTCGAAGTCACTATAGACGATGACCGAATCACTCGAGCCGAGGGTAGCGATCAGTCGCTCGGCCAGTTCTCGCTGGCAGTCCCTGTTGGCGTCGGCGAGGTACTCTTGGTGTTGCAGCTTCTCGTCGACCCCATCGCGGCGGTGGATACTGAATTGCGTGAGAACTTGCTGATGACATCCATGGCCCTCATAAAGGGGAAGAGTGGCCGCAACAGTCTCGAAATCCAGGTAATGACAGGGCCATGCAATGGATTCCAGAGCACTTTCAAGACCATGAGTGACGATAGTCCGGTTTTCGATCGCGCATTGTCTGACTCTCTCTTGAAGTGCATTGAGTTCAAAGTCGGTTGGCAGCAATCCCAAGTCGACGATACCGTCATCTGACAAGCGCCCGAGCTTGGTGCGACTCAGGCCAGGAAGTTCAAGTACAGAGTTGGAGACCTGCGCCCCTAGACAGTCACTTTCAAAATGAGGGCAGGAGCGACAGGCGGAAACGAGAACGGGTTCGGGGCGTTCGTCTGCAAAGAGCGCTTGGCAGACTGCATCAAAGTCCGCCTCGAAATCAGCCGCTCGTTTTAGTGCATCAGTTGTCTTGTCCACGGTCTCAAAAAGTCGTTCCGGCCCCTCACCAAAGCGATAGTCGCGAGACAGAAGGACGAGTGAAGCCCGTACAACAACGAGACTAGATCGTTTGAGGACCGCCACTGTGTAGGCGAGGTCGTCGATTAGTGCCGGAATCTTCTGGGTATCTGAAAAGCTTGACTTAACTTCCAGAACATGCCAGCCATCTGGCTCACGCTTGAGAATATCCGCTTTCGCAACGAATCCCTCGGATTGAAACGTCGCCTCGAAGAGGATGTCAGTATTACCTCCTGTGATGAGACCCTGGGTGACTTGTGCAGCGGCATTAGTTTCGGTTTCACCGATGAGAATACCCCCCGGGTAAAGCTGTTGAGCAAGTTCGCCAACTTCACGGCCCTGCTTCATGCGAAACAGGTCAGCCTCCGTCAGAGCGATCGAAGGGACTCGACGCGCGTACCATGCCTTGGCCAGACACGCTCTAGCAGTAAGCCAGTCTGATTTGGCAAGGGTCGCAGTCATGGCTCTGAAGTCCCTGGGTAGCCATCAATCGATAATGTCACTGCGATGCTCCGATTTCGAATTTGGATCGTCCCGCCCCTCTGGATCCGCAGGATCGGATCGCCAGCCACTGGGCTCGTCATCGGGATGTTGGCCGAGCACCGCCCTTCCAATTTCGCTCCATTCCCCGAGCGCCCGTTTCCCAGGAGACGTCTCGTCGCTCGGAAATGTCGCTTCTCGATCAAGCAGCAGAACATCTATCAAGTAAGATATCATCTCCGCGTCTTTTTGCTCGTCGGCTTCCGTATTTTGTTCGGGATCCCGATTCACATCGGCTTCAATCATCCTACAACTGTCACCTTCGGTGGCGAAACGGACCACATAGATGCAGAATCCTGTCCAGCTGCGATGAAAGAACAGTATCTCGTCCTTCCAGTAGATGAACCATTTGTCCTCCATTTGCTGAGGCACGAGGCCCTTGCGGATGCGCTTCATTTCTTGCGGCGAAAAGGCCCGATCCAGACGTACGACGGCCGATTTCGCAGGCATTGACTCGCTCTTCCAGTCTGATGGTTTTGCTGTTTTCATAAGCGTTCTGAATCGGCCATAGGGTACCAGACCTTAGTAAAGAAGTTTATGTCAGGAGATGAAGGCCCTGGTCCGCACCCTGCGGCATTTCTACTGCGTTACCGAGTTATTGTCATCGTTCCCGGGTCTTTCTCTTAGGGATCGGCAAGAAATAAGTTGGACAATTTGGGGTCCAAGTGTGCCTCATATTGGGTCGCGCCCGATTGAGCGACACCACAGGCGTAGCTGTTCTACGTCGCGGATTGCTTGAGATGCTTTTTATGCCGCTATCGCAGCCAGTTTTGCTCCAAGGAAGCCGCTGTTTTCGCGATTGAGAAGCGATCCAAGATGGGGTGCAATTAGGCATTCAAAAGCCCAAGTTATTTCTTGCCGGTCCCTTAGACTGAATCTTGCCCCGACCGCGACTGCCTTCCCCAGCTTGCGGTCCAAAAGTAACCGGTCACCGATCATTTCGGGCAGAGATGAACCGCAGAATATCGAACAGGGAATGTCCAACGGTGAAGTTAATGTGGCGCATTCACTGCCCTTCGGTATTCTGCGGTTCAAACCACTATGCCCAGAAGACCCAAACCAAGAAAGAGAAGCGTTAGGCTGTGTCGGAAAACTCGGTCTGGCTTCCCCTCGGGTCTGAGCCTGAGGCCTCATCCCTCAGAGTCGAAGACGGGGCAGGCGGGCCGCCGATGGAGTTTTCCGACAGAGCCTAGTACGGTGTACAGTGTCGAAAAAGTCGGTGACGAGATCATGGCTGTAGGGGACGCATTGTCGGACTGGGCAGAGGCCAGGGGGAAGGCGTTCTTCCTGCCACCCGACGCGATCGATTTTCCCTCTTGGGCTGCAGTCAGCCCTGGCGCGACCAATCAGCACTACGATCCTTCGGCAATCAGTACATTCCTACAGGTAGCAGACTACTACCTAGTCGCCCAGTCGCACGCGAGGAAACATGTCGTGGTTACGCATGAGGTGCCGTCGGGCTCAATCCGAAAGATAAATCTGTGTTGGTCTCAAAATCAAGTGTATGACGCCCTACGAAATGCTCCGCCGTGAAAGAGCACGTTTTGTCCTGGGGGAATAGCGCATGGCCGACAATGAAAAGTGCAAAGACCTAGACCCTTTGTGCCTTCCTTTTTGCCTTTTCGTTAGGCGGGTATCTTGACTTCGTGTATAGCGACAATGAACGCTGCAGTCGACGCTAGCGTCGAGATCGATCGGACATGATTCCAACGCGTCCATCGCGCGACGTAGTCATGCCACACGCTGACACTGTCATCGCTATCGGCGTCGACGGCGGCGAGCTTATTGTTTAGAGGGACGTTGAAGATCCCGGTCACCGCAATGCTCCCGGCGAGGTAGAGGGCGCCTCCCAATAGAGCCCACGCGGAGCCTGCGATGCCGAGGTTTAAGATTCCAAGCACGACGGCGGCTAGACTGACGGCGGCTGTCCCCAGGAAGACCGAAAGGAAGACTGGGTTAACAATCACTATATTGATCGACTGCATGGCCGAGATTCCCTTAGCCGGAGGGATGCTCGATAACGCCCTCATGGCGAAGTTCGAGAACGTACAGAATAGTCCGGCCATCAACCCGCTGCCGAGCGCGGCAACGATGAGAAGTCCGAAGAATAGGCTGTTCATGGTGCTAGAAGATCTCGATACCTGGACACCTAACATAACGCTCTATGGGACCGGCAAGAAATAACTTGGACTTTTGATTGCCCAATTGCACCCCATCTTTGACCGCTTCTCAATCGCGAATTCCTCGACGTAGAACAGCTACGCCTGTGGTTTCGCTCAATCGGGCGCGACCCAATATAGGGCACACTTGGACCCCAAATTGTCCAACTTATTTCTTGCCGATCCCTATGGTTCTCGACATCTCCCAAAAGAGATAGCCTTTTACCCGAGAAACTGACCGTAGACCACGTCTCGGTCTTACAGGATATACAAAACCGGCCGGATGACATCAATCGAAAACCCCGCACGACCCGGAGGTTGCGAAGAAGGAGAGAAAGTCGCAGAGGGTTGTAATCAGAAGGCGGCGGCCCCTGGGCGCCAAAGAAGGAATAGAAAGCGCCCTGGGGGCCGAATCAGCTCTGGGCCGGTTCCATACTGTGTAGCGTAGGGGTTAATCTTTTCAGCGGGGCCCTTTGTATGTGTTGATCTTCTTGCTGTCTCAATAGCCAGGATTGTCTGAGGTGTAAGTCTACCGTATAATGCCACTGACCTTTTAAGGAGATTGTGTGTGGACCTCGAATTGACCGCAGAAGAAGCACGCGTGATGGGATGCTTACTGGAAAAGAAAATGGCGACACCGGAGTATTATCCGTTGACGCTAAACGCCTTGGCGAATGCCTGCAACCAGAAGGTGAATCGTTTGCCCGTGGTGGTCTACGATGAAGTGACCGTGCGTGCTGCGGCCGAAGGCCTACGCGAACAGCGGATACTCTGGGTCAATATGTCAGGAAGGGTGGCTAAGTATGGAGAAGGTCTGGTCGAGCGCTCTGAATTAACCAACGACCAGGCGGCGCTTCTGTGTGTCTTGCTTCTACGGGGGCCGCAAACCGTAGGTGAGTTGCGCAGCAGATCCGAACGGCTGTCCGCATTTGCCGATCTGGAGACCGTTTACCAAACCTTGGATGGTTTGGCAGAACGAGGATTCGCGCAAGAAAGCACGCGTCAGCCCGGCCAGAAAGAGGCCCGCTTCTGCCAGCTCCTGAGTGTTACCGACGAAATTCCGCCGGCAGTGGTTTCACCTGATTCCATAGAACCCGTCACCACGACTCGTGAACGTGTTACTGATTTGGAGGAGAAGGTGACACGGCTAACAGCGAATCTAGAGGACTTGCAGCAGGCCTTTGCTCGGTTCAAGGGGCAGTTTGAGTAAAACCCTCTGCGGTCGTCAAGGGCCAATGGGACCACTGTGAAACAGCTAATTTCCCACGCATGTTTCCTTAGGGATCGGCAAGAAATAAGTTGGACAATTTGGGGTCCAAGTGTGCCCCATATTGGGTCGCGCCCGATTGAGCGAAACCACAGGCGTAGCCGTTCTACGTCGCGGATTTTGCGATTGAGAAGCGATCCAAGATGGGGTGCAATTGGGCATTCAAAAGTCCAAATTATTTCTTGCCGGTCCCTAAGTAGTAGATGTTGTAGAGACGCTCGGCGACCTGGTACAGTTTCCTACGCGGCCCTTGTCCCTCCACTTCGACAACGGCGCCCCGTTCCCCGAGACGGCGTAGGAGCGAACTGACCTTGCTGACGTCGAGCCTCGCACTTTCCGCGACTTCTCGGGCAGTGGCGGGGGCCCACACTTCGACCAGGGCCAGGTACACCTTTCGTTCTGTCGCGGGCAGGTTGTCCAGATGGCTCTTGAAGTACTCCGTGTGCTCGTCCACCAATTGCGTTAGATCGTCCATCAGTTCCTTGAAGGACATGCGTGCGCCGAAGGAGGAGATGACGGACACGAGTCGAGGATTGCCTCCGGTCAATATGCGAATGGGGCGGATGCGCCCGTCGCTCGGCTCGGCACCGCCGATGGAGGTCCACATCCTGCGGCATTCCTCTTCGTTCAAGGGTTCCAACTCGATGGTCCGGAACAACTCGAACATGGGCTTACCCGTAAGATCGATCTGCTCGAAGCGGCTGGTGGCGGTGGCCAGCAGCATGATCCGCGACTCGTGCAGGAGCGTATGTCTCAGCACCCAGCCCTCGTCGTCGTTCATCTGCTGACCCAGCAGCATGTTGAGATTCTCGACGACCAGCAACACTCTCTTGCCCTCTGAATCGGCAAAGTCCATGAGTTGCGCCAAGGCCCGTTCGCGCAGGCGGGTCTGATCTTTCTCTCGCTGCAGTTCTTCGTATGCCTTTTTCCACCGCGCCTCATCCGTCTGCTGTCCCAGATGAAAGATGGCCTCCAGCCAGAACTCGCCGGCATTCATGACGATGTAGCTCTCCTCGGAAAAGACCAGGGGATACCACGCTTGGCTCAGGTCGGTCTGCCGGCGGACCTCTTCCATGGCCCTGAGCACCAGCGTCGTCTTGCCGATTTCCCGCGGGCCGATCACCAGCAGGTGTTGGTTGGCGTCGTCCTTATTCTCCCGCAGGACTTGAACAATCAGGCCGAGTTCCGCCTGCCGGACCACAAAGGTCTCCACCAATTCGTCACCGGAAAGGAAGGCGGGATTGTACTTCATGGGTCGTCGATTCATCTCCGCTCTCCCCGCTCCCGTACCGGCGCATAGAAATGCTCGTGCCTGTTCTTCCACCAGTCTCGCAGTAGCTTCGATACGAAGACGTAGCCGTCGCGTCCCTTCTTGAGATAGCCATCGTGCTCAAGCACCCAAAGAATGTCTTTTTGCACGTCGTTCGCGTCGCGTCCTTCCACGGTGTACTCTTTCCGAAAGGCAATCAGGGCCTCGCCGGACAGTCGTCCCGTCACGGCGGCCTCCGTCAGCATGTCGAGCGAGAACGCACAGGTCTCTCTGTCCAGGACTTGTTCGAGCCGCTCTTCGTAGTGCACCAGTTCGAGGTGCCCCCGCACGCCGAGCATGTTCTGTCGGTACACACTCTCCACTTTGTCCATGACGTTGCCGAAGACTCGTTTGACCTTTTCCCAGAGGCTCGCGTGGGAATGGACCTGGAGGCTCAGCTCGACGACCGCGTCGGGTTCGCTGCAACACTTCTGCAGATCCGCAAAGAGGCAAACATAGCGGTCTTTGAGTCTGTTTGCGACCTCGGCCATGAGGCTGGTCTTGCCCATCCGCCGCTGGGCAACGAGAAGCTGGTGTGCCCCCTCATCCAGTCGCTCGATGAAGAGCCGCATTTCCGCCTCTCGGTTCCAGAAAGAGGCTCCCGTGACCACCTTGCCTCGGCCCATCTTGAGCCGGCGATGAGTCATTTTCCTGTCCTTTCTCAACCCTGTATCTATGCCAACGAAACTGTTTCCAACGATTACGTTGGCAACATTTCTGTTGGTATAATCGTCATGGGAATGCGGCGAGTCAGGCGATTTGTCGAGAACTGGGGAATTGTAGCAGAAAACCGGTCAAAAACAGGAACCGACCGGGACAGCTTTTATTAGAAGTAAATCGTTTCTATGTAATGGCTTAGATATGTTCTAGAGACCTTCCGATGCCCGGTCATGTCATTGTGACGTGGTAAGCGAGCGTTGAAAATTCGGGAGCCTGCCACCATACCATGAGCTGCGGCGAAACCAGTCTTAGTCCAAGTTGAAGAAAGTCCTTGGCAAAGCTTCTCCCATGTCATCGTGCACGCTTGTTCTTCTTCGCCTTCAGCTGTCTGTTTCGATTTCTCTGAATCGACTGGATTGGCACTGGTTTACGGGCGCTTCCATGGGGTAGACTATCCCGGACATCAGGAAGCCCTTCCAGAAAAATAGCGTCCTTTTGGTGGTGATGGTAGGCTTGAAAGATGTATTCGCTCCAATAATGGACATCGGTTCCATATTTCATGAAATGAGGGTAAGATGCGTTCCCCTCATTTGTTCCCAGGAGTGTTCGCTTGAAAAAAGCTTCCCAGTCATGCGTGGAGGAGCCTTGCCACACGTAAGGTGTGTTGAAAACGAGGCTGTAGTCGAACAGATCCTGAATGGATGGCAGTAACCGGACAATCCAGCATTGACCCTTTTCTCCCCAATAACCGGCAGGCACGTAACACGTGAATTTGTCCTTGGTCACGATGTCCTCAAGTAGAACCCTTCCTGCGTGAAGACCCAGGTGCTCATAAACTCCCAATCGAGAATTTTGCATTGATTCCAGAATCGTTTCAACGTCAGGAGAAAGATTCAGTGCGGTCGCCGCATCCAACAGGCATGTGCCAATGGTCTCTTGATCCGGACCAAAGCGTACATCGAAAAACGCCCAACACGTAAAATAACTCCCCGTCAGAGGGCTCATGGGAGGGCCACTGGGCATGTACTCCTCTTCGGCGAACGCTACGATGTCGTAGTATGCCTTAAACTGCGGTAATGCAGAGACCTGTTCTGAAAATGTGGATATCAGATGCTGCACAGAGACATAAGCAGCATGAAGCGGGTCTAAGCCTTGGTCGATCAACTCTTGAGTCGTCTTTACACCCTGGGGATCGACGCCAACGCCACGACAGCTTTGAATCTGCTCCCGCAGGGCCTTCATCTTGCCGATCTTCTCTAACTGAGATGCTAGTGCCTCACCCATCAAACCCATATCCGTTATTTTCCATTTGGACTAATGTTTCAGGCGTGGCAGCACAAGAACCATTCGCGGCGCATCCTCGGTTTTTATTTGTCAGCCGTCTTGTTCATCATGTTAACGGTACACTCTCTTCATAAGGAGGCGAGACGGTTATAGCCGAACAATAATCCTTCATCAAGGAGTTGTCCTTGAATTTGACAAAACAGATGGCATCAGGTGGCGCCTGACGCGATGCAGAGTCTTGCCAATATCACGATTCCGTGGTATCAACCCAGGTCGTGTGCGCCTTGACCCACAATGGCGTTTTTTCCCAGCCCTCTGTTGAAGGTGTGTGACAATGAAGCGATCATCAGTTCTAGCGATGGAGACGGCCGCAGACCTGACCACACCCGCCTTTGTCTTCGATCTGGATTTGCTGGACGACTCGGCTGGCAGGGCCCGGCAGGTGACTCAGGGCGCCGGCTGCCGACTGCTCTACTCCGTCAAGGCCTGTGCTCACCGGGCCGTTCTGCGGCGCATCTTGCCGGTGGTGGAAGGGTTTTCCTGCAGCTCTCCCTTCGAGGTACGCTGGGCCCGAGAGATCGCTCCATCGACGCATAGCGTACACTGCACCGCCCCGGGCCTGCGGCCCTCTGATATCTACGAATTGGTGACGATCTGCGATTACCTCTCCTTCAATTCTCTCGGTCAACACCGCTTGGCGGAGCACCATGAGGCCCCCCAGGCACAGTATGGGCTGCGTGTCAATCCGGAATACTCTCTCGTTTCAGATGACCGCTATGATCCCTGCTGCAAACACTCCAAGCTTGGCATTCTCCCGGACGAGTTGGAGGCGTCGTTTTCCCCGGGCCGGAAGCTGCCCGACCGTGTCACGGGCCTACACATCCACTCCAACTGCGATTCCAGTGACTTCGGACAGCTGCGGGAAACGGTGCGGCGACTGGACCGCCGACTTGGACATGTGTTGGATCAAGTCGCTTGGATCAACCTGGGAGGCGGCTATCTCTTCGACGACTCCGAGGCCATTGACCGCCTGCGTGAATGCATGGAGATCCTGGGGAAAGGCCGCCAAGTCGAGGTCTTCATCGAGCCCGGCGCCGGCATCGTCAACGACTGTGGCCATATGGTGTCCACCGTCGTGGATCTGCTGGTGCGGGACGGCCGGTCGATCGCCATCCTCGACACGACGGTCAATCATTTGCCCGAGGTTTTTGAATTTGAATTGATGACCGAGGTTATCGACGCCATCCAGGGCGAGGGACATGAGTATCTTTTGGCGGGTTCTTCCTGCCTGGCGGGGGATCTTTTCGGCGGCTACACCTTTGCCAAACCCCTGCGAATTGGGCAGCGCATCCTTTTCGCCCAGGTGGGGGCCTATTCCCTGGTCAAGGCGCACATGTTCAACGGCATCTGCCTACCGCGGGTTTATACCTACTGTGCCGAGTCCGGATTGACCCTGGAGTGTCAGACGGACTACGATGATTATGTGCGACAACTATGGGATCGGCAATAAATAACCTGGACCCCAAGTTGTCCAATTCATTTCTTGCCGATCCCCATGGTGTTGAAAGTAGCGGCCACGTGGTTGGGCTGGAGACAGTTTCGTCACTGCCCATTCGATGATGCATCCTGTGGAGGGCTCGATGACTGAATGTTCGCAGATAGGACGAGAAAGATCCCAGTTGTTTCGTCTTGAACAGAGCCCACAATCTGAGGTGTGTCGAGATCGAGATGAATGCTTCCGTTCCAACTCCTAGTACTGGTTGAGGGTGGCTGATTTGGCTCATCCTCCACCTTCTGGAACGACGAAGAGACCCAGGAGTACTCCAGAGAAACTCGCCTATTGGGAAGAAGACTTGCGGATGCGGAAAAATCGATGCCTGCGCTATAGGGATTGAAGCGTCGGTTGGTGGAGTCTGGGGATTGACTCAGATAGATCGTCGTCTTGCTAGCGGATGTGCCCCTAGATCGACGGCCCACTGCGATCCGCTTGCCGGCGATGACCAGGGCATCCGACGGTTCTTTCAGGCAGCTCTGTAGATGCGCCACCGAAACTGGTTGATCCCCCAAATCTAAAGGGCTCGCGCCCAGTGCATACAAACTCTGTAGGTTGACGCGGACGACAAAGGCCTTTATCAGGAGGGTGGTGCCTTGGTGGGGATCGCTTGGCGGCGTCGCTGATCGTGACCTCGATTGACTCGCCAGAGTCATAGTCGGAATGGCTACGAATAGCAGCAACAGGTTGAGCGGTAAGCGTTTGGGCGTCTTGTTCATCTCTCGGTCCTTTCCACTTGCGTGAGGTTCACTGTACATCACATGTCCATTTACTCATAGGCAGGGCACCGACCCTGGGCATACAAGAAACATGCGAACGCACTGTTCACGGGATCGTTTTTCCGGAATGCATCGATCATCTCCTCTGTCCAGCTCTTCCCACTGGTTTCCCCACAGTCTCTCAATCATTGGGGCTGCGCGTAACGCGGGCATTGGGCTGCGGCCCCAAAACGAACCGCAGACTATCGAACAAGGGATCTCCAAGGGTGAAGTATTTTAAATCCAGCTGAGAACAGGCATTGCCTTTTACTTCTGATTTCGATGTTCCTTGTCCGACATTCGACATTCGCTTTAAAAAGAAAGGCATATCTCTCGCAGAGGTCGCAGAGAAAAACGCACTAGATAGCTGCGTTATCAGCGCACTCCGCGAGAGGCCGCTTACCCTCAGCACTTTGTCGCGGAACGCCACTACTGCCCCAGCTTCTCCTTGAGCGATCGGTAGCCACCGGCGTTTTCGACCTGGGTGTACCCCAGTTCCTGGAGCGCCCTTAACGCGATCCCTGCCCGCCCACCACTGCGGCAGTAGAGGACAATCGCCTGGTCTTTGTCCTCGGTGACCTCTGCAATGCGAGTGCCGATCTCGTCGTGGGGTATGTTGACGGCGCCCTCGATATGGCCGGTGTCGAACTCGGCGGCAGACCGCACGTCGATGACAAACTGTGGCGATTGCGGCGCTTGCTGGGAGGTCGAAGGTGCGGAACGCTCGGTCGGTTCATCCGACGAGCATCCGGACACCGTGAGCATCAGAACCATAAACATTGCTAAATGTTTCATAGTCTCTCCTTGGCGTTTAGACCGTTCATTGGGGGCGGACCCGCTCAGTTTTTCGCGGGAGAACCAAGCGATCAGCGACACACCTCGTTGAGGAAGGTCACGAAGCGCATCCAGGATTTTTCGTCCGCCTCCTTGCGATAGCGACTCGACCCGTACACCGTGAAGGCATGCGGTGCGCCGCCGTAGCAAACCATCTCGTGGGAGACGCCATGTGTCTCCAGTTCTGCTGCCAACTTTGCGAACATGTCCATGGTGATGGCGGTATCGGCCGTGCCATGCATGATTAAGACCTTGCCCTTGGTCTTGGAATAGTCCTGTCCCTCGGGCGTCGCGAGTCCTCCGTGAAAGGTGACAAAGCCCTTCATATCGGCGCCCGCGCGGGCAAACTCGAGTACGGCGGCCCCGCCGAAGCAGTATCCCATGACCACGGTGTTGCCGACATTGGCGCCCTTCGATTTCGCAGTCTCGAGTGCGCCTCGGATCAACGCCCTCATCTTTTCGCGGTCTTGGTACAGTTCCCCGGTGTGCTGGCGTCGGTCCCGAACCTCCGTCGGCCGGATGCCTGCCCCGAAGAGGTCTGCGGCAAAGACCGAATAGCCAAGTTTGGCAAGCATCTCCGCCCGCTTCACCTCGTAGTCTGTCAGGCCGTCCCAATCGTGTAGCAGCAAGACCAGGGGGGCCTTGGCGGCGGGACTGACATAGTAGCCCTCATAGGGATGCCCGCTGACTTCGTAGCGGACTGCCTCTCCGGCTGCAGATGCCGGCGCTGAGACGATGAAGACAAGAAGAACTGCAGAAATTGTTTTCATGGCGTGACTCCTATCCAACAAATTGTGAACAAAACGAGACCATTCATCGTCGGGCATTGTACTCCCAAAGGGCCGCAGGTCAAAGCCGGACTTGGGGCGATCATGTCCTAATGGCATATTTGGATGCGTCGCCACATGAAACGTGAATTGTTTGAGATCCGAGCGGTTAAGTAATCAGTCAGCAGTAAGTGACCGGTCTGGGTTAATTTGATTACTTGGTCACTGATTACTGATTACAATCTGCCAGAAATCCGTGAAAGGGGAAGGGTAAGGACGTGCATGACAATAAGTTGTTACCGACATATCCGCTCAGATTTAGGTAGGATTTGGTCGTGATCGATTGAGTGAAACCGGAGGCGTCGTGTGCCTACGTTGAGGGTTTCGCGATTGAGGAACGGCCAAAGACGACCTGAAGATGAGATGTAGAAGCGGTAAGTTATTGTTGTGCGGATCCTAAGGGCTGTTCACGTCAGCATCATACATAAGACGCGCGGTCCCCTAGTCTCCCGTCGCTACCCCTCGCGTGGGATCCGTGATCCATTCGCTCCAGGAGCCCGCGTAAAGTCTGGGCATGGCGTGGCCTGCGAGGACCGTCGCCAAGATGTTGTGACACGCCGTCACCCCGGAACCGCACATGTGTACCGTGTCCCCTTCGCTGGTGTGGCGTTCGGCCAATCGGGTCGGAGTCAAGAACGTCCCGCTCGCTCCGAGATTACCGGTGAAGGGGAAATTGATCGCGCCGGGGATGTGTCCCGCGACTCTGTCGATAGGTTCCACTTCCCCTCGGAAGCGTTCCGGCGCCCGTGCATCGATCAGAACCACGCCGTCTCTTTCCATCGCCTGCTTCAGTTCAGCCGCAGTGACACACAGGCCGTCCCGGAGACAGGGTTTAAGATCGCCGTGAGGCGGGGCCGGCACAGCTTGATCGATGGAAAAGCCCTCGGTCTGCCAGGCGGCCAGGCCCCCATCCAAGACGGCCACTTGTTCGTGGCCCAGCCACTTGCAGAGCCACCAAAGTCGTGCGGCGAAGGCACCGGAGCCTTGGTCATAGGCGATGATTTGGGATTGCCCGCCGGCGCCGCAGCGCCGCAAGGTGTCGGCGAAGGTGTCAACGTCCGGGAGAGGATGTCGGCCGGTAGAAGGGGTAAGGTCGCCAGACAGATCGTTGTCCAGGTGCAGATAGCTTGCCCCGGGGATGTGTCCGGTGGCATAAAGCGCAGACCCCTCAGCGGGATCGGCCAGCGAGAAACGAACATCAATGACCATCGTCGAGTCCCGATCGAGAATTCGCTGGAGGTCGGTCGATTGAATCAGGGTCGTGAAGCATTCCGTATCCATTGTCAGCTCCCAGAGGGATTACTTCATTCACCCCGACCAGCCCCAAAAGTCTCTTCCGACTTGACGACGCGCACTGACTTGACGTTGAGCTGGTAGCTGGCGACCTCTCGGTCTTCCGCCAACACCGCCTCCGGCAGGCCAGATTTCATTTGATCGGAATAGGCCATGGGTGAGTCGGCGTTTGATCGTAAGCTTTCGGCTAAGGCGTCGGCCTCACTGGCATCCGTGACAATCACCACCGCCATGTTCTCGGTCTGCCAGTGGCTGCGAATGGCTTTGTTCACCTCTTCGAGCGTGACTTTTTCCAGCAGTGCGTCCAGTTCTGAGAGCCAATCCTGCCGGCCGTAGAATAGCGAATCCATGCGCCAGCCGAGTTGTGCATCCAGAGACTGAGCGTAGAGCTTGATGTAGCTGCGTAGGAAGGTGCGTGTCTCTGTAAAGGCGTCCGGCGTCATGCCCTTCTCGATGAGCAGATCGAACTCCCGGAGGGCCATGCGCAGGGCGAAGTGGGCATGACCGATCTTGATGTCGGCCAGCTCCGCATACTGTTCCTTCAGTTGCTTGGCGATCTGTACGGGACGAATCCAAATGGAAAAGTAGTTGGACTGTCTCGGCACGCCGGAGGGCGGCAATTGAAAAGAGCCGCCACTGTCGTACCACTCGATATAGGAGTAGTCCCCATAGTTCATCGAGCGGGTTTGACGGATCTTTTGATAGAGGCGCGAGTAGGACTTTCGGTGTTCCCCCATCCACGAGTTGGCCACCATCAGCGCCGCAAATTCGTCCTGGGCACGCGTGATGCTCAGGGGCGCCCCGGTAAAAATCGCCGATCCGAAGGCACCCTCCTTGGCGATGATCTCGACCTCGATACCCTTGGGCATTTTGGCCCGGCCCGGGGCGGGCAGGGCGGGTCGTACGTCCGACAGAGTGGCCATGTCACGCCCGAGCCGCTGCGCATCGGCCGGGGCGTAGCCGCCCGCGATGCCCACGGTGACATTGTGGCGCGTGAAGAAGCGCCGATAGTGGGCCTTGACATCGTCCAGGGTGATCGATTTGACGCCGTCGGAGGTGCCCTGTTTCATGTGCTGATAGTTGGTCCCGCGAAAGAGCAGGTCTTCCAGGGCCCGCTTGCTGTAGATCTCATCCGACGACGCGCGGATGACCTGATCGACGTAATTCTGTTGGTTGATCTTGATCCGCTCGAAGTCGTTGGCGTCGAAGGCCGGCTTGAGGATCACGTCACGCAGGATCGGATAGAAGGGCTGGGCGAATGCCTTGGGCACCTGGAAGGTGAATACCGTCACCTCCTTGTCCACCTTCGCGCCGTAGGTGGCGGCCCAGGGATAGAGCAGGTCCTGGATCTCGCCGTAGGATCTTCCCCCGGCACCTCCCTGTGCCATCAGCGAGGCGGTGGTGAAGGTCAAGCCCTCCTTGCCCGCCGGATCGGTCATGGCGCCATTTCGGAACATCACCTTGATGACCCATTTGTTCGACTCGGGGACCGGCAACTCCACCAGCGCCTGAGCCGAAGCGCTGGCGACACAGAGAAGCAGGAGGCAGCGTGTTATTTGACGCACGGTTTTCATTGGACACCTCCTTCTTCGTCGCCCGTGATCGTCGCGATCGTCAGGGCCGTGGGCAGAAAATATTGACGGGCAACGGCCTTCACATCGTCGACTGTCACTTTGTCGTACTGGGCATAGAGCCGGTTCAGGGATTCCGGATCGCCGGTGAGCATGATGTAGTGGCTGAGGGAGTTGGCGATGCGATCGGGGGTATCAATCTGCATGGCGAAACTGTACTTGAGGTGCGACTGGGTCCGCTCCAGCACGGTCCGGTCGACGCCGTCCCGCTTGACGGCTTCGATGGCCGCAACGATCTCCTCCTTGACGGCCTGCATGTCGGCCTTATCCACCATGGAGACGTCAATGCTGAAAAGATAGGGATCGCGCGAGTCGGAGGCCCCGCCGCCCAGAAAGCGGACGCGTCGCTCTTTCAGGACCAATTTCTTATAGAGATCGGAAGTCTCGGAAAAGAGGATCGACGAGAGGATATCCAGGGCCGGCATGTCGATGGCCCTATCGTCGAAGGCCGGGCCCTTGTAATGCAAACTGAGGTAGGGCGGGACTTCGCCGTTCTGCAGGTGCACGTAGCGCGTCTCGGTCTGAGGCGGTTCGCTCGTGACCGTGGATTTGAAACTGCCCCTTTCCCAGTCGCCGAAGTAACGCTGTGCCAGGCCGTTCACTCTAGCGGGCGTGACATCACCCACGACGACGATCGTACAGTACTCGGGTCGATAGAATCGGCGGAAGAAGGTGATCGAGTAGTCATATTGATTGGGCATGTCCACGATGTCCTTGAAGAAACCCATCGTGGTGTGTTCATAGGTATGGACGTCGAAGGCGGTTTCCTTGATCTTCTCCTGGAGTCGGGCATAGGGACTGGCGTAGTTCTTGGTGTACTCTCCCTTGACCGCACCGGCCTCGGCCTTGAAATCGTGCTCGGAGTACTTCAGGTACTGGAAACGGTCGGCCTCGAGATCGAAGAGCGTCTCCAGTTTTTCGGCGTTGCCGGTGACGTGGTAGACCGTGCGATCCTTGCTGGTGTTGGCATTGGCCGCCGCGCCGGTCGATTTCAGCAGGGCGCTGTACTTCTCCTTGGGGAAGCGTTCGGTGCCGCGAAACATCATATGCTCGAAGAAGTGGGCGAATCCCGTAACGCCCTCTTCCACCTCATTGCGAGCCCCCACGCGGACCACGATGTAGAAGGCCGCCAGGCCGGGGCTGTTGAAGGGCACCGTGACCACGTTCAATCCGTTGGCCAGCCGATGCTGGTGGATGGGGTTCGGTAGGATCTTCTCCTGGGCGGACAAACCGCCCGCCGTCAGCAGGGCTCCTAGGAAGAGGAGGGCAGGGAAACACTTGCCTTTCATGTTTTTGACTCCTTTGGTCTAACAATCCATCCCCAGTTGACTCGGCGGGGATCGCGTCTGTCCGAGGCCCCTGGCATAGGGCACAGGCATTTAGAATACCTGAAATACGGAAAAAGTCTCCCCCCATGTTCATTTCGAATCGGTCCTTCCGGGAGAGATGGGTAGCAGTCAGGCGGGTTAAACCGCTCTCTGGCAAGTTTTAGCAAGACCTTAAAATTGCCGGATTCTCTGGCAGATTTTGCGTTGGGGTGAAAACTGCCGCAGCTCCGCCGGACTTCGGCTAAATGCATGGACTTTTTCTCTCGCAGGGATCGCTGAGGACGTGGAGGGTTCAAACCTTGCCTGAATTGGGACTTGAATTACCACGAAGATCACGAAGGGACGCGAAGCATGAAGACGTCTATAGGAAGCTGCCGTTCGCTCTAGCGATTCCTGCGATGCTGGAGTACGTCCTACGCTGACCTGCTGACGCAGAGCGGTCCTTTGCAGGACGCCATGTGGTCTACGCCGGCCTATGCTCTCGAAGCAAGCATCTTCGCTCAGGCTGGCTTGTCCACGGGCGTAGGACTAAGAGGTTTCGAGGGATCGGCGGGCATGTTATGCTTTTGTTAGGGGCTCTTAGGAACGAAATTGGTGAGGTCGACGCCATGCAGTCTGCACGGGTAGTGAGAATACGGTATGCGCATTGGCCTCTAATTGTTATTTTGATGTCTGACCTTTATGCCACCTTATTTATGCCACCTTATGCCTCCAACTGTGACGATGATTCATAATTGGACGTCTGCCCCTAGCTGGGCCTTCCTCGGAAGCACAGGAAACTCTAGAGGTTACTAAAAAGTGCAAAAAACTAGACCTGACCCCTTCGCCCTTCGTGGAGGTTCCAATGCGGGCTGGGTGGACTACTTGCAAGGTCCGGGCACGACACCGCCACAGCCGGATCCCCTGGCCGAGGCCCTGGACTCGGATCTAAGCTACACCACCGGTGGTGATAGCAACTGGAGACGTACGTTCAGCGGATCCTACAACGATGGCGATTCCTGCGAAAGTGGTAGTATCACTGATGACGAAGAGTCCTGGCTACAGACCACTATCGACGGCGAAGAAACGGTGAGCTTCTGGTGGAAGGTCTCATCGGAATCGGGTTATGACTACCTCAAGTTTTACATAGACAACGTGTTCAAGGCCAAGATCAGCGGTGAAGTCGCCTGGCAGCAAAAGACCTACAATCTGACCGGTTCCGGTACGCACACCTTGAAATGGCGTTACATCAAAGACGGCAGCGTCTCGGAAGGCGATGACGCCGGCAGCGTGGACTACGTGCAGTGGAGCGGAGCCCCCGGTCCCCCAGCTCCTCCTACTATGCCTCCGGCGAATTGGAGCACTGCCAACTACACCTATGATCCCAGTGGTCGCCGCATCAAAAAGGAGGTGGACGGGTTTATTGCCCACTACACCTACGACGGCGGCAATGTCCTGGCCGAATATGCGGATAATGGAGACCTCCTGCGCAAATACCTCTACGGTCCCGGCATCGACGAGCCCATCTCCATGACCGAAGTGGTTGATAGCAATGCCGTTTATTACTATCACACCGATGGCCTGGGCAGTGTTGTGGCCCTGACCGATGCGACCGGCAACTCGGTTCAGACCTACGAGTACTCGATCTATGGCCTCGGCGCCGCGTCTGATCCCAATCACACCAATCCCTACATGTTTGCCGGCCGGCGCTTCGATGTGGAGACCGGGCTTTACTACAACCGGGCTCGGTACTACAATCCCTATATCGGCCGCTTCATGCAGACCGATCCTATTGGGTACGGGGATGGGATGAATTGGTATGCGTATACTGGGAACAACCCAGTAAATCTAGTAGATCCAATGGGGCTGGCTTCATGCGACCCAAATAACGACTTTGGCGTGAGAATGTGGATCGTTTGGCGGCCGATCGGGGACTCGGGCTTCATGCATACTGCTTTAAGGATTGAAATAGATAAGAGTGTGGGAGCGTCATGGTATGGCAGGCATTTAAAAGGGTTTAAGCTCATGGAGCCGTACGGAGAAACAAAGTACGTGGTACTAGGTGCTGGCCCCTCTGATGACGGGCGTAGGTTGCTCGAAAAGAGAAATGATAGTGAAAAGGATGACAATCTAGGAACAGGCGATGGCAGCAATTCGATATGCTTGAATGACTTGATGGCAGAGGAGAGGGACCTTCACCGTGGCGGTAGAACAAACATGGGGCCAAGTATAGATATCGTCAGTGTTGTTGCTTTGTTACACCTCTACGATAACTATAGCGATAATATGCTGTATCACCCTTTTCCGGAAAGCTTCGCGGGAAGGAGGGCGGACGGCTATAACTCCAATTCTTTCGTTTCTGGGCTGTTGCAGGCAGCAGGGTACCACAAACATATCGGCGTGTTTGACTACCATGACACCAACAATCCCTCAGGGACGCCGCGGGGTACCGGGGCCTTTCCCGGCTGGAGAAGGCCGGTACCTCATTACCAGTTCAGTAGAAATACAAACCAATATCCTTAACACTAGAGAGGAGTTTAGTAGACCTGCATATTGGCATTTGAGAAGAAGGCTTCTTCTATTTTAAGCGCGTAGAGTCAGACTGTAATGTAGTACTTATTCACCACTTTGTGTTTGGGAGCATGTTATGAGTGTTTCAAGAATGTGCATTTGTACAGTGGCACTTGTTGCTGTATCGGGCGCTACTACAGCCGACACCCATGGATTTCGGAAACGGTTTCCGGAGAGTGCCTCCCCGGAGTACCATGAGCTAGTGCTTCATATGCGAGAACGTGCAAGCGCCTACGATAAACCTCTGGGCAGACAGTTTTTTCGTCGGATAGTTGATAGTATCCTTGAGCCTAATGCTGTTGAAATCTCCTTCCGTTATAAAATAGAGAGTAATGAAAAGGAAAGTAATATAGTAGTGAGTGGAAAGATGTATTTTAGTGGGGGAGAATTCTTTGTTAGGAGTCGCATCGTCGATACTCATTTGTACGCGAGACTGTTTCGGTCAAACGAGCATTTCGATTACTCATTGTCAGATTATGCGACAATTGGCGGTTCCCTTTATCAATGGAGTGTTACTACAAAAAACGCTAATGGAAAAAGACTACAGAGGTACCATGGAGATACAATTGATTTAATTATGTATCGAGTTGATCCTGCCGGCATGATGAAGGACGTATACAGAGACTACGTTGCTTATGGCACAGAAACAGAACGTGCTGAGCTTTTTGTGCTCAGAAAACTAGCAGATAATAGGATAGAAGTATTGAATAAGTATGAAGACAGGCCGCCTACTAACGGAATACGTGTCTCGGAAGACCCACCATGGTTTCATGCTGCGGTTTGGGAAACTCCTTTGAGGGGAGCTGATAGAAGCACTCAATACATATATGAAATCGATTATCCGAAAGTACTTGATAAGATCCCAGAAGTAGTGCGACGCTTACCCGAGGACCTTGACTTTGCAGATTCTTCGGAAACTGTTGAAAACTCGATGTATGAGTAAATACTTCCTGACAGGGATTAGTAAGGGGGGGCATTAGTAAGGGACATTA
>JADFMM010000268.1 GCA_022563885.1 Planctomycetota bacterium | reverse complement strand
CGGCTTGTTTTGTGTCTGGACGGCGTCAGGCTGCATCGACTATCTTCAGATAGCCTGCTTCGCCTTCCTTGCCAGACACAAAAACGCTCGTTTTCGGTGCGACGATTCATTTTGATAGGCACTCTTAAACTTTACACCTTGTACTTTACGTTATGGGGTGTGAGGTGTATGTGATTGTAATGCCACCTAATCGTTGCTGATACGGTTTCCGGATGAATGGACAGATGACGTAATTTTGACCGGAAGGATACAGCGATCGAAAGTTTTTGATGTGATTTGGTTCGAATGCGTCCGGGCGATATTTGGCTTCATACACATCTACGTTGCCACCTCCTCGGTCAATGATAAAGTCCAGTTCTCGGCCGCTTTTGTCTCGCCAATAGTGGACTGAATGCGCTGAGAAGTCAAAACGGAGTTCATCCAGCACAAGGTGTTCCCAGAGAAAACCGGCATCCTCAGGGCGTATGGTTTCCCAACCTCGGATATAGGATACAAATCCGGTATCGAAGAGATAGGCCTTGGGCTGCTTAATGATTTCACGGTGTCCCCCACCACAGAAGGGAGGCAGCCGATAGAGGGCGTGGGCTATTTCCATGGCATCAAGGTACGACATCACGGTGGGGCGAGAGATGCCTGTTTTTTTGCCAAGCGATGTGATGTCCAAGATACCGCCACTTTGGAGCCCCAGTAGATGAAAGAGGCCTATGAATCCTGTTCGATTTCTGACGTTAAAGAGTTCCTGGATGTCTCTTGCGTAGAAGCTATCTATCCAATCCTCGAAGAAGGCCGGCTCGTTGTCTTTAGAGAGCAGATGACCGGGCAGCCCCCCGTGTAAAAGGCGTCGATTAAGGTCATTTATGCTGAATGATGATTGAGTTTCCCGCCAGAGAACTGGAGGCAGATGGATTGACCGTTTACGATCTGTTAACGAATCTTTGAATTTGTAGGTCGCAGCTAATGTTGATGAGCCAGTGGCCAGAATCTTGATATCAGGGTGTTCATCTGCAGCGATTTTGAGGAGGTTGCTTGGGTCATGGATTCTGTGTATCCCATCAAGAGCAAGGGTGTCTTCGCTACAGGATTCAAGGAAGAACTCGGGGTCAGCAAGAGTCCTCTTTACTGAAGGCAGATCGCAGTTTAGGTGGTGTATGCCTTCGATTTGACCAGCAAGGGTGGTTTTTCCCACGCGCCGGACACCAGAAAGCCAGACGATGTTCCGGATTTTCCATGCAGATGCGATTTGATCAAGCCAGATTTTCGAATAACCAGGGTCGTACTTTACACTAGGCCGACTATTCGTCAAGTACGTTTTGTTTTCAGTTAAGCCGATAAACTACTAAGGACTCGCTCAGGGCCACCCGAGATTCCGACCTCGCGGAGGCCGCTGGCGGAGGCTACGATGTGGCCTTCATCTCGGGCGCGGCCGTGCCGATGTTCCTTTGCGTTGGCGTGACCTTCCTGGAGAATCCGAAGTGCTCGAGTCGTCAGCGCGAGCCGTAGCCGAACCCCGCGGCGGTCTTCGGGTGATCGTCCCCTGTGTTTCACGCCTCGCAGTCCGCGCCGTCAATCCGGCGGGCGAATGCCTTCCCCCTCCAGGACGTAGTTCCACAGCGCCTCGATCTGGCGGCGTGCATCGCCGTCGAGGATCTCCGTGAGAGCGCTCTGCCCCGTGGGAAAGAACTGGGGCATCCGGGTGCCGGGCTCCACCTGCCCTGGCGCTTCGATCCAGCGGACGAAGTACTCCCTGCGAAGCCGAGCGCGGGCGAGCTTGAAGTTGGGCGCCGGCGCATCGAACACCTTGGTCGGTCCCCGGGGACCGATGCCATGGCAGGCGATGCAGTCGAGCCCGCCCCTCGGGCCGGCGAGCTGCCGTCCGATCTCCGCCAGCGCGGGATCGGGCGCCGGCTCTTCAGGACTCGTGGGTGACGAGCCATGCTCGAACGCCATGCCACGCGCCAACAGCGCTGCTCGCGACGCGAAGACGGGCATCCGCAGAAGCCCGAGATAAGGTCGCGGACGCTCCTCGATCTCTCCACCCAGGAACGCCGCCAACCACTCCGGCTTGAGCTTCTCACCCACCCAGGTGAGCGAAGGAATGAAGGGCTCCGCCGGCGGCGCCAACGGGGCCAGCACCGCGTCCTGCGGATTCACGTTTGCCTCGATCTCTCCACGCAGGTCTGTCCAGAGATCGTACTGGTCGTCCCGTCGGTGACACGCGATGCACCGAAGCGCCTTCACCTGACGCGTCATGAACTCGACGGGGTCGGCCCGCGCCAGCGACGAAAGGTCGGTTGCCGCGAAGGCCAGAATCGCCTGCCGTTCGCTCTCATTCAACGCGAAGTCGGGAGTGTTCATGGGACTCTCCGCCATGCAGCCGCGCTGCCAGCCGGCGACCGGGATCCGCGCCAGCGCGGGAGCGCGGCTGCGGTCGGTCAGGCCTTCGAGCGTGTGACAGCTCAGGCAACCCGCCGTCTCGAGACGCGCCTGCCCGCGATCCCCATCGCCGGCGGGGAGCGAGGCGCCCGGGAGTTCCTTCTTCGAGTGGGCGAGCAGAAACGCCGCGAGTTCCGCCGCCTGTTCGGCGTTCAGCCCGAAGTCGGGCATCTCGATCCATGCGTAGTGTCGATCGGGATGCTGGAGGAAGGCACGCAGCGCCTCCGGGCGCCACTTCGCCGCGATCAGGTCCAGCGGCATCCGGTCCGGGGCCGGAGGGCCATCGGGGCGCGTATGGCAACCGATGCAGCGCAGAGCGACGAAGAGTTTCTTTCCCGCCTCGGCTCGATCGCCGGACGCTTCGACGCGCTGCGCGCCGGGTTTTCTCCGACGAGCCAGGAAGGCGGCGATGTCCGCCGCATCTTGCGTTGTGAGATCCGGTAGCCGCGGCATCGTTGCCGCCGATCGTAGCGCCCGCGGATCGAGCAGCCAGCGAGCCATCCACTGCGTATGGAGTCGAGCGCCTGCGTCGGACAGATCCGGCGCATCCATCTCCAGTTCGGGCATCCCGCTCCTCTCGTGCTCGTGACATCTGAGGCAGCGTCGCAGGGCCATCAGCTCACGTCCCTCGCGCAGACGACGCGCCGCTCTCAGGGAAGGAGCGTTCGCGTCGTGACTGACGCGGGTGGGATGGACCGGCTCGATGGACCAGTCAGGCGAGACCCAGAAGACGCGGACGAACGCATCGCCCGCGCGGGGACTCTCGTAACGAACGACGAAGCGGTTGCGCCCCTTCCTGAGGAACATCTCCTCACCCACAGCCGCGGAGAAGTCGTCGCCCTCGGCCTCCAGCGCCACCTCATCGTTGACCGTGATCGTCAGCCTGCCGCGCCCCCGGGCGCTGAACGTGCAGTCGGTTCCGATATCGGCGTTGACGAAGCCCTCCCAGATTGCGGTGAATGGACCGGGCTCGAGAAATGGAGTCGGAGACGCGCCGGCTGGGACGTAGATGGCGGCCAGTCGCGCGTCACGCACATCCTTGCCGGAGGCATTTTCGAAAGTAACCGTGAGGCCGGGCACGATCTCCTCCTCCGTTGCCGGTGGTAAGGCCGGAGACTCGGGACGCTCAGCCAGGGCGTTGCGGGCTAGTAGGTTGCTGGGGGGCGTCAGGGCAATGAGCAGTAGGGCGGTGACGGCTGTATGGGTGAGTTGTCGGGAAAGAGTCTTGTCGGGCATTTGTCACCTGAAGTGTGAGTGTAACATCTAGCCGTCGTTATTGAACGAGTTGAACCGCAGAATATCGAACAAGGAATGTCGAATGATGAAGTGGCTGTCGCTTAAGATCATGGCTGCCCTACGCTTGCGTTCGTTGTCTTGCTGTTCTATAGATTCCGACCGGTTCATTAGAGCAACTCCTCAAGGTCGGCCTCGCCCCCTTCGACATTCTGCGGTTCGGTGTTCGATATTCTGCAGTTCAAGTCATCTCTCAGCCCTCTACAGGAACACTCACGATGTCACTACGGGGAGCTTGCCAGACGATGGATCGTGGAATAGATATCCAGCGAAATCCGCGATCGGTCGGCGGCCCGGATCCTACACCGGATTCTGAGCATGTGCACCGGCCTCATGTCCGGAATCTCCAGGAACACCGTCTTCCCGTCCGCCGCGAGCGTCGCCGACTTGATCTCGACCGGGTCACGACCGCGACGGCCAGGGTGGGTCACGGAGTACTCCGGCGATCCGTACTGCTCCGTCCGCCGATAGTTCCACCGCTCGGCGCTGTACCGGTCGGGATCCGAGGCCGCGGCGGGATCCAGAGGATGGGTGAACGTGAGCCGGACTCCCGACTGCGTGGCGCGCGACTCGACCACCGTGTGCATGGCCTGGCCCGTGTAGCGCACGCGCTGGAACCCGCCCTCCCGGTTCGCGGAGGACTGCCAGGCCCTCAGGCCACAGACATAAAGCTGTCCATCCCCGTCGTTAAAGCGGCCGCGGATGATGCCGGTATTGAACTGGAGAGGAAACCGGATCACGCCGCCTTGCACCTGGCCCTCCACCTCGTCTATCAGGACCTGGAAGAGAGAGCACTTCCCGTAGGACAGAACCAATAACTGATCCTGGAGCGGCCCCCAGCGATCACTCGTCACCCAGACGACTCCCCCCGTGGAGTTATCCAGGTCCCGCGGCAGGTAGGTAATGGGCTTCACGTAGTCCGTCGGCACGGGGTTCCGGTGGGCGGTGGTGATCATGCCGAGATAATCACCCTGCCTGGCGAAGCCGACCCAGCAGGCGGGCGTCCAGTGCCCTTCGTTGTCCGTGACGGCGAGTCTTCCGTCCGGGCTGATACTCATGCCATTCGGATTACGCACGCCCGTGGCGAAGACTTCGAATTTCGAGCCATCTCTCGAGACCTTGAGCAGCGTACCCTCGTGGTCGGTCTTGATGTTCGGCGGCCAGGACGCACTCTTTCCGTAGTAGAAGTTCCCCTCCGCGTCGGTCTGGAGATTCATCGCGAACTCGTGAAAGTTCGGCGCGACCATGCAGCCGTTGTTGAAGTTCTCGTAATAGTCCGCCTCGTCGTCGCCGTTCAGGTCGTGCAGTCGGGTGATCTGATCGCGGCCCAGCACGTACATCGAACCCCGGACGATGCGCAGCCCCAGCGGCTGGAAGAGCCCGGTCGCGTAGCGCTTCCAGGTGATCTCCGAGAGCGTGCCGCCGACTCCGGAGACGATCCACACGTCGCCGTCGAACGTCGCCACCGCGGCACGGCGGGAGTCGGGGAAGAAATCGAACGCGCTCAGACGCATGTACGCCTTCCAGGGGTTCTCGTAGGGCACGGTGATCGTGTCGACGACGTAGGGCCCGGGCCCCCGACCCATGGTGGCCTTCGTTTCTAGCACCGGCAGCCAGAGCGATGGGCCTCCCGCCAGGAGTGGCGTGACATCGATGGCCGGCGGGCACTTCTTCATGCCGCTTTGAAACAGTGTGAGATCGGCGGGCGCGCCATTCCAGATCGCCAGCTTGATGCGTACCCTCGCCTTGGAAGCCGGGATCACCAACTCGACCCGCCCACCCTCGCCGACGCGCAGCGCGCATCCGCGCGGCGCGGTGACCAGTCCCACGGCGGTGACCGACTCCGATGTCTCGACCGCGACGGTCTCTCCTATCCTGCGAGCGGTGCCCGTCGCCTCGCAAACCAGCATGGTCAGAGGGCTCGCGTGGCTCCCGATGTCCAGAGTTCGGGTGAAGACCTCTACCTCGCCGGCGTTCTCGAGCGCGGGCATCTCCAGAACCGCGCCATCGCCGACGCTGTAGGAGAGGACTACTCGCTCGCCATGCCGGTAGAGGCCACGATACCTCGCCCAGTCACGCGGCAGCGGTCCGTAGGGGATGTGCCGGGGGTCATCGAATGCATCGCCCTGCGCCCAGCCCAGGCTCTCGGGCTTGGTGCCAAACTTCAGAACTCCCGTGGGGAAGGGCTCGCCCTCGATGCCGTCCCGTCCCTGCGGCCAGCCGAGGAAGCCACCCGTCCAGCCCGCCGAGACCTTGAGAAGCTCGGTGTCGAAGCAGAGGGCGGCCGGCGGGTCCCGCCTCAGCCGGATCACGATCCCCTTGTTCGTGTAGCTCTCCCGCGTAGGAAACAGCGTGTCGATCGTCCCGGAGAAGAAGGGGCCGTGGTCCATCTGAGCGTACCTGCCCTCCCCCTCCGGAGGACGTTCGACGTCCTGACTGAGGGCGGCGAGGGGAAAGGCCAGGGCGAGCCACGCCCATACGGTTCCGACGATTCGGCTCGACGAGGTGTGCGTCATGGTGCTCATAACTCCCGTGATCTCGTGTGCTGGTTCCAGTGCGGTGGTCTAAGGACCCGTCCGAAAATAACTTAGCGCTTCTCCATCTCATCTTCAGGCCGTCTTTGGCCGTTCCTCAATCGCGAAATCCTCAACGTAGAACGGCTACGCTTCCGGTTCCGCTCAATCGATCACGACCAAATACGACCTAAATCTGAGCGGATAATTCTGTAATTTATTTCCGGACGAGTCCTAAGAGCCTGTCGGAGAATTCGATCTGGCTTCGAGCGGCCCCTTTTCCGCCTGGCTGCATCCGGCTGCATCGACGATAGAACCAACATCGCCTGCTTCGCCGTCTTTGCCAAGCGAAAAAATGGCTCGCTCTCGGGCCGACGACGGAATTCTCCGACAGGCTCCTAGGGAATCTCAGTTTCGCGTCGCGGCCAAATACTGGCTGAGAATCCCCACGTTCCGGATAAACGTACGGCTTTCGATGACACGCCTTGTGCCATCATCAGCGCCGTAATTCCTCATCCGTCCCAATTCGACCCAGCGGCCTTGGCTGTCCAACGCGGCGACAACCTCGCGGACCTGATTCTCCAGGCTCTCTGAAGTTCGAGGCTCTGACGCCACGGGCGGTTTGCCGAGTTTGTCCGGCGACAGCATTCGCAGCCGCTCATACTCTCGCTCAATGCGATCCAATCGGTTGCCGACCTTGAATGCATAGTGCGTCGGCATGTCGCTATCGTCATAGGTCAATTCGTAATCGCCACGCGTGAAATAGAGCGGTTTGTTTGTCTTGAGTTCATAGAATCGTGCCAAGCGACCGGCGCTCAGTTTCGAGCCTTGGAGGTACCGGAGGGCCCGTGGAATGGGTTCCAGGTACTGCTTGTCCCCGGTGTCGCGATACAGCCGCAAGAGAGCACTCATCACTCCCTGCGATTCGCCACCTGTAATCGAAGCCGGCTCGAACTTGCGCGCCCATGCCGGTTCCATGTCGAGGTTGTACTGTTGCGACCAAGCGGGCTGCGGATCCGGCATTTGAGCCGCCAGCATGAAGTCGCCCGCTTTCTTTGCCGAGCTGAGAAATCTCTCGTCCCCATAAGTCCAGTACGCGATGAACATCACATCAACGACGTCGGCGATGGTATTATCGTTAAAGGTATAGTATCCCTTATAGTCCCTTTTGGGATACGTGCGCGACCACGATTCTGGATAACGGGCTTTCTTGATGGGGTATTCGGCCGAATCTGGTGGTGCGTCGAATCGCTGTGGCCAGGCGCCGTTTGGATACTGCGCATTTAATACAGCCGTTAACGCATATTCGGCCGCCTCGTGAATTTGCTTGTCCTGATATGCCAGGGTCTTGTCGAGCCGCATCAATAGTCGAATGGCCGATTGCGTCTTATTGTCGTCGAGGGTAGTCGTGTTGCGAGCATTTTTCCGCGGAGGATCAACACGGTAGGCATATCGTTCGCGGCGTTTCGGAGTGAATTCGATGAGATTGTCCCAGCCACCGCTGCGCAACTGGCCACGCACCAAACACATGCCCGTGTCGTGAGCGGCGTCCAAATAAGTGGGCTCACCCGTTGCGTCGTAGGCGTCCAGCAGCACCAAACCAACGGCGGGCGTCCCGGGCGGCTCGATCCAAACCGTTTTCATATCCCCGCGACCCTCCCCTTCTCCCTTGGTCAGGTCCTCGCTGTATCGATAAAGATAGCCCCCATGCGACGAGACACGTTTGTGGAAGAACGAGGTTGCTTTACGAAGCACCTGGGCCGCCTGGTCCTGGAGCGAATCGTCGGCGCCGCGAACTGGAACTGAGCAAAAAACAACAGCCATTAGAACAAGCGCTGATAGAGTCTTACGCATGGTCGTTACTCCATAGGGGAGCCTCTAAGAATTGCTTTTCAGACGAAAACGAGCGAACTGCTTGCTGGCAAGGCGGAAGACCAAAATGGCCGGAGGCGGTGCTATTCACCGTCGAGGACCGATTTTGGTCTGACAACGCCGGCAGCGGGCAGTGCAGCCGTTTGCAGTCAAAATGAATTTTTAGAGGTTCCCTAAAAGGGGGTATCCACTTA
>JADFMM010000267.1 GCA_022563885.1 Planctomycetota bacterium | reverse complement strand
CCATCATCGCACCGGAGACAAGTGGTGCATCTATCCGATGTACGACTTCACACACGGCCAGTCGGATTCCATCGAACGGGTCACGCACTCGATTTGCACACTGGAGTTCGAGAACCATCGCCCATTGTACGACTGGTTTCTCAATGCCCTGGACCTCTACCACCCCCGCCAGATCGAATTCGCTCATCACTTCAGCCAGTCTCATCGCGGGGCGGAGTCGGCCCGTCTAGCCGGCTACTCCGCGACTCGGAGCAACCGAACGAGCTGGGAGCTACTCAGAAAGCCTGATGTTGCCGCCCTTATCGCCGATTTGGACGACGAAAAAAGGGAGGCGTCCGGAATCGACCGAAACATACCCAAAGATTCGTCGGCGGTCGGACTGTCGCTCTACTTGAGGCCCCGGTCTAGCGGCAAGGATCACATTCTTTCTCAACTTTAAGTAGGAATTCAGACTTGGCCAGTAAGAATGTTCCTGAACTGAAGATTACGCACGTTCCAGGGGAATTCGTGTCGGATGACAGGCGGGTTATCACTCGATTCTTCGATCCGGGCGGGCCGCATCGGATCCGCGCCATCGTCGAGCGGGTGATGGGCTTGGGCGAGGATGAAGCGGACGCGGCATGGGCCCAGATACTGCGCAAATACGAACATCGCCATCGGGACATTTACAGCGTTTTTCGTGACCACTTCAAAGAGGCCACCCGCCTGTGCGACATTTCTAGGCAGATTAACGGGACAAGACAGTTGCTACTAGGCGCCTACTTTACCCGTGAGTATTCAGTGGAGTCGGCCGCACTCTTTAATCCCTCGATCGTGCCCGCCCCGAACCAAGAGGGTCTGCCCCCCGGGGCACAGAGGTTTTTCATGAGCCTAAGGGCCACGGGGGAAGGGCATGTGTCCTCTCTCGTCTTTCGTACCGGAACACTTCTGCCCGAGGGAATGATGGAGTTCGATCCGCCCAGCGCATTTGCTCAGCGACTTAAGCCAGCGGCGGGACTTCGCTATGCAAAGGACTGGCTGCAGCGCAAGCTGATCGCTAACGAGGGCTGTAGCGGTGCCTGCCTGAAGATTCTGGATCGGCTTGATGAGGTCTTCACCGTCGTAGAGGTGAATCGGGCGGTCGACGGACTCGCGTCGCTGGCGGGCTCGGAGGATTCGATTCGGCAAGCCGCCGAACAGATCCGCTGGATCTGCGATTCCCACTATGTCATTGACATTCCGGAAGATACCGATCTGTCCGAAATCGTGATCTTTCCCTCCACGGCGAGTGAGAGTCACGGTATCGAAGACGTCCGCTTTGTTCAGTTTTTCCATGAAGACGGCGAGAGTCTCTACTACGCGACCTACACGGCGTTTAACGGCAATCGAATGCAATCGCAACTGATGGAGATGCGCGATTTTAGGAGTGTTCGTGTGCGAGCGCTGCAGGGCCCCTATGTTCAGAACAAAGGGCTGGCACTGTTTCCCCGCAAGATAGGGGGACTCTACTGCATGCTGTCGCGAATCGACGGAGAAAACAATTACATCATGTATTCGCCCGATATCACCTATTGGGACAGTGCCTCATTGCTCCAGGTGCCACGCTACCCGTGGGAGTTTGTGCAAATCGGCAATTGCGGTAGCCCCATGGAGACCGAGCAGGGCTGGCTCTTACTCACTCACGGCGTCGGGCCCATGCGAGAGTACAGTATCGGGGCCATGCTACTCGATCTAGAGGATCCCAGCAAAGTGGTGGGACAGTTGGCGGAACCCTTGATCGTCCCCACCGAAGAGGACCGAGAGGGGTATGTGCCGAATGTGGTCTATTCCTGCGGCGCCTTGATCCACGACGGACGCCTCATCATTCCCTACGCCAAGGCAGACCGTTCGACCAGCATCGCATCGCTCCCGGTGGAAGATCTGCTGACCCACCTTGTCACTGCATAGACAGGGACGATCCTTCGTCGATGATTCGAACCTGAATCTTGCTCAGATAGTCATCCAACTCGCTACGGCTAGCAAAGACGTTCAGGGTCGGCAAGAGTTGCATAATCTCAAAGACCCGTCTGACTTGGGGCTGAAGGTGGATCAGGGTCGATTCGATATTCCGTTTTTTCAACGACTCTTTCGCCTTGATGATGACGCCGATACCCGCACTGCTGATGAAGGACACTTCGCGCATGTCCAAAACGAGCGTTCGGACCCCACCCGAGCAGGCGTCATCAATTTCTTTATCGAGTTGCCCGGAGGAATTCGAATCCAGTGACCCCTCTAAAACCAACGTGATGGCACCCTGGCTTTCCCCGCTTGCCTTTGTTACCTGAAGTGCCACTTGTCTTTCTCCTTATGACCATTGCCTGGACGTTCCACTGGACGTGGCGTATAGTGTAGACTCAAATTGATCCGTGTCAATCTCTCGATTCACAGACGGCCAGAGCCGGAAAACGCCCCGCGCGGGTATCCGGTCGTTTTATGATTGATTCCTCAGAACGGACGGATAGGATCGGGGCATGTGTCGGGATCAACTCGCAGACAGGACCCACCGGATCGATGCCAGCGGCATTCGCAGGGTCTTTGCCTTGGCCGCGGAGTTGGACAACCCGGTCAATTTTTCCATTGGTCAGCCGGACTTTGACGTTCCGGCACCGATCAAGCAGGCGGCCATTGAGGCGATTGAGCAGGGTCACAATCGCTATTCACAGACGGCGGGGGATGCCTTGCTCCGAGAAGCGCTGTCCACATCCCTCGGCGCCGAACTGGGTTGGAAAGATCCGGAGGTCATGATTACCAGTGGGGTAAGCGGCAGTCTGTTCTTGGCCTTCCTGGCCTTGATCAATCCGGGAGACGAGGTCATTATCCCCGACCCCTATTTTGTGATCTATAAGCAGGTGATCAACATGCTGGGCGGCGTGTGTGTCTTCGTCGATAGCTACCCCGATTTCGGCCTACCCCTAGAAAAGATCTCCAACGCCATATCGAGCCGAACGAAGCTAATTATCGTCAATTCTCCCTGCAATCCGACCGGAGCCGTCTATTCGAAGGAGGAACTCCGTAGCGTCGCCGACCTGGCCCGCGGCCACGACATCATCCTCCTGAGCGATGAGATCTATGAGCAGTTTAGCTATGACGGCGCCTGCCCCAGTCTGGCCCAGTACTATGAAAAGACCCTGCTCTTGCGCGGGTTCGGCAAGGCCTACGCCATGACGGGCTGGCGCATGGGGTATTGCGCCGCCCACCCTTGCCTCAAGCCCATACTGGAGGAGATGACAAAGATTCAGCAGTACACCTTTGTCTGTGCCCCCACCCCCTTTCAAAAGGCGGCTATCGCGGCGATTAGCTGCGACATCAGCGCCCTGGTCGCTCAGTATCGACGCAAGCGAGATTTGGCCCACTCACTCCTGAGGGACCGGTTCGAGCTGGCCAAACCGGGTGGGGCCTTTTATCTCTTTGTCAAGGCCCCGGATGAACTCGGCACCCAGTTTGTGGAGAAGGCGATTGCCAAAAATGTATTGATCCTCCCCGGTCACATTTTCAGTGAACGAGATACTCATTTCCGATTGAGTTATGCGACGACGGATGCCGAGATCGAACGGGGTTGCGACCTCCTACGAAGCCTCTGTCTTCAGTAGCCGGTCGGCGTGAGAGACTTCATTTTGCCCATGACCCCCGGCCGGCGTTGTGGTACAATACCCTGTTGAATGCAAGCGTGCTTCTTCAGCGATTCGATTCCGGCGGATTCAGTGGATGAACATGAAACGGCAACGTGACACTACCTTCGTTCTCTTGGCGTTGCTTTGCCTCTGGGCTGAGCAGATCCTCGCCCAAGCGATTGAGGAGCCCAACACACCCGCATCGTCCGTGACGGCGGCGGTGATTCCCTGTGAGGGCATGATCGATGACGGCCTGTTTCACTCCATCAAACGCCGCTCTCAGCTCGCCCTAGACCAGGGTGTCACCTACCTGATCTACGAAATCGACACCTACGGTGGACTCGTCCAATCGGCTGATTCGATCTCCAAATACCTCATTCAGGACATTGGCGACCGCGCTCAGACGATTGCGTACATCAAAACTCAGGCCATCTCGGCGGGCGCCATGATCAGTGTTTCCTGCAATGACATCTTGATGCGAAAGGACACGACCATCGGCGACTGTGCCCCGATGGTCCTGGGTGACAAATTGGAAGGCGTGGAACGGGAAAAGTCGGAGAGCTTCGTGCGCGCGACTTTTGATCGAGCGGCCCGGGCCAACGACTATCCGCAGGCCCTGTTGCGCTCGATGGTAACGATGCAGATCGAAGTCTATGAGGTCGAAAACAGGACCACCGGTAAGCCGGAATACTTCGAAACCAAGGATCTCCCCTCGGATCCCAACCTCTACGCCCTCGATGCGAAGAAATTGGTCGTGGAGAAGGACAAACTCCTCACCGTGGATGCGGCCCAGGCCCATGCGTATGGAATCGCCCGAGCCGTGGTCAAGGACATGAACGGCGTACTCGAATTTCTTGCCCAGCGTGACAACGTGGATTTTGCCCTGCCATCCCTGCGACTCGAGACGAACTGGTCGGAGGAGATGGTGCGCAGGGTTAACCATCCGGCCGTCATCGGGGTGCTCACCATGATCGCGCTGCTGGGTCTCTACATGGAGTTCAATACGCCGGGACTGGGTCTGCCCGGATTGGCCGCCTTGATCTGTTTCGCCATCATCATTGGCAGCAAGTACCTCGTGGGGATGGCCAACTGGGTCGAGGTGGCCGTCTTCGTTCTTGGCATCGTGCTGGTCCTCCTCGAGCTATTCCTGTTTCCCGGTTTCGGCATCGCCGGTCTGGCCGGTTTCGCCTGCATCGTCGGTGGGGGGCTCGCCATGCTGGTTTACAACGCCCCGGATTCGGTGCCTTGGCCCCGGACCGAGTTTGACTGGCAGTATTTGCGGGAGGGCCTCCAGGGGATCGCCATGGGGTTTGTGGGGTTCATGTTGGCCGCGCTTTTGCTGTCCAAATACCTTCCCCATCTCTGGTGGCTAAACCGTCTCGTCCTGGTGCCCAAACCTGCGAGTGTCACCTCTGGGGGCCTGATTAGCATGACGGCTCCGACGCGGGCAGCAGGCGACCCCTTGCAGACCGGTGACATCGGCACGGCGGTCACGACCCTGCGTCCGGCGGGGCGGGTGCGCTTCGGCGAGAAAGTGGTCGACTCCGTGACCCAGGGGGATTTCCTGGACGCAGGCTCGCAAGTCGAAGTCTTGGCCATTCAGGGTAACCGCGTGGTGGTCAAGCCCATCGGGAGGGCGTGACATGGAATGGGTAGTATTCCCTCTCTTCCTCTTGTTGGCATCTGCCGTGTTGCTGGTGGCCGAGGTCTTTGTTCCCAGTGCGGGCATCTTGACCGTCCTGGCCATCGCCTGCGGCATATGGGGTATATCGCTCTTTTTCCAGCATAATATCGTGGCAGGGTGGATCGGCATCGGCAGCGCCGGCGTCTTGATCCCGGCCGTCCTCGTCATCGCCTATAAGGTGTTTCCCAAGACGCCATTCGGCAAGGCCATGCTACTTGCGCCTCCAGAGGACCCGCAGGGAGACGGCGTGCCGGATGCCGACGAGTTGCGTTCTCTCTTGGGCCGCGTCGGCCGGGTTCAAGCGGTGCTTCATCCCGTGGGTCTCTGTGATTTCTCGGGTCGGAGGGTTGAATGTGTGGCAGAAAGCGGGTATGTTGAGCGTGGTAAATCTGTAGAGGTCATCGCCGTTCAGGGCGCGCAGTTGACGGTCCGCGAGACCGAAGGGTAACTGATAGAAAGGACAAAGGTCATGCTAGATTCTACTATGGGCAAAGTATTCGCCGTTATCGTCTCAGTCGTCGTGCTCAGTATTGTCTTGTTGGGTGCCAAGTTTTTTCGACTCTGGTTGCAGGCCAGACTCTCGCGGGCGGACGTGGCGTTTTTGGAGCTGATCGGCATGTGGTTGCGAAAAGTGGATGCCAAGGCCATCGTGCTCAGCAGGATCACCGCGGTACAGGCGGGCCTACAGATCAGCATTCGAGACTTGGAGAGTCACTTTCTGGCGGGGGGCCGAGTGCCCAATGTCGTGCGGGCCTTGATTGCGGCCAACCGTGCCAATATCCCATTGACGTTTAAGACCGCCACCGCCATCGACCTGGCGGGCCGTGACATCTTGGAGGCCGTGCAGACCAGCGTCAATCCCATTGTGATTGACTGCCCGGATCCGGAGAAGGGTCGAAGCACCGTGGATGCCGTCGCCCAGGACGGCATCCAGGTCAAGGCCAAGGCACGTGTCACCGTGCGCGCCAATATCGAGCGGCTGATCGGTGGGGCGACCCAGGAGACCATCATTGCCCGCGTGGGCGAGGGCATTGTCACCACCATCGGCAGCGCCGCGTCGTATAAAACTGTCTTGGAGAATCCCGACGGTATCTCAAAAGCGGTGCTTGCCAAGGGGCTGGATGCCGGCACGGCCTTCGAGATCCTCTCCATTGACATCGCGGATGTGGACGTGGGGGACAACATCGGGGCACAGCTTCAGGCGAAACAAGCCGAAGCCGACATGCGACGGGCCAAGGCAGAAGCGGAAAAACGCCGGGCCATGGCCGTGGCAAAGGAGCAGGAGATGCGGGCGTTGGTTGTCGAGAATGAATCCAAGGTCCCGCTGGCGGTGGCAGAGGCGTTCAAGAAGGGAAATCTCGGCATCATGGATTACTACCGCATGAACAACATCAACGCCGACACCAGCATGCGTGAATCCATCTCAAAGACCAAGAAGAAGCCCAAGGAATAGCGATATGTCTGCCGCGTGTGCGTATCAGTTCATCGTTGTCGCTCTAAAAGGCACGGATGATTCGAATTCTCTCGTCCACATCCTGACGGTGGTCATCATGCTGGCGGTCGTCGTGATCGGCAATATTTTCCAGGCGAAGAAGACGCGAAAAAAATCTCGCGCACGCCAGCTTGACGATCAGCCTCCACCGGGCGACTACGAGTCCGACCAACAAATGGAACATACGCTCGAGCGGCCCCAGAGAAGAAAACCCAGGCCCGCGGCCTACGCACCCGGCGGATTTGGAGAGGTGCTGGAAGAGGACGATGCCCAGACCCTACCGCGAAAGACGGTCCTAGAACGTTTCGTGGCCATGAAAGACGTGCCTGTGGAAAAGATAGAACGCTCGCCGGTGACAGCCATCAGTGGTCCCGATATCGAGGACGACGGCGACAAGCTCGAAAGGCTTGACATCTCCGAAGAGGAGCTTGAAAGCGCAGACGTCGACGGCAGTGCGGCAATATTCGGCGAGGACGAGTTGGCCTTTGACCTCAGCTTTGACAATCTCGGGGATGCCATTCTCTACGGCGAGATTCTGGGCAAACCCGTGGCCCTGAGAGGAACAGAAAGGGCTGGATCCGGATCTATCTGACTATGTGGAAAGCTTCACACCCAGCCGAGCAAGAATTGAACCGCAGAATATCGAACAAGGGAATGTCCATGGGTGAAGTTAATCCGCCTCATAAGCAATCTTATCAAATTCTGGCTTGCGATTCTTCCTTGCCGGTCCCTTAACGCTGACCACTAAGAGCACCTACGCAAAATGAGTCTGCATTCGAGTGGCTTCTTGTGCCTCTGGACGGCGTCAGGCTCCATCGGCCATCCTCGGATGGCCTGCTTCGCCTTCCTTGCCAGAGCCAAAAACGCTCGCTCTCGGTGCGACGATTCATTTTGATAGGGGCTCTTAAGATTGATATCAATTCGTCCTTCTCCTGAATCAGAGGGTCGAGTTTCGATGGCGAGTCGCTGAGCCGTTCCAGGGGGATCAGACTCGCTTTCCTTCGACATTCTGCTGTCTTGTTCGATATTCTACGGTTCAAAACACCCTTGCCATTTCACTTCTCAATCCCCCTTAGCTCCGTGAGAACGGTTACGTGTGGGTTTTAACGAGGAATTCCACCCCACCCTTTAGGTCCCATAAGGTATGTTATGTTTCATTGGGCCCGAAAGGGGGTCCGAGAAAAGGGAGATAGCCGGGACGGCGGCCCGGCCCTGCCGGATGAAGACATCATCGCTCAAACGCAGCGTGCCCAGGCATCTCGGCGACCGCCGCGCCGGAGAGCGCACGCCTGGCTTCCTCGACGGACTGCCGGACATCTCGCTATGAACGGATTTCTCGATAACCTTCCCGATATTTCCCTCGAGAATGAACGCCCAAGCCCAGGAAGCGTCGGCCGGGCGGTGACGACAAGCGGATTGTCTGGGTGATCTATACCATCGCTCGTGGACCGTTGCCCCTACTGCGACAGACATCGGGTGCCCACTTAGGGACCGGCAAGAAATAACGTGGACTTTTGA
>JADFMM010000266.1 GCA_022563885.1 Planctomycetota bacterium | reverse complement strand
CATGACCTTTCGTCGATTGCTGGAACACCACCCCCATCGCATTGCCATGGTGGGGCAATTCCTGGCCCTACTGGAGTTGGTCCGTTGGAAGCTCGTCAGCGTCGAACAGGTTGAAGACAGCGCCGACCTGTTTGTCTCCGCCCTCACCGAAGAACCGGCGGCGCAGGCCGTCAACCGCGTGATCCTCGCAGTGGAGGACGACTCCGCAAAATCGCCTCAGGACGCCGCCCCCGACGATCCCTACCGGCCCCAGCAGCCACCTATACCGATCGCCGAACTGCCCTCGAAGAGGGCGAAAAACGGGGATTTTCAGGAACTCGGTCGAACAGAGTCCCCCCCGGATGCCTCGCATTCGAGAATCGACGATTGACAACAAGGACGCATCTGCGTTATACTGTAGGATTCTCATGCCTGTGAGCGCGAGACGAAGATCGCCAACTCAATATAAACCCATCGCCTTTTCACAAAGGAAAAAATCATGGCAGGTAATGTGATCGAGCTGACAGATGTGTCTTTTGACGAACTGGTCAACAACACTGATATGCCTGTGCTCGTTGACTTCTGGGCCCCCTGGTGCGGTCCCTGCAAGATGCTGGCCCCTATCGTGGTAGAACTGTCCGACGAGTATGTCGATCGGGCAAAGATCTGTAAGATCAATACTGACGAGGCTCGCGACAGCGCCCAGGAGTTTGGCATCAGTGCCATTCCGACCACCATCCTGTTCAACAAAGACGGACAGGTCCACAAGAAATGGGTGGGACTGACCAGCAAGCAGGAGATTGCCGGCGCGCTGGATCAATTGCTCGCCTAGTCCGGTGACCGAGCTAGTACCCGCAAGACCAAAGCCCTCGGATGGGCACCGACAGAGGACTGAAAGCGATCTCGCCTCAATCTGCGCTTCATGTATCGGGGGGACAAGACTCAACCGTGGAAATACGACCTTTTAGAGCGTACCGATTTGCTCCCGACGTGGTAGGCAACAGTGGAGACTGCATTGCCCCGCCCTACGATGTCATCGGCCCGGAGCTACAGGAGACGCTCTACCAGAGGAACGAATACAACATTGTCCGGGTGATCAAGGGCAAGACCCAGGCAGACGATGATGATTCAAACAACCAGTACACCCGCGCCGCGAAGGCCCTGACGAGCTGGATCGAGTCAGGGGCCCTAAAACAAGACCAGGAGGAAGCCATCTATGGGTACGTCCAAGACTTTGAGTTGGCAGGAACGCACTCTACTCGGTTAAGCTTCATCGCCCTGAGCAAAATCGAAGCGTTTGGCAAGACGGTCAAGCCACACGAAGAGATCATGAAGAAACCCATGGAGGACAGGCTCAATCTCAAGCGAGCGACCAAAGGACGTTTCGGCCTGGTCTACATGCTCTATCGCGACGAGCAGGGCATCGCGGAAAAGAGGATCGAGAAGGCGATGGTGACGGATCCCCTCGTTGACTTTACCGATCTCGAGGACGTCCGGCACCGTCTCTATACCATCGGTTCCCAGACCGATCAGGCGGCGATCGTCAGCATGATGGCGGACAAGAGTTGCATCATCGCCGACGGCCATCACCGTTACACGACGGGCATCCAGTTTGCCAAAGAGTTAAACACCCCGGCGGCCCAATACCAGATGGCAGCCTTCGCCAATACCTGCCAAGAGGGTTTGGTGGTCCTGGCCACACACCGCTTAGTGGGCAATGTTGAGGCATTCGACACCGGCAGCCTGCTCGCTTCGCTGGCGACTGATTTTTCCCTGACCGAATGGACCTTTCAGGACCCCGACGGCAAGCAGAAGGCCTTGCAGGCGATGTTGGCGGAGATGAAGAGCCGGTTCGACCAAGGGCAGAGCGTGTTCGGCATCTACACCGGAAAGGGATCGTTCTACGCGGCCACCCTGACGGATCGTCGTTCGATGAAAGCGGTGGCGGCAGAGCAAAGCGATGCCTGGTGTCAACTGGATGTCTCGATCCTGCACAAACTCATTCTCGAACGATCTCTGGGCATTGATGGCGAAAAGCTGGCCCAGGGTGGATATGTCACCTATGTGAAAGACACCCCCAGTGCCATCGATGATTCGGTCGATCGAGTTGACAGGGGACAGCAGCAGGCGGCCTTTTTCACCAATCCTGTCCGGATGGAGCAGCTCATCGCCGTCACCGATGCCGGTGAACGCATGCCACAAAAATCAACCTACTTTTATCCCAAGATGTTTACAGGCCTCACGATTCAGAAGCTTTGAGAAGGGCCGCATCCCGGGTCACACGCGTGATCGTTGTCGTTGTCGTGATCGAGACAGTGAATTGGGACAATTAGGAGTATCGATTCAGACAACGGCAAACGCTGCGCTGATCACGACAACGAGGCATAGCTACACGACCTGGCGCCTATGCGAGAACGATTTTGGACCAGGCCGAAACATGAGGAAGTAGTCAATGCCAGATTGGAAGCATCCACCACGGCTTTTTATCCCCGGACCTGTCAAGGTCAGTGACGACGTCTTGCAACAACTCGCCCGGCCGACCCTGGGCCACCGCACCCAGGAGTACATGCAACTACACGGGGAGACCGTGCAGTTGCTCAAGCGCATGCTGTTTACCGATCAGCACGTGTTCCTATCCACCTCCAGCGGTTCCGGGATCTGGGAGGCCGCCATCCGAAACTGCGTCGCTCCGGAAGAAACAGTCTTGTGCACCTGCTGCGGGGCCTTCAGTGACAAATGGGCCGAGGTGGTCACGCTCTGTGGCAGAGAGGCAGACGTCCTCGAGGTGGCATGGGGGCAGGCCATCACGCCGGAACTCCTCGACGAAAAGTTGGCGGCGGGGAACTACGCCGCCGTCACCCTGGTCTACAACGAAACGAGCACCGGCCTGGCCAATCCCGTGTATGCCATCAGCGAGATGATGAAGGCCAAGCATCCCGACGTACTCGTCTTCGTCGATTCCGTCAGTGCCATGGTCGGCCTACCCCTTCACTTCGACGATCTCGGCTGGGACGTGACCTTCGCATCGGTCCAGAAGGCATTTGCGATCCCGCCGGGCCTGGCGGTCGCCGCCGTCAGCAACCGGGCGCTCGAAAAGAGCCTATCGGTTCCCCAGCGCGGCTACTACTTCAATTTCGAATTGTGGGCGAAAAATGCCGCCAAGGATCAAACCCTCGTCACACCCAACATTCCCCATATCATGGCCCTCCACTACCAGTGCAGCAAACTCATCGACGAAGGCATGGAGCGAGTGTGGAAGCGGCATGGGGAAATGGCCCAGTATGTCCGACATTGGGCCGGTGAGAAGTTTTCCATCTTCTGCGATGCAAGGTATCCCTCCGACACCCTGACCACGATTCGCAACGTCATGGGGATCGACGTCGCCAAGACCATCGCCGCGGTTCGGGAAAAACATGGAACTCTGTTCAGCGATGGCTATGGTAAGCTAAAGCAGGAGACCTTCCGCATTGCCCATATGGGTGACATCACCCTGGGCGAACTCGAAGAACTCCTGGGATGGATTGACGAAGAAATCGGCTGAGAAGACCCGCGACCACCGGTGCACTCGCAGGGGAATGCGGATGAGAGGAGTCGAACCTCCACGAGCCTAAGCCCACAGGCACCTGAAGCCTGCGCGTCTGCCAATTCCGCCACATCCGCGACGAGAGCAGGTATCTTAGCCGTTTTCGATGTCTCGTCAAGCGACTTCTCTTGCCTGGCGCAGAATCATATTCCCCCAGTACCTGCTGTGCGCTGCCCCGCTCGTTGTCGTTGTCGTAATCGTTGTCGTAGTCGAGAAAAACCTATCAAACCTAGCTACTGCTTCGATTACGAAAACGAAAACGATTACGACAACGATGAGGAGTATGACCTCAGCTCAGCGTGTCGCGTCCCGTGGGAATCGAGTGAAACACACCGGGGCCGGGGGTCATGCGGGCGTGTTCGGGGACGATGTCCAGAGTGCTCGATTTGAGCAGCCAGCTCCACTTAAAGCTCCGCCCGGTGTACGCAGCCATGCGGGCGCCGATGGCGGTCAGTGTGCTCTCGGCGATGCGCTGTCCCTCATTGAGCGGCTCGCCTTTGCGGATGCTGGCGATCAAGTCGATATGTTCCTGGTCCATGCCGTTGACGTTCTTACCCTCAAACTTCCAGGCGTTTTCGCCGGTAATGCTATTGCTGCAGTTGCTGCGGCCCTTGGTGCCGAGAATGGTCTCGCCACCGCGTCCCGTGCCGGGGCTATGCCCACTGAAACTCAGGCAGCGGGCACCGTTGGCATATTTGAATTCGGCGAAGATGTGGTCCCAGATGTCACCGTTGTACTTTTCCCAGGCCGCTTCGCCACCGCTGTAGTGACGGCAGACCTCCTTGGCAGTGCCGGTCTGTTTGGCGTTGTGACTCCGCCAGGCGCGTCCACCCACTGCCGTAAATTCGGCAGGCGGGCCGTCAAAGCACCAGTTCATTACGTCGATGTTGTGGATATGCTGCTCACAGATCTGATCGCCCGATAGCCAGTTGAAGTGATACCAGTTGTGACACTGCCACTCCAATTCGCTCATGTCTTTTTCCCTATAGGCCCCGGATTTCAAGCCCAGGCCGCGGTACCAGATGCCGCTTCCATACCAGTAACACTGCCCGCCGACCAGTTCGCCGATCTGACCGTCGTGGATGCGTTTCATCAGTTCCACACGACTGAACTCGTGTCGTCGCTGGGTGCCGCACACGATCGCCAGCCCCTTCTCCTTGGCGATGCGGGAGGCCTCCATGACCTGCCGACAGCCCGCCGGATCGGTGGCCACCGGCTTTTCCGTGAAGATGTGCTTGCCCGCATTCACCGCGGCCAGCATCTGTCTGCCGCGGAAGCCGGGCGCCGTGGCCATCAGGAGCAGATCGGCCTCCGTCTGGGCGAGTTTCTCATGGCAGTCGAATCCCCAGAAGAGGTGCTCATCGTCGATATGGATTCGCCCCTTGTACTTGTCATCCGCATTGAGTCTATCCCGCGTACTGCGGACCTTGCTCTCAAACAGATCCGCCAGGGCCACTACTTCCACACCCGGGTCAGCCTTTAAACATTGGCGTAGGGCGCCATTGCCCCGCCCCCCACAGCCCAGCAGGCCAACCTTAATCTTACCCGATCCAAAGGCATAAGCTCTCTGTGCAAGAGCGCCGGCCAGCCCCACGACACCGACTGTTTTCATTGCGCTTTTCATCTCACTCTGATTGTTGTTATCTGATGACGCCATCAGCGATCTCCTTATGTCTGTAGTTAAAACCCGTCTTCAACAGCAAGGGAGCCTACATGGGTCCCTCCCCCAACTATCCCCGCCTTCTCCTTTGCGTACTAGGCAGGCCGGGCAGTTGGTAGACACCGGGGATCGGCACGGGATCCAGGGTCGCGGCATCACTCAGTTTGAGATCGCTCGCCGGCAGGAGGTCCAGCGTACATCTCGACTGGAAATAGCTACGCTTAAACTGCTTTCGCGAATAGGCAGATTCACGCCCCATGATGGCACAGAGCGTGCTTTCGGCGACCCGCTCTCCTTCGTTGAGCAGATTGCCGCTGCGAATGCTTTCGATGAGATCTGCGTGCTCCTGTACGTAAGGATCCGGATCGGGCCCCTCATAGTGCCAGGAATGCTCACCCTCAATATGGCCGTCGCAGCTACTCCAGCCCTTAGTGCCGACCACCCGTTCGCTGACATTGTTGGTGGTGCCGGCAATCTGACGGCACATGCTGATGGTCTTGATGTCATTGGGATAGGCGAACTCGATGCCAAAGTGATCGAAGATGTTGCCATACCGACGATTGGTTCGGTCCTGCCGGCCCCCCACACCGTGCACGCTCTCCGGCAGCGCGTCGAAGGCCCAGTTGATCACGTCGATGTTGTGGATATGCTGCTCGCAGATGTGGTCCCCCGAGAGCGACTTGATAAAGAGCCAGTTTCGCACCTGCCACTCGGTGTCGCTATACTTGCCGCTCTCCCACTTCTCCCAATTCTCCTTGGCGCGATCGACCCAAAGGACGCCCATATTCCAGTAGCACTGGGCCGAGAGGATCTCACCGATCGCACCGTCGTGAATCCGCTTCATCGTCTCCACATAGGAGGCCTGGTGACGTCGCTGTGTCCCGGCGACCACGGCCAAGCCCTTTTCGCCGGCCTTCTTGGCCGCGGCGATGAACACCTTTATCCCCGCAGGACAAACCGCAACCGGCTTCTCAGTAAAGATGTGCTTACCGGCATCCACCGCAGCCGCAAACTGGGGCGGCCGGAAGCCCGGAGGCGTCGCCAGGATCACCATATTGACATCATCAAGCGCCAGCACCTGCTTGTAGGCATCGAGGCCTGTGAAACAGTGATCGTTCGGCACCGAGAATTCGTTCTTGAGGCCGCTGAGTCGATCTCCAAAGGCATCCGCCAAGGCGACGATTTCCACGCCTTTCGATGACTCGACGCAGTTACGGGCGGCACCCGAACCGCGTCCTCCACAGCCAATCACACCCACGCGAATCGTGCCGGATCCGGCCGCCCGCGCCTGATGGGCCCCCGTACCGACAATCGCGAGGGACAAGGTCGCGCCGGCCGTCCCCTTGACAAACTCTCGACGCGTCATGCTGTCTCTGTGCTTTTTCATTTCATGCCCCTAAGATTAACCTGTTCAAGTCCAATCAGCGTCCCATCACGCCCACTCAGTTTGATGCCCTGCCTGCCAACCTGCCATGAGCCGGTATTGTACTGTGGCAAGGATCGTGATTCAAGCCGTCGTCTCTTCCTTGTTGCTTCTCGACAACCAAAAGAAAACAGGCGGCCCGAAGGCCGCCTGTCTGGAAATCGCAATAGTTTCCTAGCACAATAATTCGGGAATCAGCCCGTCAGGCCTCATCCCTCCTCCTCAATGGTTACCGCCTTATAGCCCCCGGTGAACTTGAAATAGAGCAACAGCAGCAGGTAGATCCCCGCCATAATCGCCGGAATGACAGAGTCGGCCTTCAGCGTCCTGCGATCTCCTTCAATGCTGGCCTGATGAACGGAGGTCTCATTTGCCGCTAGCACCGTAAGGGCCGCGTTCATATCACGGCTCTTTTTGCCTACCGTGAGGACCTTTTTCTCAACCAGGGTGGTCTCCAACTGCTTCAGATCACCCAGCCGCTGCGTCAACCGATCGGAGTTCTCCGTCAACAGACGAGAGCGCCACTCAAGCTTTTCTATTTTAGGGTCATCCTCAGCAGAAATAGCGGCCCGTTCGGATACAACTGCAGTCAGTTTGGACTTAACCTTATCCAGTTTGGACTGAGCCAGTTCAATGGACTTATCGGCGCCCCCATCTTGAAGAATTCTCCTCGCGTCCACCAGTTTGCCCTGGATGGCACCGACCTTGCCCAAATCCAGCCCATGAACTTCAGCGAACAGGTGAAACTGGCTCGGCGTCTCGGACTTATATTCTTCGTAGACAGCCGGAGCGCTCTCCTGGAGGGCTTCATCTGAAAATCGATCCTTGGCGTAGCCGAGACCCGGCGAACCAATCAGACCGGCGGACATCATGCCGATCCCGCCCATGATGCTCATCGCGACGGCGCCCGTCCTGGGAAAGCGGTCTCCCACCACGGCGAGCATGGTTGGCCAGAAGAAGGTCTTGCCCACCGCATACACCGTAAGGGCTACCAAGGCACCCGCAAGCGTCGTGATGTGACTGGTCATTTGGAGACCGACCACAGCCAAGCCGGCGCAGATGCAGAGAATGCCGAGCGGAGAAAGCCCCAATCGTTTCTCGATGAAGTCAGCACAGAATCGCAGGCCGAACATGATAAGCGACGTAAATACAAACAGCTGCTTACCCAGCTCGGGCGTCAGTATGTTGCCGGTTATGTTCTGAATCCACTGGTCCGTTCCCAGTTCGACCGCTCCCACCATGGCATGGGTGATGAAAAGCACGAAGAGCAGCCATGCACCCAGGACCAATTGCGTGTCTCCACGTTCGCCGTGGGTATGGGTGATGAGCATGATCACAACCAGGGCAATTGCACCGATCCCCATGATTCCTAGCGAGTTAAAGAACATGCCTAGAGCGACTGCAACGACGGTACCGCCAAGTATACCAATTTGCTGGAACATCTCTCCAATGCTCAGGCCTTTCTCCGACGCCCCCGATTTGGGCATGCTCTGCCCCAGGAACATGAAGCCATATATGACGGTGGGCACCAGGTATAATCCCAGTTGGGTTTTCCAATGCCACCCCAGCCCTTCATCCCCCAGGAACCATCCCACCATGCCGCCCAGCACCATCCCGGCGGGCCAGCTGGCGTGAAGGATATTTAAGTAATGCATCTTGTTCTTCGGAAAGAGGGTGGCGACCAGCGGGTTCGCAACGGCCCCGAGGGTA
>JADFMM010000265.1 GCA_022563885.1 Planctomycetota bacterium | reverse complement strand
CGTAAAGAACTTCGGAATGCCCTACACGGGCCATGGCAGACCTGGCAAGCAACCGTTTCACCGTGTCGATGAGTGGCGTGACTCACTCCCGGAAACCGCTTGGACTCGCATCGATGTTCGTGACGGTGACAAGGGACCGTTGATCGCAGAGCTTGCCACCACTCGTGTTCTGCCACGCACCGAACGAGGTCGTGGCGATGCCGGTGAAGAACTCTTGGTAGTGACTCGCTGCCTGGATGAAAACCATATCCCGAAGTACGATTATTATTTATCCAATGCGCCATCGGCCACCCCGTTAACGACCCTGGCTCGCGTCGTCAAAGCAGAGCATCGTGTTGAAGATAGTCTTAAACGTGCCAAAAGTGAGGCCGGGCTGGCCGACTACGAAGTGCGTACCTGGAACGGCTGGCATCACCATCAAACGCTATCTTTGATAGCCGCGTGGTTCTTGATCAAAGAGACGCGTCGGGGAAAAAAATATACCCCTGCCATCACGGTCCCACAGATTCGACTATTGCTATCGGTACTGTTGCATCGAGCTTGCGACAGAAGACATCCAGGTTGGCTGATGCGTTTTGTGCAGCGAAAAAACAGTCGAAGAGAGTTGGCTCGTTTTCATCATTACAAACAACGTAACCTCTTGGCACCATTGAGGGTAGATCAACGAACTTAACTAAGACAGTACAGTTAATACCGAACGCTTAAAACTTAAAACCTAAAACTGAATTCTTATGGATTCTGTGTCATATCACCCTTGATAGGTTTCTGCCGTAACACGGCTAAGGAACTCGAATCCCCTTCACCTTACGAAGGCCGAAATCAAATGGAGGCTTCGCAGGCCACGAAGCAGGGACTCCCGGCGGACGAAGTGAACATCGAGGTGCGGAGGATTCTCAGGGGGAACCCAAGTTGGGAATGGACGGTGACAAAGCTCACAGTAGAGGTGAAGAAGAATCTGGGGGACGGTTCCCGTGGCGCGGTCGGAAGTTGTCCTGCGTGGAGAGCCTACAATGAGAGAAGGGACGAATTGCGGAAGAAAAAGACAATCAACACCGTGTCCTTAACCGAGGAACTCGAAGCTGTGTTGGGGACGGAGGGCGAGAAGCTTCAACAGTTGCTTGTCGAGCAGGAGAAAGACAAGCTGGAAGACGCGAGACAGGCAAAACTCTATCTGAGCCACGAAAAGAAGCCGCGAGGGCGCGAATCCTGACTATCTGAACAGCTCGGAGTGGGAGCCGGTTCGTTCGAGAATCACGTCGTCTCCGTCGATGCGATAGATGAGCAACCAATCAGGGGCGATGTGGCACTCCCGGTGCTTTTTCCAGCGACCGGAGAGGGTGTGGTCCCGTACTGCCGCGGTAAGGATTTGCCTTGGACCAACGCCTCAAGGAGGGACCGCAGATCCTCAAGATCCTTCCCCTGTTTCTCTACTCGCTTGTAGTCTTTCTTGAACTGACCGGTCCGGACAAGAATCAAGCTCCTCGAACAGGTCGTCGACGCTGGAGGCTCGGTGCAGGTCTATCCCTTTCTCGGAATCCGTGAGTGTCTTGGCGGTCAACTCGTTTGGGATCTTCACGTCGAAGGGAATACCTCTGCTTCTGCTTGACACGCTCCGCACCTTCATGTAGAAGTAGTGCCAAATGACGCTTAACGCAAAGATGGCAAGAAACGCCTGACGCTGAACCCTGCTTGGTTCTCGCGCCAAGCGATAAATCCATTCGGTTCCAGTCTTTCGGAACAAATGAGGGGCCCTTGGTGCCTTGCCGCTCAACACATCCAGCGAACCACCCACGCCCATACAGTAGGGAACTTTGAGTCGGTCTCTGTATTGGGCTATCCATTTTTCTTGACGGGGCGATCCCAGAGCCACAAACAGCATATCAGCACGGGACTTATTGATCTGGGCAATAACCTCTTCCTCATCCGTGAAATAACCATGATGTCTGCCGGCGATTACCAATTTTTTGTGCATCTGTTTCAGTTTATGAGAGGCCCCTTCATTGGATTCAGGAGATCCGCCTAATAGGAAGATTCTCAATTTTCTCGTTTCGGCACCAGCGGCCAATTCAAAGAAGAGTTGAATACCCGTAATTCTAGGAATCTTACGTCTAAATAAAAGTCTCACCGCCATCGCGACCCCTACTCCATCACAGATGCAATAATCAGCCGATTGTATAAACATCCGTAATTCCTTATCCCGACGCGCGCGATAAATCTTTTCGGGATTGATCGCGACGCAAGAGACATTTTGCTTCCGGCCGATACTATCCAAGATACGGCTAACGGCCTGTTCATAAGAATTTAAGACCGTGAGCGGTATACCCATAATATCAATTTGTTCTAAATCCGTTTCGGACATGTTTATGCTCTCCTCGACTTTGAGATAAATACTCCGTTAGTGCGTGGAATGCCCAAGCCTGGGACCAACGCATATAGGGAATTCGATTAATATAATTTGCATATTTCCGAAAATAAAAATAGCCTTTATCACTCCACAGATTTACCAGCATCCACTGAAGTATTCTTTCAGTTAGTTCTTTGTACTCTGGTTGTAAGCCGGAGAAAAAGACGACGGCCTGTGTTGGACAATGTATGTCAAACGGATAAATCTTGTCGTGATAGTACTTGGGGGTTCCATCTGCTAGAAAAAAAGTCTCGGCATAGTAACGGACACCCTTTTCATATTGCGGACGGTATTCCTCGCCAACTCCCTCAGCAAGACAATAGCGGAGTGCCTGGAGATTAAATCCGGTATGAAAGGAATCGATCCATTTCTGATGGGGCGTCTCTGCATAATACCAAGATCCATCCTCACGTTGATATCTCATGGAATAGGACAAGCTTGCCAGGGCGGAATCCTCTATCTCTGAGTCGCGCAGGTAGCGATTCAACCGAATTAGTATTGAAGCTCCCAGCAAGTTTGCATTGTGGACAATCGCCCTATCTACCGGTGTATAGCTGAAGCAAAAGGACTCTCCTTCTTTGCTTCGGTGAAGATCCTTCAAGATAAATTCATGAATGGACAAGGCCATATCCAAGGCACGCTGCTTTGCGGTTTTCTCGTAGCAATCCAACAGGGCATGCCCAATAAAGGCCGTATTAACAATCGTCGGTACCCCTTTTGGTCTGAAATAGGTCCGTGACTGCCAATCAAAGTTATAGCCCCAACAATTACCAGAGTACCCTTTTGATCTAAGTTGCTCTAAAAGATCGAGCAGTTTCTCAATACTCTCGAGTTGATCCTCATTCTTTTGGATAGCGAATAGTTTTGAGTACCCCCAAAGAAAAAGGCCGATCGCTTTGGGATTATGTTCTTTCTTAACACCTAATACGGGACGGAGATTTATTGGACATCTGCGCAGGAACTGCGTAAATATAATCCTGAGCCATTTCGATTTGCAGCTTATTAGCTTGATAAGTCGACTATTCAACGCATCATAAGGATCGTATCCCTTATAGTTCTGTGACTCGATATAATTCAGCAGTCTCAAAGTTGTCTCGGCGGCGCTATTTGTTGTGGACTGAACAGCCGTATGAGTTGAATGAACAGTCATGAAACCCTTCCTCCACAAACAAGTCCCTTTTGCTTTGAACTTCTTACTCTAACAGCGTCAGCCCATTCGTGTCCATTTGTGCAATTCGTGGTTTTCTAAGAATCCGAGCCCTGAAGCATTGCTTTGATCTCCGCACGCTCCTCGGTTGAGAATGCGTCGACCTTTTGGTCTATCGCCAATGCCTCCTTCAGGTGTTGGGTGGCTTGACTCGTCTCCTTGAGCTTGCAACACACACGTCCTAACTGTAGCAGCGCTTTTGCATGCTGATGGGTTCCCTCCGGTAACAAATCCACAAGTTTCTGAAAGTCTGCCTTGGCGTCGGCCAACCGGTTTTCCATTTTTGACAGAATGGTCGCTCTTGTATCCAGAATGTTTGGATCATCGGGACTCAACCGCAGGCCTTTGTTAGCGAACTCCAGGGCTTCTGTATAGCGATGAAAGTGCTCCTGTAAGATCCACGCCAGATTATTGAGGACTCTTTTGTCATTGGGATGACTCTGGAGAAGATCCCGGCAGATCTGCTGGGAGCGTTCCTGATTTCCTGTTTGGTATAAAACAGCGGACAGACCCAACTGAGCATCGACAGACGCCGGGGACAAGGTTAGGGCGTGCTCATAAAGCGTGATGGCCTCTTGCTTCAGTGGTGTCGGCTCCAACCCTGACAATATATGGGCGGCTCTGGTCACAATTTCGGGCTCCTGTTTCTCGGCGGCAAGGTATTGCGTACTGATTTGCTCCAGTTCCGTCCATTGTTCTTGACTGACTAACCATAAGAATCGAGCGTGGACAACGCTTTGATTCTTTGGCGCTAGCCCTTCGGCCTCCTCGAGAAACTGTACTGCCTTCTCTATGCGACCGCTTAGGCGATTCAACTCCGATAGTGCGATCCGGGCTGCAACACTGCGCTTTCCCTCTTCCGTGCGATAATAAGCCTCCAGTCCCGAAATGGCCTCATCGGGTCGATCCAACTTAATAAGAATATCTGCGTAAGCTAACAACAAGTTTTCGTTTGTGGGCTCACGATTCAGCCCTGATCTGACGATTTCTCGAGCTTCCTCCAGGACATTGCGATCACCGATCTGGAATGCGCTTTCTACCACAATCTCGCGTGCCACGGCACTATTGGGGTCTTGCTGAAGAACCTGGTAGGCCAATTCATGGGCTAATTGAACATTGCCCAATTCCAACTCGACTCGGCCAATGGTCGACAACAAGGGCAGGCTGCGTGGGTTGGAACCTAACGCCTGTGTTGCATAGTCACGGGCTTTTTCCAACTCGCCCGCCTGGACGGCGAGTTCGATCAACCTCAAGTGAGCATCCACAGCCGTGGGTTCCAACTTGACCAGATTCTCCAGTTTTTGCCGGGCAGCCTGCAACGACTGCGGCGTGGGCGTCTTTAACAGATAAAAGGCGCGGTACTTCATCAATTCAGGATCCAGGGCCAATTTCTCTTCCAGAGCACTAAGAATCTTTACAGCCCGGGACTGATCCTGCTCGTTTCCGCGGAAGAACAGCACTTTCATGAGCGCTCGCTGCAAGCGCTGGTTATCAGGATAGTCATTTAATCCTTCCTCCAGGGTCCCGATGGCCTGATCCAGTTGATCCTGTCTGGCGTAAAAGTTACTCAGCAACTCGTAACCCGCGACCCCTTGATCGGTAAACGTGGTCAGCTTGCGATAATCCGCTTCAGCACGCTCATATTCACCTTCCTTGGCCAGATAGGCACCACGCATCACATAAGCGTTGAAATGAGTGGTATTGGCCACGTAATCATCCAGGATCTGCTGAGCGTCAGTTGTTCGGCCCTCTGCCCTCAGGATGGACACCTTAACCGCGATCAATGCCATGGAGCTTGTTTCCAGGGCTTCGGCCTCCTCCAAGTAAGCCAACGCCTCCTCGGCGTTTCTATTCTGCCAGTAAAGCAGTCGTGCCAGCAAGACACGAGAATTGGCATCCCGATCGTTATTTGAGATCCTGAGTTTCAACTCTGTGATCGCCCGTGAAAACTCGCCCGCCCGCATGGCCGTGCGTACGCGCCAGGCGCTGGTGACCTCAGGGTTAGCCTCAATCTGTTGCAGCACCTTTTCCGCCTCGGTAAAACGCCCCTGTTCTTCCAGGAGGGTGATCAGGCGGTCCGCAATATCGGTTGCCGAAGGATTCCGGACCAATGCCTGCCGGCAAACGTCCTCCATGTGCGTAACGTCCTCTAATTTTTCGTACAATTCGGCCAGCAGGAGCGGAGGCGCCGACCACTCCGGATCCTGGTCAATACAGTATTGCAGCAATGCTATGATGTCCTGTTGTTGGGAACGCCAGTGTTCTGAGGACAGATACAGGAAGGCCTGATGCAGACGCCACCACAATCCGCTCTCCCCTTCCGCCCGGCGCAACTCCTGAGTCAACTCTTTCGCCAGGATCTGATCTTCCTGAACCGCCCGAATACTCAGAAGCAATGAACGTGCCCGGATTTCATGATCGTCCTGTTCCGCCAGCGCCTGGAGCAATTGAATGCCCACCGATCGATCACCGTGCATGATTTCCAGAACGGCCAATCGCATCGAAAGCGCACGTTTTTCCCATTGGCCGGAGACCACTTCCAGGCCTTGTCTGAGGCACTGCAATGCAGAGGCGTGGTCTCCGGTAACCGTATAACGACCCGAAAGCGACAGCCAGGGCTCTTCATTCTCGGCATGACGTTCACAGGCACTTTTACAGACTTGAATTGCATCATCTGTGCGTTTTAAACGGCCGTAGTGACGCACCAGTTGCATCTCCGCGCGCAGGGGGTCGTCGCACTCTTTAATCGCCAGTTTCAGTTCGGCCTCTGCCTGCTCGGGCTGCTCCAGATACACCGCATTGACGGCCTGCAATATGCGGATATCCACGCGCTCCGGATGATTCCGGCGCAAGGAGGCCAGCTCATCCGACAGTGCCATCAGTCTCTCCTTGTTTATAGTACGTTCCCGCTCTACAGTCAGGTAGATGCTCGATTCAATGCGGAGCAGCTTCAGAATGATATTGGTGGGATCCAAAGGTTCGGCCAGCCGCGCGGTCTCATAGGCCCTATTCCAATCCCGCACCTTGAGATATTCCTTAGCCAATTCCAGGGTCACTTCCGGGTCGCGCGGTCGGATGCGGAGGTAGTTTATCAGGGCGTTCACGGCACGTCGGTTTTGATCGGTCCGGCTGTAGGCCTCTGCCAGCAGACGCCACACTTCCGGAAGGGACGTGTCCGTCACCCCGGCCGTCAGGAGCGTATCAATGACTTGATAGAATTGTCCTTCCGACCGGGCTACCAGGGCCTGCAGAAACCTTAGGTTCAGTCGCTCTTCATCCATCCCGACCTGCAGCCTGTAGGACGAGTCCAGGTACTCATCCAAACACGTCCTGGCAGCCCCCACGTTCCCAGCCATAAGATAAAGACGGACAGCCGCCGGCAGAATCCTGATCCTGTGTTTGGTCTCATCGAGTTCCCGGAGCATGTCGTCGGCCAGAGAAGCGACCTCTGCACGCCTTTCCTGGCGTATAAACAATTCGGCCTTAAGCAGGAATCTTGCCGTGGTCCAGTCATGGATATCGAGGAAGTGCTCCTCCAGGACCTCTTGAGGGAGATCTTCAACGGCGTGCAGCTCAGCAGCAGCCCGGTCAAACGCACCGTGAGCCAGCCATTCCGACGCCAGGAAGTAACGGACCCTAGGATTATCAGTCCCCAACTCATCCGCGGCCTTAAGATCTTGACGGGCCAATGCCATGCCATCCTCTGCGGATAAATCGACCATGTCGATGGTCTGGCGATAAAACCGGGCGCGACGTGCCAATGCCTCCGCGGACCCCGGGTCATACTCAATGGCCTTGTCTAGGAATGCCAGGGCCTGAGTCTGGCCCCCGGCCGTGTCTTCATTGGTGACCATCTGGCTGGTCAGCAGGCACGCCTGAACATACTCGATATGCTTACCGGGATCTGCTTCGATCAGCCCCATAAGCTTCTCGAGGGTCTTTCTCGCCTCATCTGGCTTATTCAGATTGGCCAGGGCTTCACCCAACCAGAGCAGGGCCCCGTAATTCTGAGATGCATGCTCGAGCCGTTGGCGGGCAATGTAGGCCAGGTCCTCGAAATTGCCGATCCCTTTCAGGATCCTAACGAGTTTTTCATAGGCCGCTTCGTCGGTCGGATCCTGTCGGATGATTTGGCGATAAGCGCTGTTGGCCCGGCTGATGGATCGGGCCGTCAACGGCCGTATAGACAACTCCGCCTGGGCATACTTCTTGAGGATGTTGAAGTCATCTGGCGTGCGTCCCAGGTATTCCCGGAAATACTTACCGGCGCTCGGCCAGTCCTGGTTGTCAAAGGCCTCCAATCCGGCGGCAAGATCTTTCTCCCGGAGGATACTCCTGCGGATCTCGCGTGCTGCAAATAGGGACCCACCCATGACGACCAGGACCACCACGAGAATCAAGCATACTTTGAGGTTTAGTCTGCCAAGTCTGTTTAGATTCCGCATGAGATTTACCGTCCTAATTTCAGCTAAATCGACTGCGAGAAATACGAAAGAATTGTTAAACCACGAATTGCACGAATGAACACGAATGAGGCTGGCCCTGTAATGTAGGGGCCTTTAGGCCATCAGGTTTGCGGTTGTCCACACGCTTTGCGTGTGCCTGGTCTGCTGCGCACCCCAGAGGGGTCTGACATGGCTGCCCTCTGAGTATAAGCCGGCCCGTGAGAGTACGCGACAGCATTCGTGACAATTCGTGTTACAACAAGTTAAAATGTTGTTTTCTCTGCCTCGTTTTTTTGTGGCTTATCAAAACCTATTTGTTGCCAATACCTTATGAGCATTGTTCTTCTGACAAACTTTTCATCCGGGCGA
>JADFMM010000264.1 GCA_022563885.1 Planctomycetota bacterium | reverse complement strand
CGCTGCCGCTTGACCACACTGCGTTGCCGCTTTTCATCCAGTCTCTTTCTGATCACCGATCTGGGGACGCGCGTCCTAACTCGAACGGCTGGCTCCTTCAGGGCCTCTTCCAACAGGGCTTGCAGGCGGACCAGGGCAGCCTCTCGGTTGGCACGCTGGCTGCGGTAACGCTGTGAAGCAACCCGCAGTCTGCCTAGCTTGTCCAATCGCGTTGACAGTTTTTCCCGCAAACGCGCCTTCTGGGATGCAGAAAACTGAGTGTTCCTCTCCAGGTCAAACCAGAGCATGATGCGGGTGTTCACCTTGTTCACGTGCTGCCCCCCGGGACCGCTGCTGCGGGAAGCCGCATAGCGAAGATCTTCTTCGTTTATTTCAATCATACAAACGGACTCTCAGACGGAAGGCATTTGGGACACGGCCCTATTATAGACGAAGGTCGAGGGTCTTGTCGCCCTGTGAAGTCAGTAATCAGTAATCAGTAATCGGTCCCCGGTCTTCGGTCCGCTCAGTCCTCAGTGATCGATTTGGGCCAGAACTGATTACTGATCACTGACTACTGTTTTTCCGTGTATCCCCCAGTGGCGCTTGACGATCCCCTGTATTGTCCTATGATCGGTGGCTTACACAGAACTCGCTCACCATGGGAGGCCGCAGGCTGGATGCAGGCATTCGATTTCATGACAGAAGAACGCAGCGCTGTCGGCAGTGTGTTGCAGTCGGAACACCTCAAGCGCGTCGCGGCCGCACGCCTGGCCCCGTTTGCGGGCTACCTCATGCCTCTCTGGTTTTCCTCTATAAAGGCGGAGCATCGGGCCGTCCGCGAAAAGGCAGGTCTGTTTGACTGTACACATATGGGGGTCTTGGAGGTCTCCGGTCCTGAGGCCCTGGGCTTTCTGCAGACGGTCACCACCAACGACGCAAGTACGCTGACGACGGGCAAGGCCCAGTACTCCTACATCCTGCATGCCGATGGAGGGGTGCTCGATGACATCATCGTCTACCGCCGGGCCGATGAACTCTACCTGCTGGTGATCAACGCCGGCAACGAAAGCAAGATCAAGGCCTATTTCTCGGGGTTGTTGGAGGACGCCTACTGCCTCGAACCAAACAATCCCCATCGTCTGCTCGAATTCAAGCCTCAGATTCGCGACCTGCACAACCTCGAGGGTTCCGATAGCAAGGTAGACATCGCGCTACAGGGACCTATGTCCATGGACATTCTCTCCAGACTGGTCAATGGTGACAGTGGGCAACTGCGCTCACTCGAATCCTTCGAGTTCTGTGAGACCCAGGTGAGAGATATCCCTTGCCTCGTCGCTCGAACGGGCTACACCGGTGCCAAGTGCTCATTCGAGCTGTTGGTGAGTCGTGACCGAGCGGCTGACATCTGGCGGCTCCTCCTGAGCGAGGGCGAGTCCTTAGGCTTGGCCCCCTGTGGACTCGGCGCCCGGGACAGTCTACGAATCGAGGCGGGCCTGCCGCTCTATGGTCATGAACTGGCGGGCGAATATGACATCTCTCCTCTGGAGGCAGGCTACGGATGGGCCGTCAAGCTCGACAAGTCCTTCTTCGTGGGCAAAGCGGCGATGAAGCAGGTTCGCGAGCGGCAATCTACTCAGGTCGTCCGATTAAGCTGCACGGGCGGTAGAGGCATTCGTCCGGTGCGTCAAGGGGATGCCGTTCTAAACCAGGAGCACACCTGCGTCGGCTGGGTCTTGAGCAGTGCGGCGACCGGTGATCGGCAGATCGCCCTGGCCCTGGTCGATCGAGACGTTGCCCAAGAGACCAGGACGCTGGGGATCTATTACCTGGCAAGACATCCCGGCCAGGTGAGCAAAGGTCGCCTCGAACACGTCGAGAGAGGCCAAACGGTGGAATCCGATCTCGCAAGCCTGGTGATCAAGCGCTTTGCGCGATTCTAAATGGAGACAGATGGAACATGGTGAAAGAGGGATTACTCTATACAAAGGAACACGAGTGGGTGAGGGTAGAGGGGGACAGCGCGACCGTCGGCATTTCGGATCACGCCCAGGAGATGCTGGGTGATGTCACCTTTGTAGAGCTGCCCGAAGCCAATGCAAGCTTCGCCCAAAACGACCCCATGGCCGTGGTGGAGAGTTCCAAAGCGGCCAGTGACGTCTACTGCCCTATCTCCGGAACCGTCATGGAAGTGAATAGCCCTCTGGAAGACGCGCCCGAATTGATCAATGAGAGTTGCTATGAGCAGGGCTGGATCTGCAAGGTTCAGATGGCCAATCCCCAGGAACTCGACACGCTGATGAATGCCGAGGCCTATGGCCAGTTTCTGGCGGAGCAATCCTAGACCATGCCCTTCATCGCCAACACCGACGCGCAGCGAAACGAGATGCTCGCCGAGATGGGAATGACCATGGAGGATCTCTTTGCAGACATTCCTCCTCAGCTTCGACACGACAATTTTGATCTCCCGGCAGGCATCAGCGAGCAGCAGGTGCGGGACAAATTGGCCGATATCGCCGGCACGAACATGATCTCCCTGACCTGTTTCTTGGGAGGCGGCTTTTACGACCACTTCATTCCGGCTGCCGTATACGCCCTGATGTCACGCAGTGAGTTCTACACTGCCTACACACCCTATCAGCCGGAACTCTCCCAGGGGACCCTCCAGGCCATTTATGAGTATCAGTCCTCAATCTGCCGCTTGACGGGCATGGATGTCTCCAACGCTTCCCTCTACGATGGGGGCACGGCCCTCTACGAAGCGATGATGATGGCCCTGTCGGCGACCCGCCGCCGCAAGGTCATCATGGACACGAGCGTGAACCCCATCTACCGGATGATGATTCGCTCCTATACCGAGAACCTCGCCATCGCGCTGGCCGAACCGTCCTGCGAGCAGGGCATGGTCAACCGCGACGCCTACGATCGGCTAATTGACGACGACACGGCAGCCGTCATCGTTCAGAATCCCAACTTCTTCGGTTGCATAGACGACTTCAGCGACCTCGCAGAGATGGCCCACCGCAGGGGAGCCTTGCTGATTATGTCCTGCTATCCCATCGCCCTGGGCATCCTCAAGACGCCCAAGGAGATGAATGCCGACATTGTGACTGGCGAGGGACAGTCACTGGGCATCCCCATGTCCTTTGGCGGCCCCTACCTGGGCTTCATGGGTGCGACCAAGAAATTGGTGCGGAAGATGCCGGGGCGGGTCGTGGGCCAGACCATCGACAAGCATGACCAACGGGCCTTCGTCCTGACCCTACAGGCCCGTGAACAACACATTCGACGTGACAAGGCGACCTCTAACATCTGCACCAACCAGGCGCTCTGTGCCCTGACGGCCCACGCCTATATGAGCCTGCTGGGCAAACAGGGCCTACCCGAGGTCGCCCAGCTCTGTGTCGATAAGGCCCACTACGCCTACGAACGTCTCACCGCCATACCGGGGATCAAGCCACAGTTCCGGGGCAAGACATTTTTCAACGAGTTCGTTCTCGATCTGCCCTGCGAGGCACGCTATGTTGTGGGTCAACTCATCGCCAAAGGCTTCGCCGCGGGATTCCCGCTGAGCCGCTACTACGACAACATGGAGAACGCCCTACTCGTGTGTGTGACTGAGAAGAGGACCAAAGAAGAGATTGGCATGTTGGCAGAGGCCTTGGAGTCCGTCTTATGAAGCTGGTATTCGAAAAGAGCGTCCCCTCGCGCAAGGCATTTAGAATGGGTCCCCGGGATGTCCCCAGCTCGGTCAGCATCGACGAATCGCTGCTCCGCAAAAAGCCGGCCGACCTCCCGGAACTCAGCGAGCTGGATGTGGTGCGCCACTTCACCGAACTCTCTCGGCGGAACTTCGGCGTGGACACCAATTTCTACCCGCTGGGTTCCTGCACCATGAAGTACAACCCCAAGGTCAACGAGCGGATCGCGTCCTATCCCGGATTCGCACACCTGCATCCCCTCTTGCCCCAACTGCGCATGGGGGGCATGCTGACCCAAGGGGCGCTGCGGGTCCTCTACGAGATGGATCGGTTCTTATGTGAGATCGCGGGAATGGATGGGTTTACGATGCAGCCCATGGCCGGCGCCCATGGCGAGCTCACCGGGCTCATGATCATGGCGGCCTACCACCGCAGCAAGGGGACGCAAAAAAAGTACATTCTAGCGCCTGATAGTGCTCACGGCACCAATCCCAGCAGTGCGGCCATAGCCGGCTACGAGGTGATCAGTGTGCCGACCGGCAACCGGGGCATCTTGGAGCCGGAAGAAGTCAGGCGGCATCTGAATCCCGAGGTCGCCGGCCTCATGCTGACCTGTCCCAACACGCTCGGCTTGTTTAATCCTCACATCGCGGAGATCTGCGAGCTGATTCACGGCGTGGATGGGCTGGCCTATTACGATGGGGCCAATCTCAATGCCATCGTGGGTCAGGCCCGCCCGGGCGATTTCGGCTTCGACATCATTCACATCAACCTGCACAAGACCTTCTCCACACCTCACGGCGGCGGTGGCCCCGGTGCCGGCCCGGTGGGCGTACGGGCCGACCTGGTCGATTTTTTGCCCGTCTCCGTGGTGGTCAAGCGAGACGATGGCACCTATGCCCTGGAATACGATCGGCCCCATTCCATCGGCTACGTCGCGCCCTTCTACGGTAATTTCGGCATCATTCTGCGTGCCTACGTCTACATCCTCATGCTCGGTAAAGAAGGACTCAAACGGGTCTCCCAAAATGCGGTTCTCAATGCCAACTACCTGAAGGAAAAACTCAAGGATCACTACGACCTGGCCTTTGACGGGGTCTGCAAACATGAATGTGTGTTCAGCCCGACGCAGGCCATGCTGGACAACGACGTGCACGCGCTTAACATCGCCAAGAGTCTGATCGATCGAGGATTCCACCCCCCTACCATTTACTTTCCCTCCATCGTCCGCGAAGCCATCATGATAGAGCCCACCGAGACCGAGAGCAAAGAGACACTCGATCGGTTCATCGCGGCGATGATCGAAATCGCGGAACTGGCCCTGAGCGACCCTCAGCAGATCAGAGACGCGCCCGTGACCACGCCCGTGTCTCGTCCCAATGAGACGATAGCCGCCCGCGTCCTCGACATCGCCAGCATCGCCTGAAGGGGTGACACGCCATGACCGAACACCACATCGAGGTCCCCGCGCTCGACCCAGGCGGCTACACCATTCACATTGGCAGTGACTTGGTAACGTCCCTGCTGGATCGCGTGAGCGAACAGTTTCCCAAATCACAGCCGTTTATTGTGACGGACAAGGGTCTGGTGGACGCGGGACAACTGTCGCGTCTGCAGGGAGACAGAAATGTAGGCCACTTCGTGATCACCCCAGCGGGAGAAGTCTCCAAGACCATGCAAACGGTGACTGCCATCCTCGAGTCCATGGAGGCCGCATCCCTGGGGCGTGACAGCGTGGTTGTGGCCCTGGGGGGAGGGACCGTCGGTGACATTGCCGGCTTCGCTGCGGCGATATTTAAGCGAGGTGTCCCCGTCGTCCAGGTGCCAACAACCCTTCTGGCGCAGGCAGATTCCGCACTCGGGGGCAAGACCGGCGTCGATTCCAGTCTCAGCAAGAATGCCTTCGGCGCATTCTGGCACCCGGCGGCCGTCTACATCGATGTGCATACCTTGGAAACGGTCAATGACCGGGATTACCGAGCCGGCCTGATCGAATCCGTCAAGCATGCCATGATTGCCGATGCCGACTATTTCGCCTACCTGGAGAGCCATCTGGATGCCATCCTGCGGCGCGAGTATGACGTGTTGTCTGAAGTCGCTCTCAAGAACTGCCGCATCAAGGGGCATGTGGTGCAAGTTGATCCGACTGAACGAAACATGCGCCGCATTCTCAATTATGGACATACGATCGGGCACGCCGTCGAGACAGCCAGTGAGTTCGAGTTGCTCCACGGAGAGGCCATCGCCATCGGCCTCGTGGGCGCGGGGCTCATCGAGGTGGAACTGGGATTTAGCGATTCAACGCGGCTGGACAGAGTGCGCGCCCTCTTGAAAAGAATAGGGCTTCCCGTGACACTCCCCCAGAGCATTCGCCCGGACCGCTTGATCGATCTGATCAGGCGAGACAAGAAAGCTGTTGACAGATGGCCAAGATTTGTGTTGATTGACAACTTTGGTCAAATCCACAAGCAGGGTAAAGAGTACGCCTTGGATGTTGGCAAAGCAACCATCGAGGTGGTTTTGGAACATCTATACGGGTAGGGCTTCTCTAGGGAACCCCGTGGAGAGGACGTGTAAGGGTCGCTACAGATGTACAGAGAAGAAATCAAGGTTTTGGATTGCACCATCAGGGACGGCGGGCTGATCAACGACCACCGATTTAGTGACGAATTCGTTCGCGCGGTCTACCAGGCCGTCTCAACAGCCAACGTCGACTATATGGAGTTTGGCTACCGCAGCAGCAGGGACCTCTGTCCGCCCGAAAATTTTGGGCCATGGAAGTACTGTGACGATGATAAGATCTCGGAGATCATCGACGGCATCGAATCGAATGTAAAGATCTGCATCATGCTGGATGCCCATCGGGTCAAAGAGCAGGAATTCAGGCCCGTCGATGAGAGCCCGATCGACATGATCCGTGTGGCATCCTATGTCAAAGATGTGGACAAGGCGATCGATCTGGCCAACCGGATGCATGACCTTGGATACGAGACCACCGTCAACTTAATGGCCGTGTCCAAGGAGAACGACGCTGACCTGACTGAAGCGCTCAAGCAGCTCGACAAGTGTCCGACCCGATCTGTCTATGTCGTCGATAGCTTCGGCGCCCTCTACTGCGAGCAGATTGAACACTATGTCAAACTCTACCAGCAGTACCTTCCCGGCAAGGAGATCGGGATCCACTGCCACAACAACCAACAGTTGGCCTTCGGCAACACCGTGGAAGCGATCATACACGGGGCAAACTTCCTGGACGGTTCCCTCTACGGCATCGGTCGGGGCGCCGGCAACTGCTGCCTGGAGCTGCTCCTGGGCTTCCTCAAAAACCCGAAGTTCAACCTCACACCCATCTTGAGGGTCATTCAGGATCACATGATCCCCCTGAGGGATGAAATCGAGTGGGGCTACCTGGTGCCCTACCTGATCACCGGCATGCTCAATGAGCACCCACGCTTTGCCATCGAACGTCGCGCAGGCGAAGACCGCGACAAGTACGCGGAGTTCTATGCGGAGATGGTCGAAGTCTCGGGATGACCAAACCGCCCTGGGCCTCGTGATGACTTGGGTAGAACAGTTTGTCATGACATCTGCCCTGCGTAACCCGTCCCAAGGGATCTTCCTTCTCTGCCTATTGGCGGCCCTGGCCAGTTCCTGTACCGAGAAGCAGGAGACAGCGGGAACGCCCCTCTTTGGCTGTGAGATCGTTAAGACTTACCCACACCGCACTAGCGCTTTCACCCAGGGCCTCGCGATCGACGAGGGCTTCCTCTATGAGGGGACGGGAACCTATGGCCAGTCGACACTCTGCAGGATTGAACTCGAGACCGGAAGAGTCCTCCAACGCTCTCATCTGCCCGATCACATGTGGGGGGAAGGTATCACCCTCTTCGGGAACCGCATCTATCAGCTCACGTGGCGTTCTCACACGGGTTTTGTCTATGACAAGAGGACCTTCAAACTCTTGCAGAGGTTCGATTATCCCGGCGAGGGCTGGGGCCTGACCCACGATGGCCGAGACCTCATTATGAGCGACGGCACCGCCACCCTCACCTTCCTCGATCCCAATAGCTTGGATCCTAGACGCACGATTATCGTGACGGACGGCAATCAGCCGGTCACGCATCTCAATGAACTGGAATACATTGACAATCAGATCTACGCGAATGTCTGGCGCACCAATGACCTCGTCGCGATCGAGCCAGAGACAGGGCACGTGACGGCCCGCATTGACCTGAGCGATCTCAAGGATCGGGAACCCCGGGCCGATGTGCTCAACGGCATCGCCTACGATCCTCTGGGCCGTCGTCTCCTCGTGACGGGTAAGTACTGGTCGAAACTCTACGAGATCAAGATCGTTCCGAAAGGCAGAGACTAGGTGGGTCTAAAGGCATACTGGCATATGTCCCAGCCTGTCTGCCTCCGTTGTCGTAATCGTAATCGATAAGACGATGGAGCCAGTTCAGTGTTTCGACTACGACAACGATCCTGTGTGGGTCCAAAACCGGGACTACCTGCATAGCTTCATACGGAGATCACGTTGGCAAAGGTCTTGATCATCGGCGCCGGGGGTGTCGGCAACGTCGTGGTGCAAAAGTGTGCCCAGGTTCCCGAGGTCTTCGAGCAGATCGTTTTGGCGAGCCGCGGCCTGGCAAAATGTGAGGGAATCGCACAACGGGTGAATCACCCCATCAAAACGGCCCAAGTGGACGCCGACGATGCCAAGCAGGTCGTCACCCGCATTGAATCACACAAACCCGACATGGTGATCAATTGAGC
>JADFMM010000047.1 GCA_022563885.1 Planctomycetota bacterium | reverse complement strand
CGGCGCCCACGTCTGGGGCTGGGAGGAGACGATCTTCTCCGACGAAGCAGCATTGGAGTGGCACCATTATGCCATGACCTACGACGGCACGACGATCGGGTATTACGGCGACGGCGTCCCCATGGACTCCGATGTTGGGAAATCGAATGTGCGAGACCTGTCGGCCTCGTCGGATCGCGTCCACGTCGGCAGCCGGATCACCCAGACCAGTTCCTTCCCCGGCAGCGTGGATGATGCCGTGATCTACGGCGTCCAGTTGACGGACGGTGAAATCGCTTGGCTGGCCGGACGGACGGCACCGATGCACAAGGGATTCTGAGCAAGTGTCGGAGTTTCAGGATACTAGACAATTGGGGCCTGTGTCTCGAATGGCACAGGCCCTTTTTTTACGAATCTTAGGGATCGGCCGCTTGCTGACTGATCAATTCGAAGGCCATGTCCCATCCGGCACCCACTTGCCGGCTGCCAAGCACCAGTTCACCCACAAAGGGTGGCCAAGGGCCGGGGATACCGGTTTCGAATGAACCCGCATGCGTCACGATGACAGCAGGACTCAGTTGGCTCGGCCGCCGCGTCAGCCAGGCCCATGGGTGAGACTGTTGCGCCGTTTCCTCAGAGAGGGCAGAAAGAGCGATCCAGTATCTGGTATGGGGACTCTCATCAGGCGTGAACCACTGATCCTGTGGGAGCATGGCAATGAACTCGAACACGGCCTCATCCTCTGTCTGACCCAGCGCATCGGGAATCAGACCGGAGTAGGCCCAAACCCAATGCGGCAGGGTCTTTTCCCAAAGGAGCACATCGGGACTCCCCAGGCCCTGTCTGTCCGACCAGATACTGGCATGGAACGCGACGGGAGGTTGCACCGGCATGCTCGACGCCGTCCAGCCCTCAAAGACACCCCACCAGCGGAACCCTTGGATAGCCTGCGGGCTCGACGCCGTCCAGTCATCCACGACCAGCGGCCCCTGGGTCCAGGAGGTGTCGATCTTCTCTCCACTGATCCGACCCTGAGCGGAATCTACGGCCCTGGCCGGCTGCCGCCATACGCTGGTCAGTTGGTGCGTCGGGGGGACAGGGGCCAGATCAAGCGGCGTCGGGTATTCTGCGTGGATCGTCACACGATAGTCTTCAACCTCACCATCTGCCGCCGGACCCGAATGCCAGAGACCCCCGACCGTGTTGAAGCGAATGCGAGCGTAGCTCTCCCCTGCACCACTGGCGGCGGGGACATTGAAGGACAAGACATTCTCCCCGGGGCTAACGAACCGATCCCCCAGGATCTGTTCCCCCGGATCATCCCAGTCTCCGTCGAGATTCAGATCGAGCCAGCCATTGACAAACCCCGCGGTGGAGGCAGTCACTGTCACGCGTGCGGACTGATTCCTCCTCAGCGTCCCCAAGAAAGAGACGCCGTCGTCCAACGAATCCCCTGTGGCGGCAGCGCCCGGTTGGCCATCTGATTCGTTGCTGACCCCCTGGCCCAAGTGAACACCCGCCACAATGGTATGACGCGCGCCGTTGTCGACTCGGTAGACACCGTAGGACGTTGGGGCATCACCAAAATCCCACTGGGCATTCGATGCCGTGCAGGCGGCACAAGAGGATCCATCACCCCGATAGCTGAACCCTGAGGTGCAAGTCCCGGTATCCGTCATATAACACTGCCCTTGCGCACTATTACAGCAGGCGCCCGACACAGTGGGGGGATCGTCACCAGGGTCATCACCGGGATCGTCGCTGGAATCGTCACCGGGATCAACGGCTCCTTTGAGAATGGTTTCATGGGCTAGCCAACGATAGAGCATCAGATTTCGACCCCTTGCACTGACGAATGCCCATGCGGGATTATAATTATGGGCCCTATAAGAACGACTTTGTTCAACGCTTCCCTCTCGCAGAATAATGTCGTCTCCCGAATCAAAACCGTTTTCGACAATGAAATGGGTCTCATCGCCCAAGGTCGGCATATCCCTTGGCAAGGGTGGTGAACTCGAATCGCTCCAAGCCGGCGTGGTCCATCCCATGGAAATGTCGTAACTGATGGTCCGCGAGGAATCGACTGAGGCAATAAAGGCCCACATATCGAATTCTGTGATGTGATTGGTACTATAGGGCCCATTGTAAAACCACATGATATATCGGTCCGAAGCGGGGTAATAGTGCCATCCATCGCCATCCCCCCCGCTCGTCGTGATTGGGTCCGATAGTTGCGGGTGTCCCAAGGTCTGATGGGTGATCTGCCGCTGATTGTCAAAGGAAATGTAGTACCAGTCCATGGTAGGCTCTGCCCAGCAGAGACCGGCCGCTATCATTATCATCACAGAGGCGATCGCGCCCTTTCTCTCTGTACCCATCATCTTGAATACTCCTAACTGCAAGTCCGCATGACTGGGACAGATTGTCCCAGAGAAGGACATCGAATAATTCCCGTCTGTACTTCAGAGAAACTTCGGTAAGAACCCAACCTCAGTCGTTCGATATGCCGCAGTTGACATGAATCTGCTGGCCCCCAAACCCAGCCTTCAGTATCATCGGTCGGTTCAGGGGTAATGGAATCGAGGTCATCTTGGGTGCGGCGGTATGTCCGGGCATCGAAAAGAAGACTCTCATTTGAAACAGAGATCAAGACAGAGGTAGGCCGGCATGGACAAAGTGGCATGGGGCATCATAAGCACCGCCAAGATTGGGGTAGAAAAGGTCATTCCGGGGATGCAGCGGGGTCGATTCTGTGACGTGAAAGGCATCGCCTCGCGCGACGAGGCCCGGGCTCAAGAGGCCGCGTCGGCGCTGGGTATTGCCAACGCCTACGGTTCGTACGAGGACCTGTTGGCCGATCCCGACATCGAGGCGGTGTACAATCCACTGCCCAACCATTTGCACGTGCCGTGGACCGTTAAGGCCCTGGACGCCGGCAAGCACGTGCTCTGTGAAAAACCGATGGGCATGACAGTGCTTGACGTCCAGGCTCTCATCGAGGCTTCCAAGCGTCATCGAAACCTGAAACTCATGGAGGCCTTCATGTACCGCTTCCATCCGCAGTGGGTGGCGGCAAAGACCTTGGCGACCAACGGCACCCTAGGACAGCTAAAGACGGTCCAGACATTCTTCTCCTACTTCAATACCGATCCGGAGAACATTCGCAATATCGCCAAGGCCGGGGGCGGGGCGCTCATGGACATTGGCTGCTATGGGATATCCCTGTCGCGGTTTATCTTTGATGCGGAACCTCAACGGGTGTTGGGGTGGTTCGAGATGGATCCGCAGTTCGAGACGGATCGCACGGTCTCGGCGACTCTGGAATTCCCGAAGGGGAACGCCACCTTCACCTGCGGCACTCAGCTCTCCCCCTATCAGCGGGTCCACATCGTGGGGACAGAGGGGCGTATCGAGATCGAGATTCCCTTCAATGCCCCGCCCGACCGCCCCTGCCGCCTGTGGTTACAGCGGGGATCGGAGATTGAGGAGCGGACGTTTAAGATCGTAGACCAATATACCCTGCAGGGCGATCTCTTCTCGGAGGCCATTCGTCAGGATAAGGCCGTGCCCACGCCGTTGACGGATGCGGTCAACAATATGAAGGTTATCGACGCCCTCCGTAAGAGCCACGCCGAGAGGCGGTGGGAGTCTCTCTAAGATCCTTTCCCCGTTGAGGACGGCTAGGCCATTTTCTATGATGGCGTGTGTTGCTTCCAAAAACACGGCTCGCTCTGTTCGGTTGCCAAAGCAGGCGTTGCCATGACCGAATACGCGCGTCGGAGCCATAGTACTGAAGGGACGAACCATGCGTAGGGCAACCATCTCCCCAAGACCCCTGGCGCGACCGCTGAGTGTACTGATCGGTTGCGTTAGTTTCTTCGCCTCCTCTTGTAGCGCCAATGATGCGCAATTGGCCGACGACTATATCCCGCGGCTTGAGACCATGTTGATGGACAACATCGCCTCCTTCTGGCTTGACAAAGCGATAGACCAGACCTACGGCGGATACCTGATCGACTTCAATGCCCAAGGCGTCCCAGGCTCCGGAGCGAGCAAGATGATCGTGACACAGGCCCGTACCGTGTGGCTGTTTTCCCAGATGGTGCGAAGCGGCTTTGGGGGTGAGACCCATCTGGCCGCCGCCGAGCATGGCTACCGATTCCTCCGAGACAAGATGTGGGATGAGGAGCATGGCGGCTTCTATTGGCAGGTCGATCGGACCGGTGACCAGAAGTCACAGCCGCTCAAGCATCTCTACGGTCAGGCCTTCGGCCTGTACGCCCTCTCCGAATACTACCTGGCCGGCCATGATCCCAATGCCCTGGCATTGGCCACGAAACTGTTCGATGTGCTCGAGCGTAAGGCCCACGACAAGCGTCACGGAGGCTATGTGGAATTCTTCCAGCGTGACTGGAGTATCCCGCCAGACACGGCCATCGGCACTCTCGGTGTGCCGGCCAGCATGAAGTTGATGAATACCCACCTCCATCTCTTGGAGGCCTTGACCACCTACTATGAAGCAAGTCAGTCGACATTGGCCCTGGAACGATTGGGCGAGCTGATCTTGGTCGAGAGCAATACCATGGTTATCAAGCCCATCGGGGCCGCCACCGACAAGTACGATCTAGATTGGACCCGGCGTCTGGATTCCGGCTATGCCGTGGTCTCCTATGGTCACGATATCGAAAACGTCTGGTTGTTGATGAAGGCCTGCGAGGTCGCCGGTCTATCAAACTCGATTCTCAGCGGTTTCTACCAATACGCCTATGACAACTCTTACCGCTATGGCTATGACGCGACGCATGGCGGGTTTTACGATGCGGGTCCCTTGGGTCAGCCGGCCAACAATCTGAACAAGACCTGGTGGGTCCAGGCCGAAGCCCTAGTCAGTGCCCTCTACATGTACCGCCTCACCGGCTCGACACGCTATCGCTCGGTCTTCGAGACCACCTACGATTTCGTGGACAAGCACCTGGCCGATTGGGAGCATGGGGAGTGGCACAGCAGAGTCGCCGCCGACGGCAGCGGCCCCAGCGGTGCCAAGGGTCAAGACTGGAAATGCGGCTACCACAACGGCCGAGCGATGATCGAGTGCATCGGCGTCCTCAGGGCGCTCAAGGCCAAAGCGGAACAGGCCGCCCCCCAGAGACGTCCTTAATGAGGGTAGCGCTTCAATTTCGACGTTTGGACAATAGTTCATGTACATTAAGTGGCCCTCTGAGAATAGGCTACTATGACAGTGGCCTAAGGTTTTGCATTAGGAGATCACGATGCGATTTATTTTCATCTGCAAGGGCCTAGCTGTGGTGTTGTCCTGTTTCCTGGCGTGCCGTGGGGCCCTGTCTGCAGAAGCGTCGCCACAAGGCAGGACCGGCGATGAAGGCCTCACTAAGCAGCATTCTCCCCGGGCCAAACCCTCGGTATTCAATGTTCCAACCTTGTGGGAGTATTCCCCTCCACTGATCAGTCCCGAGAAACGGCACGACAATCCCAGCCGGGCTCAGAAAGATCCCACCGTGGTCTTCTACGGTGGCAAATGGCACGTCTTTATGACAGTCAAGTTGCCCGGACGGTCGGCAATCGAGTACTGCGCATTCGAAACCTGGAAGGAGGCGAATAGCTCTCAGCGCACGATCCTGCAGATTGCCGATAGTGACTACTACTGCGCGCCACAGGTTTTTTACTTCACCCCACACAAGAAATGGTACTTGATCTATCAAATGGGCGTGCCCGGTGCACGTAAGATGTGGGTAGCCTATTCCACAACGGAAGACATCTCCGCCCCTGGCTCGTGGACTCGGGCCAAGCCGATCCTCGACGGCGGAGACAAGGATCCTCGCCAGGTCGGAGGGCTTGACTACTGGATCATCTGTGACCATGAACGTGCCCATTTATTCTTAACCAGTCTGAATGGAAAGATGTGGCGACTGTGGACACACATCGAGGATTTCCCACGAGGTTTCGATCACTGTGAGCTCGCCCTCAATGCCAGAATCTTCGAGGCCAGCCATACGTACAAGCTTAAAGGCAGGGACCAATATCTAACCATCATCGAGGAAAATGGTAGGCGGTACTACAAGGCCTACCTTGCGGATCGGTTGGACGGAGTCTGGGTCCCCGTCGCAGACACGGCCGAACGGCCTTTTGCGGGATGGCAAAACATCCATCCTGCTCCGGGAGTGGAGCCGTGGACTGACAACGTCAGCCATGGTGAACTTGTCCGGGACGGGTATGATCAGACGTTAACGGTGGATCCGGATGGTTTGCGGTTCATCTTCCAGGGCATGTGGGATAGGGACAAGTCCGGCCGAGGTTATGGACAGTTTCAATGGCGGATTGGTATGTTGACACCGGTGACTGCCGTGTCCGTACCTAAGTGACGAAATGCGAAACGATAGAAACCACAGGACATCGCGGTTGTTAGTACTCAGTCTATAGACAATTATGAAGAGGAGAAAATCATGATTTCGTCTTCGTTTTGCATTCTTTTCTTGACCGTGGCTGCACTCATCGCCTCAGACTCGGCCAGCGTCACACGGGTGTCAGCCAAAGACAGAAACGCAGATTGCATTCAGCCCTATGTGAAAAACCCGCGGTACTGGCAGTATCAGGGAGAGCCCGTGATGCTTCTGGGCGGAAGCAAAACGGACCACCTCTTCTTGCTCGACGACCTCAAAGCGCACCTTGACGAGATACAGGTGGTCGGGGCCAACTACGTGCGCAATACGATGAGCCAGCGGGAGGGAAAGGATCTTAAACCATACCAGTTGCTGCCAACCGGAGAATTTGACCTGGACCAGTGGAACGTGGAATACTGGCAACGCTTCGAGAGCATGCTGACGTGGACCGCGGAGAGAGAGGCTCCCTCTAAATCGTGAATCTATTTCTGCGCAGCCGATAAATTTTGGACTTTTCTTCGGCCATCCCCGCAAGTCTCCAGCGCCGTCTAACGTCTTACTCAACAGTGGATGACGATGAAGCTAGTTGATCTCATCCAATCTGCTCGGGCCCTGGCAGGTGCTAGCATGGATTTACAGGAAAACGAATCGCAACAGATTAGTCATTACAGACTAGTCGTAACACTATTTTGAAAGGACGATACCATGAAAACGTCAATGACCCGAACAAGCATCATCATCGCAGGCGCTGTTGTTCTTCTCGTCGGTTCGATCTGTCAGGCACAGGACCGGTCTCCTAGACGCGACCGAGATTTCGCCGCCGGTCCCTCGGATCGGAGTCCTCGGGGCCCCATGGCTGACCGCGACGCCGGCCCGGGCAGGGGTGGGGCTCGGGGTCACGGACCCCGCCTGCCAATCTTGCACGCCCTCAGCCGGCTGGATGTCACAGAGGAGCAGCATGTACAGATCAGGACCATCTTGGACGACAATGCCGAAGGCATGGAGGCTGCTCGGGAAGCGCTGAATGAGGCCATGGCGACCCTGCGTGATGCTACCATGAATGAGGCCGACGACGCAACCCTTCAGGCGGCCGCCACTCAAGTGGGCGTTGCCGCCGGACAGAACGCCACCACCCACGTCGCCCTGGTCAAGAACATCAAGAGCGTCCTCACCGAGGAGCAACTCAACACCCTGGCGGAACTGAAAGCGCAGAGAGACACCGGACAGCCTCGACGCGGACCCGGTCACAGAATGGGACCCACCCCACGCGGTCCCCAACACGACAACTTTGATCGCCCTGCCCATCATCGTTCGCGACGCGGATCGTAAGCGAAGACGCTTTTCGGTGGGAGACCCGGCCACGATGCCCAACCGTGGCCTGGGTCTCCTCTTGGCTTTCAATTGCTATTGGGTTAGCTGGGCACTTCTTCTCTGTTTGGCTCTCCCGGCAGTCGTTCTCGCTACCCCAAGCCGGGGCGTAACTCGAAACAACACCTGCAGCGCCTGTCATCTCCGCCCCGTGACAGACCGCATGCGGGTCACCAGCGAGGACCTGCAGCTGGCGCTGCTGCTACCGACCGGTCCCTCCGCCCACAGGCACAGGCCGCAGTCGCGGCGGTGGGCCCCCGCCTCCTCCAGAGCCCCAGTTGGGCCCGGCCCTGAAGACCTTCCGAGTGGCGCCCGGCAACACGGTGACACTTTCGATTGAGGTGCTGAACGGCAGCGATCGATTCGCGGTTCAGATCAAGAACTTCGACAATGGCGCCAAGAAAAACAGCCCGGACAACATGCTATTCTGGATAGCGGACAACGAGGCGGACAACGCCTGGACTCGCCACCAGCGAGGCAATCAACAGCCCTACTTCACCAAAAATGCCCCCGGCGACAACGGTATCCCTAACAGCGTGACGCCTATCACCTACCACTTCGATCTCTTCGTCGACGTCGACACGGCCTTGGATGTATACGAACTGACCTTCGCCACGGTGGGTCGATCGCAGGCCTTAAACCGATGGTACCAGGAAGAGAAGTTCTACCTCGAGGTCTACTGTCTCTATGAGATACCCGGCGACTTCAATAGGGACTGCCGCGTGGACTACGCCGACTTTGCCCTATTTATGGAGAACTGGTTGATTGACTGTCTCAAAGACAATACGCATCCCGGCTGTGTGTCAGAGGAGGAGGTCCCCTAGGGGACATTGCGCGGATCAAAGGCCTCGAGTCGTTCCTCAATGACGGTAAAGGCATATTTCGCCAAGGTCTTCTCGGCATAGGCCCTGAAGTGAGCCGTCGAACGATCCGCCTGAATTCCCCATTTCAGAGTGTTTCTCAGATTGTCGTCCAAGGTCTGGGGGGAACCCTCCTCTTTGCCAACCAACTGAAGGACTCGCCAAGCAAATTTTCGATTCCGATCAACGGTGTGTACCCCCAGCAGCGGGCCGACGATATCATTGGGTTCACCGGCCCAAATCTCGGGCCAGAGGAATCCTTCTGATGAAGCGTAGAAGTTTCTTTCCTTCGTGTCTTTTTCGTCGATGTTGAATTTCTGCTGCACCTGGGGGAAGGGTTTGCCCCCGACCAACTCCGCTTTCGCGCTTTCAGCAGCCGCGCGGTCGCGACACCAGATGACCTTTGCCTTGACGCTATCCCGCTTGCCCACCACATCTTTGACCGTCTGATAGTACGCATCAATCTCGGCCTCGTTGGGCTCGACGACCTCTTTACGTTTCTCCACTTGAACAGCGCTGTACAACTGACGATCTTCATGCGCTCGTTGTTTTTTCAGAAAGTCGGCAGACTGGTCCATTTCCATCGCCTTGGCCTGCGTCACCTGCAGCGGCTTCCGGATCACTTTCAAGAGGAATGCCTCAATCCCCGCTACGGTTCCCAAATTGCGTGGACGCCCGGGAGGAGACATGGCGTGTAGGGCCATGAGCAAATCCTTGACGGTGAACTGCCCCCCCTCAAAGGTGGCCAGGACGATCGCCGCATCCTCGCTCGCCAGTTCGGTCAATATCTGGTCGCGCAGGATCCAGGAGGCATTGTGACTGCGCGGTTTCTTGGGGTGAAACCGAAGTGTGTCGTGAATCTGCGCGGCTTTGGCGAAATTCTCCGGGACCTTCTTCATATCCAGTGTCTGCACGAGCCCACTGGTGTAGGCGTTGAACGCGCTCCGCGCCTTGTTCCTCCGTAGCGACATTTCCGCTTGGGTCCGATTCAGCTTCGGTTTGTCTTTCATGTACCGTTCTATTTCGTCTTCGGTCACGGAGACCTGCTGGCTGACCACGTGAGTGCCCAGCCTATTGACGAGTTCCCTCTCGTTAAACCTAACCATGGCCGACAGAACTCTTTCGCTCTTGTCGACCCCCTGCTTGCGGGCCTCCATGGTAATGGCCTTCTCGGCCAGCAGCATACGGACCACCTCGCCTGGCGTGACGGCTTGAGTACGGGGCGTCACTTCATAGGGATCGGCCGAAAGTTCTTGCAGCATCTTGTCGTAAAAATCCTTGCCCGTGATCTGATAGTCTCCAATGATGGCCACAACAGTCTCGTCGGCGGCAGATGTTTCGACGACGGGAGGCGATGGATCGACCGACACGGCGGGTTCTGGCGCCTCTCGGACATCTTGGGCCGGTGGGCGCCGACGGGATCTGCGTTCCGCAGCCCAACGTTCTCGTTCACGCCGAGCCGCCCGGCGAGCATCGACCGCAGAAACGCTCGGCGTCGGCTCGGGTGGTGTCTCTTGCCCCGCTATTTCGGATACCGACGCAGAGGTGGGTGGGGTCGGCTCGTTCACTTCGGCCACGGTTTCTTTCGGCGATTCGGAGAGGGACTCTGGCGCCGTCTCTGGTGACGATGTCACCTCGGACTCGGTGTCGGCTACGACAGTAATGGATTTGACAGGCGTATTGGAGCCGGAACAGGAGAAATTGGCACAGGTAAGCCAAACTACAGGCAGGACCCAAAGGTGACGACAGCATGGTCTCATCATGTCAAGACTCCTTAGTATTATTCCTGTTGCAAAGTACTAGTGTATCACTTTGTTGAGGGGGTAGGTGATGATGCCCGAGGCACCGGCCCGCTTCAATGCGGGCACCAGCGTACGTTCGACTGCGTCATCGACGATCACATCAATGGCGACGAACTCCGAGTCCACCAAATTGGAGACGGTCGGGCTCTTTTCTGCCGGCAGCATTTTCAGAATTTTGTCAAGGCCTTCCCTCTTTATGTTCATCTTTAGTCCAACTTTGTTCTTCGCCTCGATGGCCGCCTGGAGGAGGATGGCGATGTTCTCGATTTTTTCACGTTTGAAGGGATCCGCCCAAGCCTCTTTGTTGGCACAGAAACGGGTCGTAGACGTGAGCAAGGTATCGAGAATACGCAGGTTGTTGGCTCTGATGGAACTGCCTGTCTCGGTCAACTCGACGATCGCATCGACAAGGCGGGCCTTCACTTCGGTCGCCCCCCAACTGAACTCCACCCTGACATCGATTTTTTTCTCTGCGAAGTATCGCTCTGTCGCCCCCACCAATTCCGTGGCGATCAATCCTCCCGCCAAATCCTCTGGTTGGGTCACGCTGGATTCGGCAGGCACGGCCAGGACCCAGCGTGTGGGTAGACTGGTCGCCTTGCTGTAGGCCAATTCACATACCTCGACGACGTCCCTGTCGTTTTCCAAGATCCAGTCATAGCCGGTGATGCCGGCATCAAGGACGCCATCACTGACGTAGCGGCTCATCTCCTGGGCCCGCAGGTAGATGGCATCAATCTCGTCGTCATCAATACTAGGACGATAACTGCGTGAGGTCTCTGAGACATGAAAACCGGCTCTGTTAAACAATTCGATTGTGGCTTTCTGGAGACTGCCCGCGGGAATTCCGAGCTTCAGCACCTTCTTTTGCGACATGATATTTTATTTCCGTCGGATCACTTTTTTCTTGCGGCCTTCTTCGCAATCTTCTTTTTCGTTACCTTCTTTTTGGCGACCCTCTTCTTCGCCACCGTTTTTTGCTCGGTCTTCTTCTTCGTTGTTCTCTGGCCGCCACCCTTCTCGGCCGCCTTCTTCATCAATTTCGGCTTAGGCGACTCTTTGCGTCTCACCGTGTTCTTGGGAGCGGACTCACTCTCTTTCCGAAGTAATTCGTAGAACTCGTAGCCATCTTTTGCGGCCACCTGCTTGCTTAGGAACCCCTCGATTTCCTGGGGATTTGCCCCGGGAGAGACCATTTCATGGCTCTGCAGAAACTCGATCATCCGGTCGGTGAGTGGGATGGCATGCCCCTTGAATACCGTCACCACGCAATAATCCACGACGAAATGCGTGATACCATCCAGTTCTTCGATCTCCTGCTTCGCCTGTCGTTTGCCGAGCTTGTCCAGGGGCTGCAAGCTGATGTCGTGTTGATGGTCAAAGACGGCGGTCAGCACGCGAATCAAGGTGCTCGCCGCTCGCCGTGTTTCGGCAGTATCCCTGCCAAAGATGGAGCATATTTCCACGGGCCTGGATACCCGCAGATGATTCAAGTCCACGAAATAATTCATACACCGTTTGTGGGCCGTATTTGCGAAGGACTTCTTCATCCGTTCGCTGATGACCGCATACACGATCGCGTCAATGGGATCGTCAAAGGTGGGCTTGACAACCTTGACACCGGACTTCTTGAGAGTGGCATAGAGTTTCTTTATCTTTTGCGAGTATTTCTTGCTGTTCTTCATGTGCCGGCCCTCAACACGAGGGGATTCTTTCTGGGTAGCCCTCAAGCCCATCGGGCGGGTGGCAGCGATCACGATGGTTCAAGCACTCCCTCTTCGCCCTCTTCATCGGACTCGTCCGCATATTCACGAGCAGCCCTATCAATAAGGTTCATCGTTTCCAAAGTCTTTTTGAACTTTTCATCTGCCACGATATGCAAGACGGGACAAAACTTGCTCGTCATGGCATCTGCAACAAAGGATTGAAGTCGGCGCGTCGCACTCTGCAGGGCAATCATCGTGCGGCGCTGGGCCTTCTCATTCGCGCCGAGAACACTCACGTACACCTCCGCATTCCTCAGATCCGGTGACATATCGACATGTGTCACACTCACAAGACCTTCAATGCGAGGATCGCTGAGACTGTCCTGTATGGCCCCGCTGACGGCCCGCAAGACCACCCTCGCCACCTTTTCTTGTCTTCGTGTCGGCATAGGATGCCGCTAAAGCGTCCTCGCGATCTTTACGATTTCGTAGAATTCAATGAGGTCATCGACCTTGACATCATCATATCCGGCCAGTTTCACACCACATTCCAACCCGGCTTTTATTTCTCGTGCATCTTCCTTGAAGTGTTTCAGAGACTCCAAGGCGATGTTGTCTCGTATGACCACGTTGTCGCGGATCAAGCGGACTCTGGCATTCTTACGTGCCAGACCCGTCGTCACCATACAGCCCGCAATGGTACCGACGCCCGTCACTTTAAACGTGGCTCGAATCGTCGCACGACCGACTGATTTCTCTTGCTCTTCGGGGTCCAGTAGACCCGCCATCGACTGCTTCAAGTCTTCGGTAATGCGGTAAATAATGTTGTACAGACGAATGTCGACGCCCTTGGCGTCTGCACTCTTGCGCGCCCGATCATCCGCGACCACGTTGAAGCCGATGATGATAGCCTTGGAGGCATCCGCCAAGATGACATCACCTTCGGTGATGCCACCCGCAGCTCCGTGCAATATCTTGATCTTCACCTCGTCGGTACTCAGCTCCCCGAGATGCTTCCGCAGGACTTCGACAGAGCCCTGAACGTCGGCTCGTACGATCAAATTGAGTTCCTTCACACCACCGGCTTCTATTTGGTGGAACAGATTGTCCAGCGTCACCTGAGAACGTTGAGCCAACGAGTCTTCCCGCATGCGGGCCTTGTTCTGCTCCGCGGCATTCTTGGCCTTGTTGATGTCCTGCAAGCAATAGAATGCGTCTCCTGCCGGAGGCACGCCATTTAGACCCGTGACCTCCACTGGCTGGGAACTGGTGGCCATCTTGATGTTTTTACCGTAGCTGTCGCGCAGCATCTTGACTCGACCAAAGGCCCCACCACTGAGCAGGATGTCACCTATCTTCAAGCATCCCTCTTTGACAAGCAGTGTGGCGACCGCACCTCGTGTCGGTGACATCCTGGCTTCGACGACCAGTCCCATCGCGGGGAGGGTGTCATCCGCCTGCAGATTCAGCAGCTCCGACTGGTAATCGATGTGCTCTAGAAGATCCTCGATGCCCTCTCCTGTGAGTGCACTGGTCTTGACGACCTCGGTATCGCCCCCCCATTCCGTGGGCGTCAACTCGTGCTCGGCCAACTGTGCATAAATCCTGTTGAAGTCGCAACCCGGCAGATCAACCTTATTGAGCGCAACGATGATAGGGACGCCGGCGGCCTTGCCGTGGGCAATGGCCTCCGCCGTCTGCGGCATGACGCCATCATCCCCCGCCACCACCAAGACCACAACATCGGTCATATTGGCGCCCCGTGCCCGCATGGCGGTAAACGCCTCATGACCCGGGGTATCCAAGAATGTGACCGTCTTGTTGCTCAGCGTGACTTGCGAAGCCCCAATATGTTGGGTAATTCCGCCCGCTTCGCTTTCGGCCACATGAGTGGACCGAATACGATCCAACAGGCTGGTCTTACCGTGGTCCACATGCCCCAACATGGTGGCCACCACCGGTCGTCTCTTGAGATGCTTACGCTCCCTCTTTTCGAACTCGAGCTTGATTTCGTCTTCGTGGGCCTTGCGACTCTCCACAGAAAGTTCCGTGTCAAACTCCAAGGCGACCAACTCAGCGACTTCACTAGTGATCACTTCATTGGCCGACGCCATCACCCCGTGCCCCATCAGCTTCCCTACAATCTCGCCCATTTTAACGGCAAGAGCTGCGGATAGATCTTTGACTGTTATGGGTTCGGTCACAACGGCCTTTTCCGGCCTGCCGACGCCCGGTGCGATGCCCATACTCCTCGTGGCGATTCTGCGGGACACCCGTCCACGCAACCCTTCCCCCCCCGCGGCCTCCACGCGGGCGCGGCGCTCATCAATGTCGCGCTGACGCAGCTTACTCCTCTGTTGGGCCCTCGAGGTCTCTCCTGGGGATTCTACCCGACGGTTTGCGCCTAGTTTTCCCTTGCCATGCTGCTTGCCCTTCCCACCGGTCGCCTGCTCGCCCGTCGCCGCGGGAACCTTCACCGGTGGCTGGGTGACGGGCCGATCAAAACGCTTGGCCGCAGGAGATCGTGGAGCACGCACCGACTCGGCCGCCTCGACGCGAACCACCTGCGGACCACTGAGCTTGGCCGGCTCAGGCTTCGAGAGCATCGGTCCTGCGGGAACCACCGGCTCGGGTTCGGGCGGTTCGATGATCTGGGGGCCCTTGCGAGTCATTGGCTGACTATCGGAGGTCGCATCTTCGGCCTCCACCGGAACGACTTGGTCGGGAGTCCCCTCTTTTTCCTCTTCAGCCGTTACCGTCTGGACGGCCAGGTCGGATCCGTCCGCGATTGCCTCTGGGGTAGGGGCCTGTGCAGCCGGCGCCACCTCGGCAGCCACATCGTCTTCGGCCACGGACGCTACCGTCTCGGTCTCTGGCATTTCGGCTTCTGGCACTTTTTTGGGTTTTGGTTTCTTGCGCACGCGCACCCGCTTGAGATCGACCTTGGTCGCGGTCTCAATCGTTGTCACGTTGTCACCCTCGCTGAACCACTCCCGGATGGTGGCTGCCAAACCTGCGGAAATGGCCGACATATGATTCTTTACGTCCAACCCCTCGTCCTGACATTTGGATACGATGGCTGAGCTCTTAACACTCAGTTCCTTTGCTAGAACATAGATTCTCGTGGCAGCCAATAGACCTCCAATTCTCAGCTCGCTACGCTACTACCGTCAGCACTCTCAGCTTGATCTGCAGACTCAGGCGTTGCCTCGTTGCTATCTTCGTTTAGCTCTGTTGCTGCAGCGGCCGCAGCTCGGTCCGCGGCTTCTTGCTTTGCTCTTTCCACAGCTTCTTGTTTGGCCAGCTTGCTATCGTCGTTTAACTTCTTTGCGGCAACGACAGCAGCTTGAACAATCAGTTCCGCGATGTCTGCCTCGATGCTCAGTTCATTGATGAGCGGATCGACACCCACATCTTCCAGGTCCAACACCGAAATGATACCTAATGCCAGCAGTTTATCCACATAGACGTCCTTCGCACCCTCCACCTGCTTCAAACACGTGGTCAGCAAATCGACGCCCTTGTTGTACTCTTCAGGCGTTAGGATGTCGATGTCCCATCCTGTCAGCCTCGCAGCCAGCCGTACGTTTTGGCCATGCTTGCCAATGGCCAGACTTAGCTGGTCTTCGGACACAACGACGGTGGCACGGCCCAACTCGAAACAGAGGGCGATCTCACTCACCTTCGCCGGCATGAGAGTATTTGCCACCAGCACCTGCGAAGACTCATTCCACCGCACAATATCAATCTTCTCCCCACCCAACTCATCGACGATATTCTTGATGCGGCTGCCTCTTACACCCACGCAGGCTCCGACAGGGTCCACCCTGTCGTCAAGAGAGGCCACGGCGACCTTAGTGCGGTATCCTGCCTCGCGCGCCAACGCTCGAATTTCAATGATCTCTTCGCCAATCTCGGGGACCTCTGTTTGAAACAAACCCTTGATGAAGTCAGGATGCGTCCGCGAGAGTATGATCTTGACCTGATTCGATGATTCCTTGACATCCAAAATGACACAGCGAACGCGTTCGCTAGGCCGATGGGTCTGCCCCATGATTTGCTCGGTCTTGGGCATGAATCCTTCGACGGAATGCCCCAGGTTAACGATCAACGTTCCCCCCTCATAGCGAACGACGGTTCCGCTAACTATCTGCCCCTTGCGCTGGCTGTACTCGGCATAGATACTCTCGCGCTCATCCGCTCGAATCCTCTGGATCATCACCTGCTTGGCTGTTTGTGCCGGAATCCTGCCCAACTTGCGAATATCGATCGCTTCGCCCTCCCTGAACGCACTCACCTCTCCGGATCGTCTATCGATCTGCACGACAATGTCGCCCTCAAGATCTGCGTAGTGTTTGCGAACAGCCGACACCATAGCCTCTTCCAGATCCCGATAGATGGACTCGATCTCGATATTCTTGTCCCGAGCGATGTTCTCCACTATTCTAACAAGCTCCTGATTCATAGTAGGTCAGCATCCTTACTAGGCATCCAAAGGTTCCTTGCATAGGTCAACTGAGTAGAACCACAAAAAAAAGTGGAAACTACATAGCTTCCACTTCAAATGCGATACTTCCATCCCAGGTTATCCAATTGCCCTTGCCCTACATTGCTGACCTCCGACAAAGCTTCCGCTTCGCCTTTGGCAAGAAGCAGAAACCTGGCACCGAACCTAGCTGGTCATATCGACTTTGAAGCCATACTGCTGTTTTCGAAGCCGCCACATGCACAAGCGCACAGCCCTGCAGATCCAAGCCTAATCTACTGTGCTGCACTGCTCATCCCGATCAACACCATGTTTTGAACCTCATAAATTAGAAATCCACTCTGGCAGCTCTCGGCCAAATCTGGCCAAAGCCGCAATACTAATCGCCGATGCTGTCGGTTACAATGTTTTTTTCTTGAATTGGCAATAATTTCAGACCTTGATGCCTCCACCCCAGGCGGACACTTGAGTCCGGGCGACGTCGGGATTTCACGCCAAAAAAGAGGCCTGGTTCAAAATCGTTCTTGCATAGGTGCCGGTCCGTGTACCACTGCTCATGGCCATAATCAGCGCGGCGGCTGTTGTTGTCGTAATCGATACCTTTATTGCCCCAATCCCATGTTTCGCTTACGATTACGACAACGACAATGATGTGGAATGTGACCCGGAAATGAACCAGGCCAAAAAAGAAGGGCCTGTCCCTCGGGCACAGGCTCATTCGTCAATCTAATTCGGAATTCAGATACCTTAGGACCCGCACAACAATAACTTACCGCTTCTCCATCTCATCTTCAGGTCGTCTTTGGCCATTCCTCAATCGCGAAAGCCTCGCCGTAGGCCCACTACGCCTCCGGTTTCGCTCAATCGATCACGACCCAAGCCAACCTAAATCTGAGCGGACAATTCGGTAATTTATTGTCATGCACGTCCTTAAATTGGTCGCGCTAGAATCGTCAATTCAGCAACCTTTCGATTAGGACCGGGTGTCAATTGACTTGTGTCAATATTCACACCGTGGAGTCCCACGTTGACTGTCACGTTGCCGGGTCCCACAGGGCCCGGGTCCGGGTCGAACCAGGCCGTCCAGGTACCACCTGCCGGCGAGGCCGGTTGGATCTCCAACTTAAGCTCGGCGATAAAGTTCAGTTCAATGTCCAACGAGATGCCCGAGGCGGATACGCTCGCTAGAGGAGGGGCTCCGTTCGGAACATCCCATTCAATGGGGATGACCTTGATGGGAAGCCAGGCAGGTGTCGGGGGAGGAGGTGCGATTACCACGGCTCGTTCGTAGCAGCCCATGTCCACTCTACCGTCCTGAATTCGAGGGTCCCCATTGAGATCAATGGGAAGCGTTTCGGCGATGTTTCCATCCTCATCGATGTCGCAGTCGTCAGCGGGAATGAGGCCGTTGCTGCCGCTGTCAACGCAGGGCGAGTGCGCCTGGAGCGTGTAGTCCCCGACGATCCACTCCCCTTCGATGGTCCAAAAACCGGGCTGGCCGAATACCGGATCGGCATCAATATTGCCCGGGCCGACCCATCCGCCCCAAACATCACTATACTGGACTGTCACCGCCCCTCCGTGGTTGGTCAGGATTTCCGGTGCGCCATTATAGAGGATGCTGTTATCCACCTGGAGGTGAATCGTCGGCGGGAACCCCCAGGACAGGCTGACGATCGCCTTGCCATGGGGCGCGACATTGCCGGCCACCGTACAGCATTCCAGTTCCAGGCTGGCCCCCAAGCTGTGGATCGCTGAGCCTCCGGCCGTGTCCGCTTGATTCGATGCATTGCCGGTGATGAGGCAGTTGGTCAAATTAATCGATCCTTCATAGGCATAGAGTCCGCCTCCATATACTTGCGACCTGTTCCCATTGAGCTGACAATTCACGAAGGAGGGAGATCCCGCAAGGTTAGCCACAGCTCCCCCGAACCCTGCCACGCAGTGGTGAATGTTGCAGTTCTTGAACTTGACAGCCGCGTTTTGGATCAGGATGCCGGCGCCATACTGATGGGGGTAGGCTGCGGTCGCGTGTCCGTCGGCGATAGTGAAGCCATCCACTTCAGTGGTGGGCAGGACCAATCCGTTTGCGCGCACCACATGATAGCTATTGTCATTGCGATTCAGGATTCCCCACAGATCGTCACCCTGCAAATCGCCAGTGAGCAGGGTCTCATAAAGGACCGGATGGCGGTTGTTGGGATTGGGGCCATGCCAACCTACATACCCCCCCCACATGGCGACGCCGTCTTTCAGCACGAAGCTTGCCGAGCGATCGCCCGGGGCGACGCTAGCGCCCTGGTCGGGTCGATACACGCCTTGGGCGACTCGGATCTCATCCCCGGCCGAGGCCACGTTCAACGCATCTTGCAGATACCGGTAGGCCCAGGCCCAACTGCTTCCATTATGCACAGGGCCCGGGGCATTGTCATCGACATAGATCACCGAAGGCGCGGGTAACCCCGACACCGTGAAGTACATAGAAAAGACGATCCCCACAGTGCTTCTAAACAGCCAGTTGCCGGGAGCCAGCGGGCCGAAATCACCCTGTAGCCCACTGACAGGCTGAAAGATCAACGCACACGCGTCCGGGGCGGGCGGCTGGAAACGGACCTCGATCACTTGGCTAACGTGGTCAATCGAAAGCTGAGGTGTGCCACCCAAGTCCATCTCCCCGGCACAGGCATTGGGGTACACATTGGTGGGGCCCGAAAAGTTGATGACGTCCCCGCTGGTAGGCGCCGGGGGACTGACACTCCATCCCGGCGGTCCAAAGGTCCCATCGATCCATGAAATGCCCTCGCCACCTACCAGAGAGCCTATAAAAGGTAGGAAACACAAGGCCAGACCGATCTTTGAACCTCTCATCGCGATACCCTTTCCCATGTGGTGGTGACGATGTTTCTGTTAGAGATAATCGTGTTGAACACCCCTTCCAAGCCAGACATGACCACTACGTGTGTGGCACCCGGCTCGATCAGCCAAGCAGGAGTCTTTAGCATGAATCGCAATCAACCTACGCGATCACCTACTTACAGGGGGATTTCAGGACCTCCCCGCTAGTCATCTATACCCTTTTGGCGGCACCCTAGTCAAGGTTATTCTAGGACTTGCCAGGGTTGTGGATAGTCACCAAGAGGTCATTCCACCTTCTCAAAAGTAAAGCGATAGTTTTCCGCGTCTATCCTGATGGTGTCGCCGTCACTGAACTTGCCAGCGAGAAGATGGCTAGCCAAGGGGTTTTCCAGACGCTGCTGGATCGCCCGCTTCAGCGGTCGCGCACCATAGGCCGGATCGTAACCTTCGTCAATAATCTGATCTCGGGCCGCGTCGGTAAACTGCAAATCAATGTGGCGATCCCTGAGGCGGGCATCCAGATTGTCCAGCTGAATGCTCACGATGCTCCTGATGTGCGCCCTGCTGAGGGTGTGAAAGACAATGACCTCGTCCAGCCGATTCAGGAATTCCGGTTTGAAAAACTGCTTCAAAATGTCTCTCACATGGGCCTCGATCTCCCAACTGGCGCTGTCATCCCCGGTCAACTCCTGGATCTGCTGACCGGCGATGTTGCTCGTCATGATGATCACCGTGTTCTTAAAGTCCACGGTCCGGCCCTGACCATCGGTCAGCCGGCCGTCATCAAAGACCTGCAGCAGGCAGTTAAAAATGTCGGGATGGGCCTTTTCGATCTCATCCAATAACACGACCGAGTAAGGCTTACGCCGTACGGTTTCGGTCAGGCGACCCCCTTCATCGTAGCCGACATAGCCGGGCGGGGCTCCAATCAAGCGGGCGACGGAGTGGGCCTCCGTAAACTCACTCATGTCGACCCGCACCATGGCTTGCGGGTCCTTGAATAGAAAGTCTGCCAGTGCCTTCGCGCACTCGGTTTTTCCGACCCCGGTGGGACCGAGAAAGAGGAAGGTCCCAATAGGCCGATTCGCATCCGATAGACCGGCTCGATTCCGACGGACGGCATTGCTCAAGGCGGTCACGGCCTCTTCTTGGCCCACCAGTCGCTTGGCAATACTCTGCTCCATGGAGACCAGTCGATCCCGCTCTCCACTCAACAAACGGGCCAGGGGGATCCCGGTCCACTTGGACACCACCTCTGCGATGTGCTCTGCCGTCACCTCATTGCGGATCAACGTCGCCTTGCCCGAGTCAATGAGCGCCCCCTCCTTCTCGGCCAGCTCGCCTTCGAGGTTAGCGATGGTCTCATACTTGATACGCGCTGCAGCCTCCAACTCACCTCTACGCTGGACCTCTTCAAACTGGTTCTGCGCCTCTTCCAGCTGCTGCTTGAGGCCCTTGACCTGGTCGATTTCCGCCTTCTCTGCCTCCCACTGACTACCCAGCTCTCTGTCCTGGGCCTCCAACTTGTCTAGTTGACGTTCACACTTCTGCAGGCGGTCCTGGCTCGCCTCGTCCGTCTCTTTCTTAAGCGCCTCCCGCTCGATCTGCAACTGCACCACCTTGCGGCGGATGGTGTCCAACTCGGCAGGCAAGGAATCATTCTCGATACGCAGCTTGGAGGCCGCTTCATCAATAAGGTCAATGGCTTTGTCGGGCTGCCAGCGATCGGGTATGTAGCGGTTGGACAGATTGGCTGCGGCCACCAGGGCCGCATCCGTAATCCGGACCCCGTGATGCGCGTCATACCGGCCTTTGAGACCCCGCAGGATGGCGATGGTCTGTGCGATATCGGGTGGATCGACCAGAATCGGCTGAAAACGCCGTTCCAAGGCCGCATCCTTTTCAACGTATTTCCGGTACTCATCGATGGTGGTGGCGCCGATGCACCTCAGCTCGCCGCGGGCCAGGGAAGGCTTCAGCAGGTTGCCCGCATCCATCGATCCTTCCGTCTTGCCAGCTCCCACCACCGTATGCAGTTCATCTATGAAGAGGATGATCTCACCCTCTCCTCGTGCCACCTCTTTGAGTACCGCCTTCAGGCGGTCCTCGAATTCGCCTCGGAATTTGGTGCCGGCGACCAACGCGCCCATGTCCAGCGCGACGATCCGCTTGCTCGCCAGCCCCGCCGGCACGTCGCCGGCCACGATCCTCTGGGCGAGGCCTTCGGCAATTGCGGTCTTGCCCACACCGGGTTCGCCGATCAAGACGGGATTATTCTTGGTGCGACGGTTTAGCACCTGCATGCAGCGACGTATCTCATCATCGCGTCCAATAACGGGGTCCAACCGGCCCTGCCTTGCCATTTCCAGGAGATCGATCCCGTAGCGATCCAAGGCCCTGTACTTGCCTTCCGGATTCTCGTCGGTGACTCTATCCGTGCCACGAATCTGGACCAGGGCCTCTGCAATCTGGTCAGACTCTATCGAGTTGAGTGACAGAATCTCCTTGGCATCGCTCTTAAAGCTAGAGAGAGACAAGAACAGGTGTTCAACGCTGAGGTACGCATCACCCATTTTGTCGGCCCTGATCTGGGCATCGATCACGACTTGGCCGAGTGTCGGGTCAGGCATGATCATCTGTCCACTATCGCCCCCCTGCGGCATACGTTCCAATTCGCTCTCGGCCATCTCGAGAATCCGCCCCACATTGGCCCCAATCTTCTTAAGGATGTCCATGATCGTGCCCTCGTCTTCGCTACAGAGGGCATGCAATAGATGCAGACCAGTCAAGACTGTATGATTCTTTGCCATGGCCTGCTGCTGTGCCGTGGCCAGTGCTTCTTGTGCTTTGAGCGTGAATTTGTCGAACTTCATGAGCCTCAATCCTGTGCCGAACCACCGTTGGTTTGTGCTAGACACCGCAAACCATATGCCTAGATCAACAGTGTCGATATAACTACTTAATATGACTCACTTTACAAAATTCCATTCACTTGGCCAGAGATGTCATTTTGGCAGGGACCCTCGAGAGCGATGCGCTCGGCAGCGATTTGAGCTAGCAGCCTGACGGGATTGCCCCCACCCCACACACCGTCTCGTCCGTCTCTTTATATTGCGCCCATCTTAAGTCTGGTCAACACCCAGTCGATAGCCTCTTAAAGTATCAGCCTCAAGGTACTACGTATGTCCGTTGACGATGCGAGAATAAAACTTGGGGACCTTCGCTTTTTAGGAGCAGATAAAATGACAAGTTGGAGTGCTCAAAAGACGGCAGAAGTGGATCTTGCCCCTAATCATAACAACTTAGGCGTTTCCAATGGCACGCAGGCCGTTAGGGAAATCATGCAGTATGGAGTGGAAACGGTCGAGCAAGATGATTCTGTCTATAAAGCCATCGGTATTCTGGCAGACAAGAAACTCAGCGGCCTCCCCGTGATGGACCAAGGTCAGCTCGTGGGCCTGATCTCGGAAAAGGATGTCCTGACCCTTCTCTACCACACCAAGCACCTGGATGGCGCCGTCAAGGACTACATGACAACCCAGCTGGTGACCTTCGACATCGAGACGCCAGTCACGGCCATCTGCGACTGTTTCGCCGCAAATAAGTTTCGGCGTTTGCCCATCCTCTACCAGGGCCAACTCGCAGGCGTCGTGGCCCGCGCCGACTTGGTGCGGGCGAACAAGAACCGATTCAAGAAGTCGGGGACCGCGCAAGGCGGCAAAGCGGACTTACTAGCCCAAGACGTCATGCGCTGCGGTTTGTTGACCGCGACCAAAGAGACGCCGGTCTCCGACCTCATTGATGTGCTCGTCACACACCAGGTTAACGGACTGCCCGTCGTGGACGACTACATGAACCTTGACGGTTTTGTCAGTGAAAAGGATGTCCTCACGCTATTGTGTGACCCCGCGGCCGCAGACTGCCCGGTAGAAGCCATCATGACGAAGAAGGTGATCAGCTTTCAACTGGATGACAGTCTATTTGATGTGTGCGACTGCCTCACCAAAAACAGCATCCACGGCGTTCCCGTGGTGAAGGGCCGAAAACTGGTGGGCCAGATCAGCAGAGCCGATCTCATGGTCCACATACTCAGTCACGGCTCTGCCTACGCCAGCCATCGGACAAACGGTCAGTAACACGCCCAGCATCGTCTTCCTAACGGGAATCAAACTGGGGAACCTGCACTTTTCGGGAGCAGACAATATGACGAGTCGTGGTGCTCAAAAGACGGCAGAAGTGGATCTTGCCCCTAATGATAGCAACTTAGGCGTTTCCAACGGCACGCAGGCCGTTCGGGACATCATGCAGTATGGCGTGGACACAGTCGAGCAAGATGATTCTGTCTATAAAGCCATCGGCATTCTGGCAGAGAAGAAACTCAGCGGCCTCCCCGTGCTAGACCACGGTCAGCTCGTGGGCATGATCTCGGAAAAGGATGTCCTGACCCTTCTCTATCACAACAAGCACCTGAAAGGCGTGGTTAAGGACTACATGACAACCCAGCTGGTGACCTTCGACATCGAGACGCCAGTCACAACCATCTGCGACTGTTTCGTCGCGAATAAGTTTAGGCGTTTGCCCATCCTCTACCAAGGCCAACTCGCAGGTGTCGTGGCCCGCGCCGACTTGGTACGGGCGTACAAGAACCGATTCAAAAAGTCGGGGACGGAGCAAGGCGGCCAGGCGGACTTACTGGTCCAAGACGTCATGCGCTGCGGTTTGTTGACTCTTACCAAAGAGACGGCGGTCTCCGACGTCATTGACGTGCTCGTCACACACCACGTTAGCGGACTGCCCGTCGTGGACGACTACATGAACCTTGACGGTTATGTCAGTGAAAAGGACGTCCTCAAGCTATTGTGTGATCCCGCGGCCGAAGACTGCCCGGTGGAAGCCATCATGACGAAAAAAGTGATCAGCTTTCAACCGGATGACAGTCTGTATGATGTGTGCGACTGCCTCACCGAAAACAGCATCCACGGCGTTCCCGTGGTGAAGGGCCGAAAACTGGTGGGCCAGATCAGCAGAGCCGACCTCATGGTCCACATACTCAGTCACGCCTCTGCCTACGCCAGCCATCAGACAGACGATCAGTAGCACGCCCGGCAAGCATGGTCTCACTAAAGAGATTCCCGTCCCAAATGGGGCAACCCCACAAGACCATCGATCTAATGGAGCGGGATACGGATGCCAGTCCCTAAATACTGATTACTTCGTCACTGATTACTGAATCCCGTCATTCCTCGGCAATCAGCTCAATCCCGCAGATCAGGGTAGGAGCAGTGTGTCCTCGTTTACCGCGGAGTTTGACCTCTAGAGTATCGGTGATTGGGATCTGCTTGAACTCCTTCATCAGGCAGCCACCATCCTTGCCGATCTCGGCCGCAATGTCGAAATCCTTGAGCAGCGTCTTGCCTTGCAGGACCACATCGAAGACTCGCTTTCCTTTGGCGACACTGTCTACTTCGGAAAAGTATAGTTTGACCGTGTAGGGTTGGGGACTGTCAAAGCGACCGGCAGCGCTGGATACCATCTCCTTGAGTGCCTGGTTCAGAGCGTTCTTCTTGAAGGCCTGCACTTTTCCTTCGCCGTCGAGGTCGGGATTCTCCGGCTGAACAAAGGGGCGAATCGTTATGCTCTCGACGCCTTCAATGCCCGAGGCGCCTACCCAATTTAGGGTACCCGGGTTCTGAGTCTCCCTATTTTCCACCCGCGAGACATGATGACGGAATAGCTTCGGCCGGGCCGCCTGCACATGGATGGGGATATCCGGTGAAGGACCGCCGACGCTGGGGTACTCCAGCCACAGTGTCCCGTCCGGACTCATGCGGTTGCCCGCCGCCCCGAAATTGATGCCGACGCGTTTGACGGGCTGTGGTGTCTTGGGGGCCGGCAAAAAATCGAAGCTCCAGCTTTCCACGCCGGGATACCAGGGGTCGTCGGGGGGAAAATGCACCAGAGCCAGCGAGGTCTGGTTTTGATAGGAGCAGGTACAGGTGCGGGTATAATCCGGGGCATTCAGCACGCCGTCGGCCGCCAGCAGATTGGAGGTGCAGCCCGGTCTGAACCCACCGATCGTGGTCGTGCCCTGGCTGCAGGACAGATCGACATAGGCTGCCGAGGCCGAGCGGAAGGTCAACAGGTGCTCGCTGGCGACCGCCGTGTTGCAGCCCTTGAATCGTACCCATTGCTGGGGGATGGCTTCGCCCGTCAGGGGATGCTTGGTTTGGACGCGTTGGCCGGTTAAGAGGTTGAAGGTTTTGCTTGGGCGTGCACTCTGATTGCTGCCGCCGGTCTGGGTTATGATGCGGTCGTGATAGAGGATGGGTGGACCGTCGTAGGTTTCGTCGCAATGCCAGAGTTGCTCGCCACTGGCGCCCCGATAGGCCGTCATGCCTTTACGCACCTCGTCGGGCGCCCTGTCGCCGGCGTGGGCGCCGGCCTGCAACACCACGTCATGTTCCTCGGAATAGGCCAGCCAGGTGCCGAAGACATTCGCGTCCACAGCCCAAAGTTCCTTCCCGGTACGGGCATCCAGCGCCAGGATGCGCGGCTTGCTTTCAAAGCCCAGCCCGCGACGTGTCATGAAATCCTTCTTGGCCGGCGAGAGTCCGTCGATACAGAAGACTTTGTCGCCGCCGGCAATGATGGTGTTGTGCCTGAAGTTATAGGCGGCCTGCCGTTCCCAGAGCACTTTACCGGTGTAACGATCCAACACAGTCACATAGCGGCTGCCCGTGGCGAAGCGGTGGTTAAACTGCAGCGTCCATTGCTTCTTATCTTTGGCAAGGTGGAAGGGCGATATCCCGGCGATCAGCAGGTCTTTATAGACGCCGATGTACCCCCATTTGGGAACGCCAATATCGAGTTTTTCCTCGAGTCTCCACTCGTGGAGCGTCTCGCCGGTGGCCGGGTCCAAGACCGAACATTTCTCTCCCGCGATCAGATACAGTCGATCGTGGGCGGTCACAAAATTGGCGCCCCAGGCGTTGGCCCCGGGGATGTGCAATTGATTATAGCTGCGATCATAGATATCAAGCTTGAAGGACTTGTTGTAATACATGTCGAAGGTATTCAGCTCCGGCAAATCCTTGCGCCAGATCACGCGGCCGGTATAGACATCTCGGGCACTGAGCACGTTGATGCCCTGCAGAAACAGCCGTCCGCCCATCACCTGTTGCGACGGCCCATGCCCGTGACGGGGCAGGACGTCCAAGTGCGACGATCCCCCAAACCAGAGCAGTCCCAGTGGCGCTTTGACCCGCTTGTCCGGCGAGAAAATCGAATTGGACACATCGGCATAGTGGTGGGTCCAGGGGGCCGAGTCTGGCAAGGGTCCCACGCGCCGCAGCATCGTCATATCGCCCCGGATTTCGACCTTGGCGCCGGGCAGTCTTGCGGCCGGGGCCGACTGCACGAATGCTGCCCGCTGCTCTGCTGCCAATGCCAAACATGCTGCCCCTCCATAGGGCCGCAGCACATGGAACACGCGTGTGACAAAATCCTCCGCGTTGTCCTTCGCATAACCGGCCGCATGCAGATCCTCCGCAACCACCAGGCTGGCCAGATAGGGCGAGATGGGCGTGCTCAAGATCGTACCCTGCAGGATGGTGACACGGTCGCCATAGTGGCCGGCCTGATCGAAGCGACGGCGCAGCCTCTCAACATTTTCGCCATCGCTATCCATGCCGATCACATGCAGATCCGACTGGCGAACAATCTCCTCCAGCAGTTGCCCTGTTCCTGCCCCCAGCACCAGGGCGTAACCCTCCCGGACACCGGTATCGTTGAGAATTTGGCGGGCCATGGTGATCCAACGGCGGTCATTCTTTGTTTTCGCGGGGGCTCGCCGGTGATGAATTCGGGCCGAAGGCCTTTCTCCGAAACAGTAAAGACGGCCCTCCACGGTCACCACAAAGAGTTTGTCGTCGGCGGCGAGCATGGTCCAGGGCTCGCCTTCGATCTGCATGCTCCAGGAAATATCTGCCCTTGGGGATTTGTACCCGCTCTTTTCCGCATCGGCCTCTGCGCCGGGTATTTCCACGGCAGCGATCAATCCGTCCCTGCTGCCGGTATACAAACGCGAGCCGGCCTTGATAAAGACCTTTTCCAAGGGCGGCTCCATCTGGCGTTGCCACAACGTCTTGGACTCGGCCTGTTTCTTTTTCTTGCCCTTACGATCAACGACCTCCCGCCAGGTCAAGGTCAGCGACTCGGCCCTGATAAGGCCTTTGTCGTCGGCGCTGTACATGGCCAGGTCGTCCAGGACGGTGGCGGCGGACCGCCGCAGGTATTGGCCATCGGAGACCCGACATAAACGACCGTCGTTGAAAAACCAGCCATTACTGACAGAAACCGCATAGCCTCCTTCCTTGGTATTGGCGTGGTAGTAGAGGAACTTACCTGTGTGCCGATCGTATGCGGCCGGTACCGAGCGACCGCCGGCCACCAGGAGTTTATCCCCGGAAACAGACAGGTACCCCTGCGGCGCCACCCCGGCGAAAGCAGGGCTGCTGTGGGGCTGTAAGATAAAATCGCTGGCACTACCGCTATTCGTCCAAATGACCTTGCCGCTGGCGGCGTCCAAGGCGTGGATGAAAATCCCCATGAAGGGCCAGATGCCGGCGGCAAAATAGACCGTGCCGTCATGCACCACCGGAGCCCCGCGGGCCGGCCACATGGAGATCAGTCGTTCATTCCCCAACACCTTATACTCGGAAGGCCCTCCGCGAAAGCTCCACAGGGGCTTACCCGTTTCCGCGTCCAGGCAGTAGAGATAGCCATCATCGGAAACGAGGTAGAGTTTCCCCTCCCAACCCACCGGAGCGAAGCGCACCGGGCCGCCCGCATAGAAGCGCCACTTCTCGTGGCCGGTTTCGGTATCGAAGGCCCTCACGTTGTCGCTTACCATGGAGGGCACGAAGATCAGCTTGGCCATCACCACCGGTTCATAGCTGAGATCGAACTGTAGCTTATGCTGACTTATGGGCCATGCCTCGCGAGGCTGAGGCAGGTGCCTGACCCACTGCAAGTGCAATTCCCGCGGCAGCTCGTCCGGCGTGCTGGCGCCATGCCCGACATCGTAACGCCATTGCGGCCAATCACCGGCCCCTGCAGAAGAGGCGTGGCAGGCCGCCAACAGAAGCATCACGTTTCCGAACCAGGTGACCTTGGGCATCTAAGAAATATCCTCTGGTGTTGGCCTACTTTATGGCTGGGTATACCGATCGCCCGTGTACCACTTAAGCGGCACGTCGTCGCCAAACGTCTCGTTCAGCGGGGTGACGTGCCCGTCCAGCCAGAGGATATTGGATTGACCGGCGGTTTTGTCAGGGGCTTCACTGCGAACGTTGTGTCTGAAAATTTGCCGATACTGACGAGTACGACTACCACCTCGTCGATACTGCGTCAGGTTAAATTCCGCGCGCCCGTCATTATTATGAAAGCCATCGCCGAGGCCATTTTCACATCTTGGTTCGGCGTGGTCGACACAAAAAATGAATTCGGCATGACGATATATATTATTTGTATTGCGGTGTCTGGCATCCGGATGAGAATTCAGACCATACGCTGCGTGCTGAATCACTTCGTCAGGATCGGGAAAACCGTCATTAATATAGTTGTATATTAACCCTTCGGCAACACGCTGTAAGCTCGGACACCCAAAGATCTTCGTATTATCTTGTATATAGGGTCTGAAATATGTCCCCCAGTACGTGTCGGTGGTGCCGGGCTCCCGCCACGTCCCGTTCGGATTCTTCCACAGATGTCGGTTAGAGTTGAGCCTCGGAGTTAATTTGCGGTTATAGTCGTCCAGATACATGTGCACGGCCAATCCCACGTTCTTCAAGTTCGATCTACAGACCGTTGCCCGCGCCTGCTCCTTGACCCTGCGCAATGCCGGCATCAAAATACCCATCAGTACGGCGATGATGGCAATCACGACCAGCAGTTCAATCAATGTGAACCCGCTTGGCTTTCGGCTCTTCGACCTGTTTTCCAAAGTGTCCATGGCTTCATCTTTCAAAAAGGGGGGCCTATACCTGGAGGTCGGTATAGGCCCCAAACGAAATTCTATGTGCGCGGTCCTGGCCGGCGCACCCACTCAACTCGAACGGTCCGTCTGCACGACCGCACAGTGTCATCCTTGGTCCGTGGTACCAGGTGTCTTCCATCGCGATTCTACTCAAAGCTGATGTGAAGCAGTGGTGCTTCACTGGCTGTCCCGTCAAAGGCCTCGGCTTCCCGGGTTCCCGCGGAGGGATTGGCCGGGTTGTCTCTAAACATCAGCACGATGCCCTCGCCCGACCAGCCGGGCTGATTGACGATCTCCTGGATAATACTGGAAATGTCCGGGGTACGCTCCCCGGGACCCATGAGGTGCGTGGTCATCCATTGAGGAATGTCCCACACGACCTGCGCAGAGGTCGTCTGCCTGCCACTGATGGAACCATTCGTTCCAGCGAATGTATCAGGATTCGGGGACAGTTCACCTTCGATCACCAGAGACACGCCCAGGGCATGGTAAGGATTGTCGATATCATCGGCGCTGAACTGCACCCATGCCTCGGTGATGGTCGCACCCTTGGGTACGGCGATGCCGACCCA
>JADFMM010000263.1 GCA_022563885.1 Planctomycetota bacterium | reverse complement strand
GGCATTATCGAGGCAGGAGAGTTAAATTGCGACCATTAATCGGTTTACCTGGCTATGGCATGATGGGACATTCAGAGCCCCACCTGATGTCGATGGCCTGGCGCAAGAGCTGAACGCATGCTATGTCGGCAGCCAGGCCGGGTTTTGGAGCTGCCCCCGGCTCAGGAACTCACCACCGTGGAGTTCGACACCTTCTTGGCCACCTTCTGACAACACTGTCTCTTGCCAGCAGGGGAGCACTCTATGCTCTCGCCAGGACTGGAAGCCGACGTGAGGCCTAAGGAGTGAGCCGTTTCGGGCTTCCTGACCGTCCGTCCCATGAGCCTCCTTTTCCCCTTGAATCGTCATCCCCTTTGTTGGTATCATCACGCCTGTCGATGGAAATCAAATGTCCTATCAATTGAAAGCTCAGTTCTTCTGGGATCATCTTGTAACGGCTCTCCTTGCCTCAAGGACACGGCGGGGTCCGACCCCTTCCATGACAGTCCTCTGATGGCGGGCAGGCCGTTTTTTTGTACGACCTCATCGGAAAACGCGCATGAAACAAACAGCATACATGGCGGTGTTGCTCTTGGCCGCTGTCGGCATTGTGGCGGTGGTCATGCGGCAGTCCGACAAGCCGGGCGAACCGGGAGCGGACGGACCCTCGAAAAATGTCATCATTCTGAATGGGGCTACTCAGTTTGCAGAGGACCACGCCTTCACGCGCACGCTCCGAAAGTTTGAAGAGCTGGTCACGCAGTATTACGACAAACCCGTCGTCTTTGAACTCTATCTCAATAGCGAGTTAGGCCTGGAAAAGGACTACTTCGCGTACATGAGCCGTGGTAGTTCTGTCGACTACGGCATCGTATCGCCTTCGCATATGTCCAACTTTTCTCCGGCGGCTCCGCTGATGGACATGCCGTTTTTGTTCCGCGACTTGGATCACTGGAACAGGGTGCTCGAGAGCGACGCATTCCAGCCCATCGCCGACGAAGTTTCCGAGAAGGCCGATGTTCTCATCATCGGTTACGCAGGAGGCGGCGTACGCAATTTGATCGTCAAGAAGCCGATCACCAACATGCAGGAATTGAAGGGATTGAGCATACGCGTGATGGGCGCCCCGATCCAAACGCGCATCTTCCAAGCCATCGGCGCGTCTCCGACAGTCATTGCCTACAGTGAGGTCTACAGTGCCATCCAAAACGGCGTCATTGATGCCGCGGAAAACGAGGCCGCGGGACTTCAACAGATGAAATTCTACGAGGTCGGCCCGGAAATCTCTCAGACCCAGCATGCCATCACCGTTCGGCCCCTGTGCTTCAGCGGCAAGACATTTCGTAAACTACCCGAAGATTTGCAAGACGCCATCAAGAAAGCCGGTCGTGAAGCCGGCGCCTTCGGCCGCGATCTTGAATCTAAAGAAGATGCGGCCATCCTCGCGAAATTGGAAGCAGAGAACAGAGTGCAGACCCATCGGTTCACTCAACGGGACGAGCTGTTGCGACTGGCCGAGCCGGTGAAAGCGGCATACGCCCGGGAGATCCAAGCCGAAGAGGTATTGTCGCGAATCAATGCCTTGCAATGAGTCCACCAGGTAGATCACCCGTCCACGAACGAGAGCGCCCTCTTGCTGCCGACGGCTCTCAGGACATCGATCGCGAAACGCATCATGTTTCTCATAGAACTCTATTATCGGCTGCTGAAGATCCTGTTGACGTTGCTCATGTCCTTCATGATCGCCCCCGTGTCGCTGCAGATTCTCTCGCGGTACACGGGTATCGTCCCGCGCTATATCTGGACCGAGGAGGTGGCCAGGTTCTGTTTCGTGTGGATCGTCATGATTGGTTCCATGATTGCCGTGCGCGATGAGACGCATTTCAATGTGGACCTCATGCCGGATCCCGAAACACACCGGCAAAAGGGAGTTTCCAACCTGATCGTACACATCGCCATGATGCTGATGGCGGTGGTGTTTGCCTGGTACGGCTATGAATTTGCCGAGTTTGGATTCATGCAAACGTCGGAGACGAGCGGAATCAATATGCTGAGCATCTACATCTCTTTTCCTGTGGCGGGAGTGACTTGGGCCGTGTTCCTGCTGGAACGGATGGTCGGTGATATGCAATTGATCTTCGGCAAGGAATCGCCGTCATGAGTCCGGCTGTCGTCGCCACGATCATGTTCGGCACGTTTGGCGTGTTGATCGGCTTGCGCGTTCCGGTTTCGTTTGCGTTAGGGCTGGCTTGTGTTCCCATTGCCTTGATCGACGACCGGCTGACACCCTTCTTGCTGATCAACGAAATGTGGAAGTCGTACAATTCCTTCATTCTATTAGCAGTGCCGTTCTTCTTGTTGGCAGCCAACCTGATGAATGCCGCCGGCATCACCCAACGATTGGTGCATCTGGCTCGGGCCTCGGTTGGACACTTGCCCGGTGGATTGGGCCATGTCAATGTGATAGTGAGTATGCTCTTCGCGGGAATCTCGGGTTCGTCCACGGCCGATGCGGCGGGGATTGGCTCGCTGATGATTCCGGCCATGAAGAAGCAGGGATATGATGCCAGTTTCTCAGTCGCCATCACCGCGTGCTCTTCGGTGATGGGCGTGATCATTCCGCCCAGCATCATTATGATTGTGTGGGGCGGATTGATGTCGGTCTCGATCGGAGGCCTGTTCCTGGCGGGGATCGTGCCCGGAATCCTGATGGCGCTGCTGATGATGGGCACGGTCTTGGTTTATGCCAAGAGGCGCGACTACCCCGTCTATCAGCGGGCTTCGCTCAAAGCGTTTTTCTCGGCCTTAAGACAGGCGAGTCTCGCATTGGTGACGCCGGCGATCATCGTGGGAGGCATTATCGCCGGGCTTTTCACACCTACCGAGGCGTCCGTGATCGCGGTCATCTATTCCGCCCTGCTAGGAGGATTGGTCTACCGATCCATTGGTCTGAAAGCGTTTCCCAAAGTCTTTTACGAATCGGCCCGCTTCGCGGCCATCTCGCTGTTCTGTATCGGGACGGCATCGGCATTTGGCTGGCTGCTGGCCTATTATCGTGTGCCCCAAGCGCTGGTGGATGCCATGTCTGGATGGGGCACAGATTTAACGACCACTGGATTCTTGATCGCCGCATGCTTCTTGTTCGTAGGCATGTTCATCGATGCGATTCCAGCCATCATCGTCCTGGGAGCGGTACTTCTCCCACTCGCCGATAAGGTCGGCATGCACCCGATCCACTTCGCCATCATCGGTGTGATTTCATTGGCATTCGGTCTGGTGACGCCCCCTTATGGGCTGTGCCTGCTCATTACATGCTCTCTTGGAAAAGTCAAGGTCGTGCATGTCCTCAAAGATGTGGGCATCATCTTAGTACCGATGATGATTCTGCTGATTCTTGTCATTGTGTTCCCAGACTTTGTCTTGTTCCTCCCCCGCTTGATCGCACCGGATTTCCTCGGCGACGGTGGCTCCGGACTCGGCAAGAGCCTCTGATGGATCATCAACGTAGGATGGCGCCATTGTCTGGCACAACGTGCCCAGGCTAGCTACCGATATCCATATAGGTGAGTTCTCAGGAACAAGCTCTGGTTGGGCCCTATTCGTATTTCAGGATGAACTGGCTCTTTTGTCTGGTCAGATAGGCATCGAGACTGGGGGAATAGGTTAGGTTCTTAATCTCTTTCTTAGTCGGGTGGAACGTCATGATGCGCAAATAGCCGTGTCCACCCCTGCCTATGTAGTCATTCTGATAGTCTGCTAGGACTTGCTGTACCTTGTTCCCGGCCCGGCCCGTGCTGGTCAAGACCACCTCTCCCAGAGCGTGTCCACACAGAACCAAGAATATATTTGGATGCCGACTGACAAATTTCTCCCAGATTTCGGGAGGCTGGTTCCCCGGGATAGCATAGTTGCCCATGCCTCGGGTACCGTTGGCATTCAAATACCCGTGGGTCAAGACCACACAACGGTGATCGGGATGCGCACCTATGACTTGGCCGGCCCACTTGAGTGTTTCATCACGTGGTTTAAATTCCAGGGCTATAATCAGAAACTGCGTACCTCCGCCTCTAAAGTAGAGATAATAGTTGTCGGATTTTCCTGGCTCCATGAAGTGTGTTTGGGGATCTGTGCCAAAATTATTGCGGTAGACAGGATTGTCCGTGAAACGCTGCGGAGGGAAGTATGTGTTTAAGAGCGTGTCACGAGCATCAGCGTGTGACCCTTGATCATCAGCAATGTCATGGTTACCTAGGCATAGAATATAGGGGACTTCTCTGTCAATCGTCTTAAACGCCCTGTCGGCAATTTCCCACTCCGAAATTTCCCCGGGATTCTGCACAATGTCCCCGGCATGGGCCACCATCACGATGTTAAGCCTTTGCTTATTGGTCTTTATCCACTGTGTCTGATCGTAGAAGTACTGTGGTAGCCCTCCAAAGCTGGAATCCGTGTAGTTTTGTGTGTCAGGCATGAGCACAATGGAGAAGGAACGATCTCTGCTTTGAAACCGACCGGTAAACGCTCGACAGCCGGCGAATCCCAGCGCCATGAAAACAATCCCCATGACACCTAAGAGGATGGGCAAATTGCTTTTGCAGGATTCCTTCATGCCTTTTCGGTTTTCATATGCCATGCTGGTGTTTCTCACTTGAAAGAATAGAAACTTTGAATTGTCCTACTCATGAATTCGAACTTGCTTGATGCCAACGGCTTAGGGAACAGCAAGAAAACAGCGGCTTCCGTGGTACAATCCTGGCTGCGATAGCAGCATTATTAAAGAACCACGAAATAACTTGGGCTTTTGAATGGCGTTGTCTTCCAGTGTCACCTTGCCGACTTTTGGGTCAATCTTGATGCCGATGGTTCGTGATCGTTTTCCGTCCGGGCGGGTATCGCGGATTTGATTGTTGCGGGGCAGGGCTTCAGAGTCGGGCATCAAATTAACAGATAGCTTGATCAGCCCGGCCTTGCACATCCGATGACGAAGAAGAAACTTCGAGCCTTAGGAACCGCGCATCATTAAATGATCCATTTCTCATCTCATCTTCAGCCGCTTCTCAATCGCGAAAACGGCGGCTTCCTGGCGGCAAAACTGGCTGCGCTAGCGGCATAATTAAGAATCACAGGCAATCCTCCCCGGTAGATCCACTACTTTGGCTCCACCAACAATTCGCCGAAGAAGACGGCGTTAACGAGCAAGCGTTGGGTGCCCCACCAAAAGGCGCGAAAGGAGGGATTGTCCAAGGCGAGAACGACGGCGCCCTGACCTTGTTGGTCGATGACGAGGCTGGCGGAATTAGCGATGAGATCGAGGTTTTCCTCGGAAATATAACCGGCAAGCAAGGGATCATTTACGTATTGGACTGGCGTCGAATACGCGTTTGAAGAGGGCTCGAGAAACTTCGCGCCGCTGCGAATGACCGGCAGATACTCGGAAGCGTAGCCATAACCGATAGGATGGGTGATATCGAGCGAAGTGGCGAATATGGCTCCGTTTACCTGTTTGAAGGCTAGTTGATCGCGGGCATCGGCAAAGGGACGACGTTCAACCGGACTGGCCTGGCTGGGACTATCGTCTTGCTCAGACTCAGCAGCTTTCTCCCGAGCCTGCTGGACTTTTTCCTCCTCGGTCATGCGCCAGACGCCTTCGGCAAGCTCTTTCTCAATGACCCATTTGACGGCTCTGTGCTCCTGAGCCCATAGTACGCCCCCGCCTTTGACGAAGGCTTTTAGCTTATTTAGAGCGCTTTCTCGGAGATCGCCGAGGTCGCGGGTTAGAAGCACGTGCGTATAGTCCGGCAAGGAAACGCTTCCCAGGCGAGTCCAGTCCACCATGGTGATTGGCATGCGGATGCGTTGATCGAATAAGTGCCAGATTTCGCCGACGTCGTATTGGTTCATCCCGCGTCCGGTCACAAGAATGACCTTCGGCTTTTCGAGAACCTTGAAGTCCTTGCTTCCGAGATCGATGCCCGAGCGGGTCGAGCTGCTACCCGCAGGAAAGACAGGCGCCCCACCGGCAGCGGCGTCCCTCAAGAGACGCATCGCCTTGTCGGGAATTGCTGGATTCAACGCTTTACCCACGAATAGGGAGCCGTATCCGAATTCCCTTTGCTCGCCTCCGACAAGAGTGGCGTTAAACGGTCGGGTCGCCACCCGCACGTTGGCTTTCGCATCCAGAAGCGCGTAGAGCAAAGCGGGCGACGCGCTATCCCGCCAATCGATGAGATAGCCAACGGCGCTTTCTCCCAGCGGATTGGCATGCGCCGGCGTGTGGAACGAAGCGGGCAGCGCTTTCGTGGCGACCCTCTTGACCGGGACGGTCGTATGCTGAAGATTAAAAGCAAGCGGTAATGTCCAAGCGGATACATCATAGAAAATATCTTCCTCAAATTCCGTCCGACGCTCCCATAGGGTTTGCAGATAGGGGTAATGAAGCTGGGCAAGAGGAATGGCGATGGAGCACTGGGCCGGGTAGATCTTGCCCTTGATTTTCTTCGATTGTGCAAGCGCCTCGACCTCGATCTGGTGTCCTTGCAAGACGCGGACGAACTCCCGTAGACGGGTCGGATCGCCATTCGCCGTCGCGAGGTAATAGCCGCCCTTGGACTTACCCTGCTTCAGACTGTCGGCGTAAAAATCTCTCTGATATTGGAGTAGCTCATCCTTCAATGCGGCAGTGGCTGCGAGCGAAGAAATGGATGTTCTAAATTGATTGGAAATCGAAATGGGAAAGGTCAGCAAACCGTTCTGGGTATCCTGGTGAGCGCCGCGCGAACTGGGTTGCTCGAACAATATACCGACGCATCCGAACAAGTCGGGGTAGGTCGACCCCTTGCCCACGAAGAAGTCATCGTAGCCTTCCTGCGAATAATATAGAATGCCTTCCTTATCAAAGACGCGGCGATGATATGCCGCTATGGCGTCTGTCAATGCCTGATTGATGGCTGGCGTGAGCGGATTCACCCGCTCGGGTTTGCCGGGCATGAAGAAGTACGATCTGTCGCTTCCCTGCTCGTGGAAGTCTAGCTGGACATTGGGTTTCCACTCATGAAACAACGCCAGGCGGCCTCGACTTTCCGGATGTTGGTGCGCAAGCCAATCACGATTAAGATCGAACCAATAGTAGTTCGTTCGCCCCGTGACGAACGGCTCCAAATGCTCGCGGTCCCGGGAATCGGCGCTCGGCACCAAACCTCGATGACTATTGGTCCAATGCGCGAAACGATCCAGGCCATCGGGATTGAACACCGGATTTAAGATGATGACGACGTTTTCGAGTTGAGTTTCCAGCGCCGCATCTTGGGCCGCCGTCAAATAGTACGCTACCAGGGGCGTGGCATTCGCGGCACTCGGTTCATTGCCATGGACGCTATAGCCCATATGCAACACGGCCGGCATAGTCTCGAGGGCGATGCTGGCTTTCGGATCGACGAGGCTTTGTCTCGCTTGGCGAATGACATCGAGACGCTCGAGGTTCGCAGGGGATGATATGGCGTAGCTTGCCAGAGGCCGTCCACCATAGGACCGAGCGTGCTCGCCAAGACTAAGCATCCTGCTGGACGCCTCTGCCAAGGTATCCAAATACTCGAATATCTCGAAATGGTACCAATGCCGCTCCCCTACTTCCATGTTCATCACTTCGGCCGGAGACGGTATCGCCGCATCCAGCTCTGGCAGTGGATCTAAGACATCGGCCAGTCTTAATCGGTCGCTTCCAAAGCTCTGACCGCCAATCAGGCAAAAAGCAATGGCAAGGAGAGATAGACGCGCCAGCAATGTGGCTGTACTGAATAAGTCGTGTTCGCGCATAATCGTTTAGAGAATGGAAGTTTCCAAAAAATGACTGATACTGATAACTGATAGGAAATCGGATTTCCACCGACAGGAGTGATTATAGCGTGGTAGGAGACGACGACTCAAGGAAGAAACGAGCCCTGGGGCCACCAGGGGGGCCCAGGGCTAGTGGATCCTGCCAGTATGCCACGATTAAACCTGAGATGGCCACCAGAGAGTGCAAGACTTATCCTCACATAAGTCCCTCGGATGGGTTTAGTTACGGGCAACACGGATGAACGAGCTTGCCCGCCATTGACCTTTCGAGTGGTTTCGCAGGCCTATGAAACAGAGACTTAGAGTGCCTATCAAAATGAATCGTAGCACCGAAAACGAGCGTTTCGGTGACTGGCAGGGAAGGCGAAGCAGGCCGTCCGAGGACGGTCGATGGAGCCTGACGCCGTCCGAACGCAGAATAAGCCGTTTGAATGCAGAGTCATTCTGCGTAGGTGCTCTTAGGCTCACGCTCATCACCTGCCTGGGGTCATTTCTATTTCGTTCACAGTTAGGGAGCGGCAAAAAATAACTTGGACTTTTGAATGCCCAATTGCACCCCATCTTTGATCGCTTCTCAATCGCGAAATCCGCGACGTAGAACAGCTACGCCTGTGGTTTCGCTCAATCGGGCGCGACCCAAAATG
>JADFMM010000046.1 GCA_022563885.1 Planctomycetota bacterium | reverse complement strand
ACTTTAGAACATTGAACCCTGAACTGTGATCCGTGTTCCGCGATCTGCGATCTGTGATCTGCGATCTGCGATAGATTCTTTCACTTGAGTACGGAAACAACCACACGATGAAACAACTAAGAACCGGTATCGTTGGCTGCGGCAAGGTGGCGCGGCTGCATGCGCAGGCGTTGGTTCAATCGGAGCACTCTCTGTTTACGGCGGTGTGCAGTCGGGATCAGGGGAAGGCGGATGCCTTTGCCGGTGATTTTGGCGTGAGGGGGTATGACGATGTGACCCAGATGGTGGAGGAAGCCCGGTTGGAGGCGGTGGTCGTCTGTACGCCCCATCCCTTTCATGCCGAGCCGACGCTGCAGGCGGCGCAGGCGGGGGCGCATGTGTTGGTGGAGAAGCCCCTGGCCTCTTCTCTGGCCGATGCGGACCGGATGATCGCGGGGACGCGTGATGCGGGGGTGCGTCTGGGGACGGTGTCACAGCGACGCTTTTACGCCCCATGCCAACGGATTCGGGCGGCGATCGATGGGGGGAAGATCGGGTCGCCGGTGCTGGGGACGGTGACGATGCTGGGCTGGCGGGATCGCGCCTACTATGAGAGTGACGCCTGGCGCGGGACCTGGCAGGACGAAGGGGGCGGGGTGATGGTCAATCAGGCACCGCATCAGTTGGACCTGCTGCAGTGGTTCATGGGGCCGATCGATGAGGTGTTCGGCTGTTGGGGGAATCTGAATCATCCCTATATCGAGGTCGAGGACACGGCGATTGCGGTGATCCGGTTTACGAGCGGGGCGCTGGGGAATATCGTGGTCAGCAACTCACAGAGTCCCGCCCTCTATGGCAAGGTGTTGGTGATGGGGAGTAACGGGGCGGCGTTGGGGGTGCAGACCGATGGGGGGGCGATGTTCATCGCGGGCATGTCGGACATCGAGGAGCCACCTATAAATGATGTCTGGACGGTGCCGGGCGAGGAGGAGCGGCTGGACGCGTGGCGCCAGGAGGATGAGGCGTTCTTCGGCCGCATCAATGCCGTTGAGCACTACATGCGGGTGCAGGTGGACGATTTCCTCGGCGCTGTTCTGGAGGACCGCCCCCCACTGGTGACCGGCGAGGAGGGGCGCAAGACGGTGGAACTCTTTACGGCGGTCTACCGGTCTCAGCGGGATAGGGCCCCGGTCAAGTTTCCCCTGCAGCCTGAGAATGATGGGGGGTTTGATGGGAGAGGAAGCAGTAATCGGTAATCAGTGATCAGTAATCAGTGGGCTGTCGCCGTTCTCCTCGTAACCTGCTTCTTCATGGGAATCATATGGAATAATGGCCGTCCACACCGTCTGCCCTCATTCTCGGGATCTAAACTATGGTAAAGCGCAGCCACGCCACCGATTACTGATCACTGATTACTGATTACTGGGGCGTCCGCCCCCCGGCCTCCGGCCCGGCAGCGTCTGATAATCTAAAGGTCTAGCAGGAGATTTGCCGATCAATCCCTGTGACGGCACAGGTTCCGGCGGGGCCAAAGTGCGCGTACTTGGGTTTCAAGGGAAAACGGCACGTTGAAAGACGAGACGGATACACTGACGCAGGACATCCACCAGACGGCGGAGAAGTACTCGGACCAGGCCTTCATGTACATCGAGTATCCGCACAAGAGCTTCTGGTCTCCTGATTTTTCCGGGGAGGATGCGGCTGCCGAGCTATTGAAGATGAGGGACGCTCCGGCGCCCTCGATGCTCTATGTGCACCTGCCGTTCTGTGAGAAACTCTGTTACTTCTGTACCTGTCATACAGAGATCACAGGTGACTACGGCCGCTTAGAGGCCTATCTCCCGCTGCTCTATCGGGAGATCGACCTCTATCGCCGGTTTTTTGAGGAGAACGGCATCGAGCCTTCCTTTGCCGAGGTGCACCTGGGCGGCGGGTCGCCGACGATGCTGAGAGAGCCGGAGTTTGACGCCCTGGTGGCCAAGATTGACGCGTTGGTCGACATCGCTTCGCTGCGGGAGTTTGCCATCGAGATCGATCCGCGTTTTACGGATGTGGAGCGGCTCCGCTATTATCACGGCAAGGGCATCAATCGTATCTCCTTGGGGGTCCAGGAATTTGAACCCAGGGTGCAGGAGGCCATCAATCGCGTGCAACCCCGGGAGCTCATCGATCCGCTGCTCGCACCTGACGTGAGGGGGCTTTTTGCCCACGGTGTCAATTTCGATGTGCTCTGCGGTCTCCCCCATCAGACGCCGGAGAGCATTCGCAAGACCTTTGACGTCATCGCCGAAATGGCGCCGGACCGCATCTGTTTGAACCATTTGCACTATGCTCCGGAGACCGCTCGTCATCAGACGCTGATGGTGGATGGCAAACAGGGCAGGCCGACCCGGCTGCCCGACCATGCAGAGAAGAAGGCGATCTTTCGGGAGGCCTACAAGGCCCTTTCGGCGCATGGCTATGTTCGGACCGGCTACGATCACTTCGCCAAGCCGGGCGATGGGGTGGCGCGAGCCCTGAGCGAGAACAAGATGAAGTGGAATGCCCTGGGCGTGACCACGGGCGACTACACAAACGTCTTGGGCGTGGGACCGCACAGCACGTCCACGCTGGCCGATGCCTACTATCAAAACGTGTATGGTACCAAGGCCTATGCCGACCGTATTGAGACAGGTGAGTTCCCCGTGTTCAGAGGGACGGTCTTGAGCCGGGACGATCAGATCCGCCGCGAGGTCATCCAGAAGATTCGCAACTTCTCTAAGGTTTCCTTTGCGGATATCGAGTCGAAGTATCAGATCAATTTCCACGAGTATTTTTCCCTGGAAATCGAGTTGCTGGGCGAGATGTGTCGAGACGGACTTGTTGAGGTGCGAACGCAGGGGCTGGAGGTGACGGAATTGGGCCGAGAGTTCGTCCTGTTCGTTTGCAGTCAGTTTGATGCCTACCGGGACTGAACACGCATTATGGCAAATACGAATGAGATACCGAGAGCATACGATAACCATGAGTTTCTGCACGGTCAGTCTGCTAGGCCTCTGCGTGTGTTGGCTGAATTCATCGAACCGGAAGAGCGACTAGCGAAACATGGCATTTCCAATACCATTGTGTTTTTTGGGTCAGCCGCCTCGGTGGATACGCAGACGCTTCAGAAACAGACGCTGGATGGAGCGGTTGTGCTTGAAAAGGCGATGACGGTGAGCAAGGCGCATGAAGACTGTGTCGAGCTTGCCAGGCGGCTCACTGTCTGGTCACAACAGATAGAGGATCCGGCCCGGCGATTTCATGTCTGTTCCGGGGGCGGGCCGGGCATGATGGAGGCGGCCAATAGAGGTGCTGAGCTGGGAGGGGGAAAGTCCATTGGCTTTAATATCACCTTGCCCCTTGAACAGCCCATTAATCCTTGGGTGTCATCGGGGCTTGGTTTCAATTTTCACTACTTCTTCGTACGAAAATTCTGGTTTCTCTACTATGCGAAGGCCTTGATCGGTTTCCCGGGTGGCTTCGGGACGATGGACGAGGTCTTCGAAGTGCTGACTCTGCTGCAAACCAAGAAAATCAAGAAGCCGGTTCCCGTTGTCCTCTTCAATCAAGAGTTCTGGAACGAGGTCGTAAACTTCAAGGCCTTACAGGAATACGGGGTGGTCAGGTCCGTGGACTTGGAACTCTTTAGGATTCTCGATGATGTCGAGGAGGCCTTTGAGTATATTACGGGGAGCCTGGAGAAACTGTATCTGTGAACTGTCACCACTATGGGGTGCTGTTTGTTACGATCCCTAGGCTGTCTCTCCGGTGAATGGCCCCCAGGAAAAGGCTTTTCAAACCGGGCAGCTCAAAATAGTATGTTGTCGCTAGCCAGTACGCGTAACATCGCCGTCAAGGAGTGACTGGATGGGGACGACAACGATAGGGCATAGGCTCATCTGTCTGCTGGGCTTGATGGTGATGTTACTGCTGGCCTGGCTACTCTCCGAGAACCGCCGTCGCATGAATTGGCGGCTCATTGCCACTGGCGTCATCGTTCAGTTACTCTTTGCCATCGTCATCCTTAAGACTGCTTTGGGCAAAGGGATCTTCATCGCTGCCCAACATTTTGTCAATGGGATCTTGGATTGTGGTAAGCAAGGTTCCGTGTTTGTCTTTGGTGAAGGGTATCAAGAGCACTTCTTTGCCTTTTCTGTATTAGGCCTGATCGTTTTCTTCGCCTCGCTCTCAGCGGTGCTGTTTCATTGGGGTGTTATCCAGGTGTTCATCAAGGCCCTGGCTTGGTCCATGGTGCGATTGATGGACGTGTCCGGCGCCGAATCGCTCGCCGCCGCTGCCAATATCTTCGTGGGACACACCGAAGCGCCTCTGGTCATACGTCCCTATCTACCGTCCATGACCCGGTCGGAGTTGACCGCCATGCTCACCGGCGGCATGGCGACCATCTCCGGTAGTGTCATGGCGGCCTACATTGGTCTGGGGATTGACGCCGGACATCTGTTGGCGGCCTCGATCATGTCGGCGCCCGCATCCTTGGTGATTGCCAAAATCATGGTACCGGAACTAGAGAGTTCTCCTACCAGGGGAGCGGTCCGCGTGCAGGTACCCCGTCAAGGACGTAACGTAGTGGATGCCGCCTGTCACGGCGCCAGCGACGGTCTCAAACTGGCCCTTAATGTGGGGGCCATGGTTTTGGCCTTCGTGAGCCTCGTGGCTCTGATCAACTGGGGATTGGAATGGGGGCAGTACTGGGCTGTAGCCGTGATTCAGGGCCAGGAGGTGGCGAGTGAGCTGCGGGCCACTTCTCCGTTGACCTTTGAAGGGATCTTGGGATGGCTGTTCTGCCCTCTTGCCTGGTTAATGGGCATCCCAGGTAGAGATGCCCTGCTCGTGGGACAGATCCTGGGAGAAAAGATGGTGCTCAATGAATTTGTTGCCTACATGGATTTGGTCGAGCTGCGTGAGCAACTGGCGCCCCGTTCATTTGTCATTGCCACTTACGCTGTATGCGGGTTCGCGAATTTCGGCTCCATCGCTATCCAAATCGGGGGGATAGGGGCGCTGGTCCCCTCACGACGTGACGATATCGCTCAGCTTAGTTTTCGATCCATGCTGGGGGGGACGTTGGCCACCTTCATGACCGCATGCGTGGTAGGGCTACTGATATGAGGCAGGGCATCGTCATTGGCATTGCCGGCGCTTCCGGTTCAGGTAAAACGCTGGTGGCCGAGAGGATTGTTGATCACCTGGGAGCGGATAAGGCGATCGTCATCCAGGAAGACTCATACTACAAGGATCTATCCGATATTCCTGGCCCCGACAGGGGAGGAATAAATTTTGATCATCCCGATGCCTTTGATCACGGTCTCCTCGTCGTGCAAATGCAGCAACTACTAAGCGGTGAGAAAATCTCACAGCCGATCTATGACTATAGAACACACTGCCGCCTACGTGGAACAAAGAGGGTAGATCCTGTCTCAATCATCATTGTGGAGGGTATTCTTATTTTTTCCTTAGCACAACTGCGAGATCTTATGGATATTCGCGTCTTTGTCGACACGCCGTTGGATATCTGTTTCACGCGTCGTCTAGAACGCGATGTGACCGAAAGGGGGCGGACCTTAGACTCCGTGATTGCACAGTATCGAGAGACAGTTCGCCCGATGTATCTTCAGTGTGTTGAACCCACAAAACGCTATGCTGACATCCTGATTCCCAGAGGCGGAAGAAATGACGTAGCCATCGACCTTTTGGTGAGCAGGATTCATGATATGCTTGCCGATCACCACCAAGGGACCGGCAAGAAATAACTTGGACCTTTGAATGCCCAATTGCCCAAGTAATTTATTGCCGATTCCTTAAACACCTTTGACCGCATAATTTGAGGTCCCTATGAAAACTGCCTGTAAGGGAAAACCATACGATTTTTTATCGTTCATTGTGCTGTCAATGATACCCCTCGCCCTTCTACCGGCAGCAGGTATTAGAATAGATGGAGACTTCCAGGACTGGAAAGATGTGAAGGTATTGGCACGCGATCCCAAGGGTGATGCCAAGGGTGCATTCGATGTGACTCAAGTGTTTGCCGTAAGCCAAGGTTCTACACTGTATCTTCGCTTTGATGTAGGTACCGTCCTGAACCTCCAAAACGGCCCGAAAGCTGAGGGAACCTTGTTTATCCTGATCGGATTGCCCAATGGGCAGCAGCTCAGGTTGGATACCAGAAGACGACTGGCCTATCTAAACGACAATTCCGAAGAGCGAATCCCCTGGCCTCACCTGAAGTATGTCGTGGGGCCGACTTACGCTCAAGATGAGTTCGAAGTACAAATTGACCTGAGCGGGTTCGCTGTGGGTCTCGGTGATTCGGTGTCTATTCAATTTGACGGCTCTGATCGGCTCGACGCCCCCGTGGTGCACACCTTTTCACAGTCTTCTCCGAAACCAAAGCATCGATCCTCCGATCGGTTGCCTGGAACGGATGTCAGAATTGTGAGCTTTAATACCTATGTCGAAGGTCTCTGCGATCCCAATCGCGCGACGACGATAGGGCGTTTGTTGAACGCGGTCGATGGCGATATCTACTGTTTCCAGGAGGAATGGGAGTCAAGCGATATTGACAAAATCATGAACCGATTGACACTTCTGGACAGCCTCGGTCAGCGGTATATTCACAAGGTACGTGGCAATGTGATTACATCCAAACATCCTTTGAAGGTCTTACCCTCCGGCAACAGTCACTATGCGGCAGCTTTGCTAAATTATGCAGGGAAGAGCATGGTCGTCATGAGTGTCCATCTCTCTGCCATGGGCTATATCGGCAGCAGAGAGGATCTCTGGCGAATCGAACAGACAAGAGTCATCCTGGATGCGATTGAGGAAATAAACAAGGGGACCTACCACGGCCCCGATGGGCCTAGCACCAAACCGAGCATTGTCATGATCGGTGATTTCAATTTGGTGGGGTCGCGCACACCCGTCGATTTGCTGATCAACCAGAAGAGCAGCGGTCTAAACGACTGGCTCTTGCCGAACTTGGTGGGGGAATCCATCATCACCTGGCGTGGTGGGCCGAGGAGTTCTTTCTCACCCGGAAAGCTCGACTATTGTCTCTATACCAGCGAAACCCTTACCCGCAAGAACGGTTTTATGCTGAATTCCGAACTTCTGGATCAGACAGAATTGAAACAACTGGAGCTAAGATCGACTGACAGTAGAGTGAGCGACCATCTGATAATGGTTGTTGATTTTCAGTTCTCATCATAACCCTGAGGCTTCGACCCCCAACATCTTCGACATCCATGCATCCTTTAGCTTGCCATGTTCCCGCCAAACGCCATGGCCTGCGAAGGGGTAAACACGATATTCTTTGGGAGACGTCACCGCGTTGTAGGTTGCGAATGAGGTGCGTGGCGGACAGACATCGTCCTGGAGTCCTACCGACATGAGTACTGGACACGTTATCCATGCGGCCATGTTCATCGTATCGAAATAACTCAAGAAACGATTGATGCCATCAAAGGTAAGGTCGGGCCGCGTTTCACATAATTTTGGATAATTCTTTTGCGGCCAGTCCGCGGTTTCCAGATAGCCTGCCCAATCACCCAGCCAGGGGATGTCGGGTGCACAAAAAGCGATTCGCGGATCAAGTGCGGCTGTGGCAAAAGAGAGGCCGCCGCCCTGGCTGCCGCCTTCCACGCCTATCCGGGTTTCGTCGATTTCCGGTCGGGATACCAGAAAATCAACCGCGCGCAGGCAATCCATATAGGCGCCGGCATAGATATACCCTTCGGGATGCCCCGGATCAAAGCCGATGAACATATACTCTTCGCCCCTTGGGTCAACGTCATCTTTACTGTTGCCATGTCCGCGTGGGTTCAGGGCTAATGTGGCGACGTTTGTTCTGTTTAGATTGGGCCACATCGTTGACGTGTACCCTGGTACACTGAGTATGGCTGGATGAGGCCCAGGTTTTCTGGGGACGCTGTACCAGCCCTTGATCCGAACGTTTCCGTAGCTGCGCATTTCAACGAGATAGACATCAACTCTATCGGTTGATCTGTCGCTCCGGGTGACCCTGTACGCGGGCGCCACATTTTCCAAGGCCCGCTTTCTCTGCCGCCAGAACTCTGCAAAACCGGGTTCTCGCGTCAGGTCGGTCTCGATATTCTCCGGTTTGTACCCGAATACCATGGATTCTTTCAGACCCTCCTTGAGCGTACAAACCACTTGGTAGAATCCCGGCGGCGGGGGAGCAAACTTGATTGCCTGGGTGGCTTCTCCCTTGCCTTCGACATGCACTTTTGTATCGATCTTCTCAAGTACGCGCGGCGAATCCACTCTGTCATTACGGAGTTCGAAGGTGACGTCAAAATCATAATCTGTGTGAGAGTGGTTCTTGACGCCTAGGGTCACGGGAAGCCCATCGAGGGAAGAATAGATGCCATTTGCACGGTTGAGTTTGTAGTTTATTTCGATCAAGTCTTTCAGTTGCGGGATCTTGAGGTCAATTGGCCCTCCATTGAGCCCACCCTCTCCATCGCCATCATAGACGCGCACGGCGATGACGTTTGTTTTTCCCCATCTCACGAGATGAGTCGGGACTCGATAATTGCGCTTGGCCAGATATGCCGTGTTATACGCCGGTGGCATGGCGCCGGTGGCACCGACCTTCTCTCCATTGAAGAAAGTGACATCGACGTCATCGATACGACCCAGCGATAGACTCAGAAAACCATCTTGGGCTTGCTGTTTCCAGCCTGCCGGCAGCGTGAACGCGAGCCTGTACCACGCGTAGCCATCATAGCCTGTGTAGCCGGTCTCTTCCCAGGGCACACCCACCCGAATGGATCGCCAATCGTTCGCATCGAAGGCTGGTTCGGCCCAATCGGGATTGTCACCGGTTCTCATGGTCCAACCCGTGTTGAGGTGTAAGGGGTCTTGCCCGCCGAACGTCAGGCACATAGAGAAAACTTGGAGGATGATCGCGAGAAAAGCCATTCTACCCATCGGCGGTTTTGACTCTAACATAAATCACCTCTGAAAAGCAAAGGGCGGCTGGTTGGGTCATTGGCGTTACATCTCATGGGATGGTGTCCAGATCTTGGTCTTTCATCTGATTTTGTCACCGATGATCCCGATCTCCGCGGCCGAGGCCCAGGGCCGTTTTGATTTCGGAAAGGACCTTTATCAAGGTCATTTGGTCTGGGGGAATGAGACCCTTGCTTGGGAATGACGTGGGCGTGGACCTGGTCGTAATACCCCGGTTCGTCCGCCATGATGTAAACGATATTGGGTTTTTGCTGTGCTGTCAGAGCCTTGCCCGCCAAACCGTCAAAGCTCAGCAGCAGCAGGACCACCCATCCGATTCGCGTCATGCATTGGTTCGTTATGGAAGATCTCCTGAATAGTCTCAATTCACCTCTTGCCGGTCCCTTAGGGCGTGCAAGACAATGGGTTGCCGAATTATCCGCTCAGATTTAGGTTGGATTGGGTCGTGATCGATTGAGCGAAACCGGAGGCGTAGTGTGCCTACGTTGAGGATTTCGCGATTGAGGAACGGCCAAAGACGACGTGAAGATGAGATGGAGAATCGGTAATTGATTGTTTTGTGCGTCCTTAGATAGACTTGGGCACCACGAAGGGTCGGCGATAGTTTCTTGCCAGGAGCATGTTGGCTTCAGTGCTGAATGCGCCGGTGAAGCGTTCGGTACTCGAGTCCATGGTCAGCATGGGGCCCAGGGTGGCGGGTGTCTCTTCGAGATCTACTTCGTTTGCGGCGAGGTGCCTCTTGAAGCGCTGGTAGACTTCGACCATTTCCTTGTTGGCCGAGATGGTGTCTAGGATGTCGGCCGGGTTGGTTCTCTTGCCGATTCTGTGGCTGATGTTGCCCATGTGCGACAGTGCCGTTGAGAGGTGACCGTCCAGGATGTCGTTTCTAAGGTCCGAATGTTTTCGGCTTCTGACGGCTTTGATGAAGTTCGCCTGCGGGCCGATGTTCGCGCCGGTAAACTGTTTGACGACGTTGCCGTGATAGTCATAGGCGGTGGGTCCGCCCATGTCGACGTATCCGTCTTCACATTCGACGACGACGCCCGTATTGGCACCTGACCCTCGGTAGGACGATTTGAGTTCGGCGCCGCTTTGAGTGAGGGGTTGGAAGAGATCCATCGTTTTGCCCGATGCGCCCCTCTTGGGCGGCAGGCCGCGAACCTCGTAGATGATGGGAGCGGGTTGGTAGTCGTAGTAGATGAACTGTGTATTTGCGGTCTCGCCGTCATCGTCGTATCCGAATCGGCCTCCGATGCTGAAGACTCTGGCGGGCAGGTCGTCCTGCCCGAGAACCCATCGGCACACGTCGAGCTGGTGCGGGCCGTTGTTGCCGAGTTCGCCACAGCCCGTGGCCCAGACCCAGTGCCAGTCGTAGTGTAGTTTCTTGCGCTTGAGCGGCAGCAGGGGGGCAGGGCCCGTCCAGAGATTGTAGTCGACACTCGTAGGGACGGGACCGGGGCCGTTGACTCGGCCCAGGCTCGGGCGATTCTTATAGCAACGACCGCGGGCCAGGCGAATCTGGCCCAGGTGACCGGCCTTGATCCACTGCACAGCCTCATGCATCGACTCTCTGGATCGCTGGTCGAAGTCACCCTGGACCATGCGCCGGTATTTTCGGGAGGCTTGGGCGAGCTGGCGGCCTTCGAAGATAGTGTGTGAGACGGGTTTTTCGACGGTGGCGTCTTTGCCGGCCTGGCACGCCCAGATGCCCATCAGGCTGTGCCAGTGATTGGGGGTGACGATGGAGACGGCGTCGATGTCCTTGTCTTCGAGGAGCTTGCGGTAGTCGACGTAGGTATCGACTTTCTCATGACGTTTGGCGAAGTCCTGCTTGCCCCAGTCGAGGACTCTGGTGTCCACGTCACATAGGGCGACGATGCGGACGCCCGCAATTCTGCGATAGGCGTTGATGTGGCTCTTGCCCATGCCATTGAAGCCTACCACGGCGACGCGGATGTCGTTGTTGGCGCCTCTGACTCTTGAATAGGGTGTCAGCGCCGCGATACCTACGCCGGCGATTGACGACTTCAAGAACGATCGGCGATTCAGTCGACTCATCGCTTACACTTCCATTGCCCCGGCGTGGGTATTAACCGTCGGAGCTTTTGATCATAATGTTCCTGAAGGCGATGCCTCCGCCGTGATCCTGCAGGAGTATGTGTCCCCGTTCGGCTTCGCCGAATCGATCGCGGTTCTTAAACTTGCTCTGCGCGACGGCGGCGCGGAACCGCTCACTGCCGCGCTCGAAATCGAGCACTTTCTCGTCGTTGAGCCAGTGCTCTACTTGCTTGCCGTGGGCCACGATGCGGACCTTGTTCCACTGGCCTCTGGGCTTGGCATGTCCGGCCTTTGCGGGTAACAGGTCGTAGAGATCCGCCACGGCATGTGAGCCTTTGATCTCCTTGTCGTGGTCGTAGAGTTGGTATTCCAGACCAAGCTCCGTGCCGGGGTAGGCGAAATACTTGATGCCGCTGTTGACGTTGCCCTTGAAGTCGGTGTCGAGCTTGTATTCGAATCGCAGGTCGAAGTCGGCGTACTGCTCTTTGGTGACGATGCTGCCGCGGGCGCCTTCGGGGCGGCTCTGCCGCGGGGTGCAAATGAGTTGGCCATCTTGAACGAGCCAAGAACCTGCTGGGATCTCGTCATTCCGTGCGCCCTTGAAGTTTTCCAGAGACAGCCCGTCGAAAAGCAGTTTGAATGTCTGATTGGCCCCAGTCAGCGAAAGCGCGTCGGAGTTTGCCGTTTGGCTTGTTTTTTTTGCTCTTCGTCTGATTTTTTTGCCAACGACCTCGCTGGTTCCCCACGATGTAGTGAGGTGGCCGGTCAGGGTACCCCGGGCGAGTCGTCCTTTGAAGTCGATCTCGTAGTCGCGATCATTGGATTCGAGGGTCATGTCGAAGCCGACCTGACCCTCTTCCCAGTTGATTTTCCCAATCTTGGACCCAGCGAATGTGCCGCTCAGATCGGGATTGACTATCAGCCGCTGCTTTCGTGTGCCCTGATCGGAGGTCATGGTCAAGTCCCACTTGCCAATCAGCGGCCCACCGACCTGTTTGCCGACGGCGGCGACGTCGCCCAGTTCCGATTTGATCATGCCGGTGAGCTTTCGGCCCTTAAGTGTCCCTTCGAAGGTAGATTCGATCCTGCGATCTTCGAACTTGATCAGGCGGTTAAAGGTGAGCTTGCCTTTTTTGAACTGCACGTCGCTAATCTCATGCTCGCCCCATTCGCTCTGCCACTGAGCCTGAAGTTTGCCCTGCTCATTCGTCGAAACCACCAAAACCGTGTTGATTTCACGCTCGCCAATCGTGAAGGTCATGTTCCACGCTCCCGAGATCCCGGGCATGCGCTTGATCTTCTTCCCTTCGGTCGAAATCTCACCCCGATCGCTGGAGAGCTGTCCAGATAGCTGGCCCTGGTTCAGCCTTCCCTTAAAACGGCTCCTTAACTCGTCATCACCTAGAAGGGTGATCAACCCAAAGGTAATCTCTCTGCCTTCGCGTTTGATGTCCTTGAGTTCGCTGATGCCGTAGAGGCTGATCCATTCACCGGTGAGTTCGCCTTGGCCGTCCCGGGTAAATGACAGCATGGAAGGCATCTGCCAACTGTCGAAATCCAGCATCATCTCCCAATTGCCAAATAGACCTCTGTTCTTCGACGCGGCGGAGAGGCTGGTAGAAAGGCTGAGCACACCCACCATTGCTGCTAGCGTGAGACCTCTGTGAATGGACTTCATGGTACTTCCTCCTAACAAGAATCAACAATGTTTCTGCATGCCTACGGGGTCACACTGTGCGACTATCTTCTGCGTGACGCCGAACCGTCCCTTCTCTGACCCAGCCGCTGCGCGAGTGCCTGCAGCTCTCCACGGTCGATGAACCCATCCCCGGTCGTGTCGATCTGCGCGAAGTTGTTCTTGATCTGCCCCCGCGCCTCCTCCTTCGAAATCTTCTCATCCCCGTCCGTGTCCATCGAGAGCCATCGCGCCCTCAGGTCACGGCTTCTCTGCGGTCCCTGTCTCGATCCTTCTCTTGAAAGCGGCCTTTCCTCGGCCGCTTCCTCCGGGACCTTCACTGTCGGTGGGCCCTCTAGCAATCCCAACGATATCAGAAACTCGTCCGCTACCTTCATCGTCCGCTCCTTCCACGGCGAGCGATTGAAGAACCCGTGCCCCTGACCCTGTGCAAGATACTTCTCAGCACGTACGCCGAGACCCTCAGCCTTCTCCCAGTAGCTATCGCCGAATACCTTGAGCCGGTCTTCGGTCCCGAACAGTATCAGCGCCGGGGGACATCCTTTACGCAAATGTGCTGTAGGAGATATCCTCTTCGCCAGGTGCTTTTTATCGCCGAGCCTGCCGAGGATCTGTCCACTCTCGAAGCTCAACACTGGATTAAACAGCACCATCGCCTGCGGCACTGTCGAAATCGACAAATCGTCCCCCTCAGCCTCAACGCTCTTCTCAATCATCATACACGCCGCCAGGTGCCCGCCGGCCGACCCACCCGACGTGACCAACTTTTTCGGATCGATACCCAGTTGCTGCGCATTTTTCCTCAACCACCGAACGGCGCTGCGTGCATCCTCTACACACTGATCCGGCGTGACCCCGTCGCGGCTCTTTACCCGGTAATCGGCTCGCGCTGTGACCATACCCCGACTGGCAAAATACTCGGCCTGATCCATGAACTGATCTGTGCTCCCGCCGGTCCATCCGCCCCCGAAGAAGAAGATCATTGCCGGCCGACTGTCACCCGATGTCCAGTCCGGAGGATAATGCACGTGAATCTCCAGATGCTTCTCGCCTGATGTCTTGTAGGTGAAGGTCTCGATGGTTGTCCCTGCGCCAAAAGCACTGCTCGCTGATAGCGTCATTGAGACAATGGCAGGGAGGATTAACCATGGTCGCATGTTTGACCTCCTAATTTCTCTTGGGGTTTCTACGGAGTTTCCTGTATTCCAGTCATTGTTTTTATTCGGCTGGAGACACCGGTGTTCTTTACCAGGCGTTTTGCCGCTCCTTAGTTCTTAGGTCTGGCCACTTGACCGATCCACGCATGGTGGCGTTGGCGGAGTTCCTACGCCGTTTCCGAATGCCGACTGGCTTCGTGCCGACGCCTTCTGAGAACTGACTTTACCCCATATTGTCGTTGACTTCAACAGAAGGACCTCTTCTCTGTCTCTGAAACTCTTCGCACATGCTTGGCCTATTGAGTCGATCAGAACCGGGAGTCCTCTGTCTTCATCCCAATTCCGGCCTGCAATCGACGATCCAGCCACGTAGAGCCTAGGAGCCTGTCTTGGGAAATTGGGATACTGAGGGGCGTGATTTTGAGGGAATTGCTCAGATGTATCGATTTGCAGAAGGCTGCAGAACTGGTATAATCTCCCGGCTGCTGGTTTACTGCCTGGAGGGCCATCCCCGCAGTAAGGTGTGGGATGTGGCTTTCTCTGCCGCGAAGCCCTACCCAATGTTGTCTTGAAACATGATCCGATGTAAATGTTCGATCTTAGGGAGCCGACGATGACGTTCAGCAGGAATCGCGTGTCAGTCTTATTTGCTTTGCTAATGACGGTGGAATGTTCGCTGTGGGCGGCCGATCGCTACAGTGTCGTATACCAGGGCGCGGGTGGGATCGGAGAGGGTAAACACATTGTCTACATCGCGTCAGATCATGAATACCGCACTGAAGAAACACTGCCCGCCCTGGCCCGGATTATGGCCAAACACCATGGATTCAAGTGTACGGTCATATTTGGCATTGACCCTGACGATGGCACCATCAAGCCGGGCAGCAGCGAGATAGGCGGTCTCGAGGTCTTGAAAGAAGCGGATTTAATGGTCATCGGCATGCGCTTCATCAATATGGCGGATGAGCAGATGCAGCACTTTGTCGACTATGTCGATCGTGGCGGCCCGATTATTGGGCTGCGCACGTCAACCCATGCCTTTAATATTCGCAAGAACCGCAAGTACTATTCCTATGACTATCGCTATCCGGGAGAAGAATTTCACCTGGGCTTCGGACGGCAGGTCCTGGGGGAAACCTGGGTGACCCATTATGGCCGCAATCACCGGCAGAGTTCGATCCTGGCCATTCAGCCCGAAAACAAGGGCCATCCCGTGCTGCTTGGGGTAAAGGACATGCACACGCAGTGCGGCGGCTATACCGCGAATCCCATCGCGGGAAGCACGATTCTCGCCCGAGGCATCATTCTCAATGGCATGGATACGGACGCCTCCGTTGATACCTCTAAGGCGGTAATGCCCGTGGTCTGGGTGCGCGAGTACAAGAGTAACTCTTCGAAAATGGCACGCATTTTCTGTACCACCCAGGGCGCATCGGAAGACATTCTGAACGAGGGCTTCCGCCGTCTTCTCGTGAACGCCCATCTGTGGTGTCTGGGGTTGGACGATCACATCAGGGCCGGCAACACCGTCGATTTCGTGGGGCCCTACCATCCGGCGACCTTCAATTTTGGAGGCTACCGCAGGGGGGTCAGGCCGGCCGACCTGGCGGGATGGGACTCTCCCATCATGAATCCCGATGCCCCAACCATTGAAAAAAAATAGAGCACGCCGTACCCACGGACCGGTCAACACCATTTGCTATTCCTCCAGAGAAAAAAAGGACACGCGATGAATTTCAAGCCAAGTCACCTATGTCTCCTCGGGGCCCTGCTGTTGGGGGCCTTTGCCACACCGGCATCCGCACAGCTTACCCTGAACGAGAACGATCATATTGCCTTCATTGGCAATGCCCTTCCCGACCGTATGCAGCATGATGGTTGGCTGGAAGCCTATTTGCAGTGTACGAACCCCGATAAACAGCTCGTCATTCGCAACTTGGGTTTTTCAGGCGATCAAGTGGGTTATCGTCCCCGCAACAAGAATTTTCCGGATGAGCACGAATACCTGACTCTGGCGCGGGCCGATTGGATCTTTGCCTTCTTCGGCTACAACGAATCCTATCATCATGATCCCGGTCAGTTCAAAAAAGAACTCGGCCAATTCATCAAGGAGACCCGAGAACGGCAGTACAATGGCAAGTCCGCGCCGAAAATCGTGCTCTTCTCGCCCATCGCGCACGAGAACCTTAACTCCCCCAATTTTCCGGATGGCGAGGAGAACAATCTCTGGCTGTCCATCTACGCCGACGCCATGTCGCGGGTGGCCGAATTGAATAACGTGATCTTTGTCGACTTGTACGGGCCTTCGAAAGCGTTGTTTGAGAAGACCCCAAAGCCGCTCACCATCAACGGCATTCATCTGAATGCCGACGGCAACAAAGCGATGGCCCGGATGATCGTGGAAGCGTTGCAAGGAGCGGTACGGGATGAGAACATCGACAAGGTCCGCGCGGCCGTGCTCGCGAAAAACTGGTGCTGGTTTAATCGCTATCGCGCGACGGACGGCAATGACGTTTGGGGGTCCCGGGCTACGCTGAAGTTCGTGAACGACCAGACCAATTTTGAGGTCCTTCAACATGAGTTGCTGATGCTGGACATCATGACCGCCAATCGCGACAAGGTGATCTGGAAGGCCAATATCGGGCAAGTAGCCCTGGCGGATGACAGCAACGTGCCCAATCCGGTGTTGGTGGAGACCAACTATGTGCCGAGCGTCAAAAATGGCGAGTTGGAGTATGTCAGTCCCGAAGATGCCATTGCCACATTTACGCTGGCGAAAGGCATGAAGGCCAATCTGTTCGCCTCGGAGGAGATGTTTCCCGAGTTCGTCAACCCCGTACAGTTGGGGGTCGATACGAGAGGCCGCCTATGGGCCGCGGTATGGGAGACCTATCCCAAGTGGCAACCGGACCAGGAGATGCTCGACCGCCTGGTCATTCTGCCGGACGAGAATCATGACGGCGTGGCGGACAAGGCCATTACCTTTGCATTCGTACACAATCCCACCGGCTTCACCTTTTGGAATGGCGGGGTCATTGTGGTCTCAGCACCCAATATACTGTTCCTGAAAGACACCGATGGCGACGATGTGGCGGATGTGCGGGAGATCCTCTTTAGCGGCATAGATTCTTCAGACACCCACCATACGGCCAACGGCCTGGACTATGGTCCCGACGGCTACATCTACTACCAGCGCGGCATCTTTAACATCAGCAACGTGGAAACGCCCTGGCAGACCGCCCAGTTGTCGGGCACCTCCGCCATGTACCGTTTCAATCCGCGGACGCATCGCTTCAGTATGCACGCCGCCAACCCCCCCAATCCCCACGGCGGCGATTTCGACTATTGGGGTTATCAGTACGCCACCGATGGCACGGGGGGCCGTGCCTTTCAGGTGCGCCCCGACGGCGACGGCAGTTTTAAAATGCACAAGCTGCTGGAAAAGACGGTACGCCCCGTCGCTTCGAGCGGTATCATTTCCAGCCTTCACTTTCCCCCGGAGAACAACGGCAACTACATGATTCTCAATTGCATTGGTTTCTTGGGCATCAAACAGTACCAACTGGATCGTAGCGACGGGGAGGTATGGGGCACGGAAACCGAGGATCTGCTTGTTTCCAGCAACGGCAATTTCCGTCCCTCGGATTTTGTCTTTGGCGATGACGGGGCCCTCTATGTGGCGGATTGGGCCAACCCCCTCATCGGCCACATGCAGCACAACGTGCGAGATCCGACTCGTGACCATGAGCATGGCCGCATCTACCGTCTTACCGTCGAGGGGCGTCCCCTGCAGGAATCCGTCAAGATCGAGGGAGAGTCCATCGAGGCGCTGCTTGACGTGCTCAAGCATCCTGTCAATGGCGTGCGTTTGCGGGCCCGCATTGAGCTGAGTGAACGGGACTCCAAAAAGGTGGTTGCGGCGACACAGAAATGGGTCATGCAGTTCGATGCCATGAAAAAAGAAGACGCCCATCATCTGCTGGAGGCGCTCTGGCTTCATCAACAACACAATGTGGTCAATGAAACACTCTTAGAGGTCCTGCTCAACTCGCCCGAGCCCCATGCCCGCAGGGCCGCGGAACGCGTCAGGCATATGTGGAAAATCGAAGGAAAGCTCGGCGGCGGGGCGGGCACGAAGATGGACCATTCCTCCCATGTCCTTCCCCGGCGGATTGATTTGGAAGACGACTATCTAAAGCAGGAGAAATCACCCGAGCCCAGGATGGTGGGAGATACGCTGGAGGTTCATATTCAGACCTTAATTGAGCAGATGAGGTATGAACGCACTCAATTCACCGTGGTCAGCGGCATGAAGGTTAGACTGATCTTCAGCAACCCGGACGCCATGGACCACAACCTCATCATGGTCCAGCCTGGGGCTGCCGCGGAAGTGGCGATGGCGGCGCTGATGCTGGGGGCCGGCGGCGTGCAGAAGCAGTGGAGGCCCGAGAGCGGCAAAATTCTATTCGCGTCGAAACTCCTGAGCATAGGCGATTCCCAAACCATCGAATTCACCGCGCCGCAAGAGACCGGCCGCTACGACTACCTCTGCACTTTCCCGGGTCATTGGCAGTTAATGCGAGGCGTGATGATCGTAGAACCGAAGCTTGGGGAGAACGCGAACCGAGCTGTTGCGGCGGCCGAGAACGATGAGACCAGCGACGAAGATTTCTGGGCGGGATTTGGAGCTGAGGCTGAAAAAAAAAACGTCTCGACCGCCAGTTTGTCACCGGCACCCGTCACAGACCAGAAGGCCCAGGCCGCCGAAGGTCTGACAGTGGCCGATGGATTCTCCGTCGAGTTGCTTTACACCGCGGTTAAAGAAGTCCAGGGCTCATGGGTCTCCATGACCAAGGATGATCGGGGCCGCTTGATTGTATCGGATGAGAGCGGCAAAGGACTGTTTCTTGTCACGCCCGCCCGACGCGGCGATGCCGATGCCGTCACCCATGTCGAGAAGATTGACGTCCCCCTCAGCGGCGCCCAGGGCCTCTGCTGGGCCAACGGCGCCTTATACGCCAGCGTGAGCGACGAACAGCATGGCGGGCTGTGGCGTGTGACGGATACCCAGGGCGACGGCCGTCTCGACAGGGCGGAGCACCTCCTTGCCCTGCAGGGCAAGGGCGAGCATGGCCCGCACGCAGTGATCCCCACGGCGAGTGGGACGGGGCTCTACTTGCTGGCCGGAAACAACACCGGTCTACCCAAAATAGATCGCTTTCTTGCGCCACCCACTTGGCGAGACGATCTGCTGCTGACGCCTCACTGGGACGCCCACGGCAACGTCCGCGTCCCACTGGGGCCGGGTGATGCGGCCGGTGGCTGGATTGCCAAATGCGATCTCGAGGGCCAAAGTATCGAGTTGATTGGGACGGGCCTGCGCAACGGCTACGATCTGGCCCTCAACCCCCAGGGCGATATGTTTACCTTTGACGTCGACACGGAATGGGACCTGGGGATGCCATGGTACCGTCCCGCGCGGATATACCACGTCGTGAGCGGCAGCGAGTTCGGCTGGCGGCCCGGTACGGGCAAGTGGCCTGCCTATTTCGAGGACTCCGTCGCGCCCGTCTTGGACGTCGGTCCCGCCACGCCGAGAGGGATGGTATTCGGCACCGGCGCCAAGTTCCCTGCACGCTACCAAGAGGCCCTCTACGCCTTGGATTGGAGATACGGATCGATCTATGCCATCCACCTGCGGCCCAAGGGAGGAACCTACACAGCGACCAAGGAACACTTCATTAGCGGCAGACCGTTGCCCGTCACCGATGCCGTCATCGGCGATGACGGGGCCCTCTATTTCACGGTGGGTGGCCGCGGCACGCGCTCGGCCCTCTATCGCGTCTTCTACACCGGTCCCGATGTCACGACCGCCGTGGCCGCAGCCGATGCAGAGCGGCCGGCCCGGGCCAAGCGGCGGATGCTCGAATCCTACCATCGCAGGGCCCGTGACAAAGGCGTCGATTCGGTTTGGCCCTATCTCGCCAGCAACGATCGATCGTTGCGTTTCGCCGCGCGGGTGGCCCTGGAAAACCAACCCGTGAAGCGCTGGCGTCGGCGGGCCCTCGAGGAAAGGGACCCACAGACGGCGGTGATGGCGTTGATGGCACTGGCCCGCCAGGGCAAGGCGGGGGACCTCGAAGCGGTGATGGAGGCACTGGGCCGCCTGGATCTGGACGGCAGCAGCACATCGCTGCAGCTTGCCGCCCTGCGCACCTGTGCCCTGGCATTGATTCGCCTGGGCGCGCCGGACGACGAGATGCGCCGGGCCATGATCGCGGCGCTCGATCCGAAGTACCCTGCAACGAGTGACGCAGTCAACGCAGAACTGGCCAGATTGCTGGTCTATCTTCAGTCTCCCTCCGTCGTCGGCAAGACGATGACACTCATGGGACATCTCGGTGGAGCGCCCCGGCCGACTTGGGCGGGAAAAATGAGGCGGAGGGGCCGTCCCGATTCAATCACCGCACGCTATGGCGGCACCATCGGCAAGATGCTTAGGAAACCGCCTCCTACCCCCAAGTTGCACTACGCGTTCATCCTTCGCAACGCAACGCAGGGCTGGACGATGCCGCATCGCCAGGCCTATTTCGAGTTTTTCAATGCGGCAGGCAAACGCACGGGGGGTCCCAAATATGGCGAGTTCCTCACGGCCATGCGCGCCGGGGCGATATCTACCTGCACGCAGGCCCAACGGGACCAATTGGCCACCTTCATGGCGGTGCAACTGCTTCCGGCGGCGCCCAGTTCCGTGACCCCGCCCCAGGGGCCGGGCCGCATGTGGACCAAGGCCGCAGCGCTCGAGGTGCTCGGCCCCAACCTGGAGGGCAGGGATTTCGACCGCGGACAGAATCTATTTCATGCCACCGCCTGCAGCCTGTGCCACCAATTCAATGGCGCCGGTGGCGTGGGCGGCGCCATCGGCCCCGAACTCTCCTCGGTCGCGGCCAAGTACTCGGTTTCCGACCTGCTGGATGCCATCCTTACGCCGAGTCAGGTCATTCCTGATCAATACGGATCGGTGATCGCCAAAACAAAGAGCGGTAAGAGGGTCGTGGGACGTCCGATTGAAGGCACGGACACCGTGCAGGTCATCGGCCAAGACCCGGCCGCGCCCCCCGAACTGCTCAGGCGTCGGGACATCGAGTCCATCCAGGTGTCGGCCGTCTCACAGATGCCCCAGGCCTTGTTGCACGTGCTGAACGCAGAGGAATTGAAGGATTTGATCGCCTATCTGCTTTCAAGCGGCGATCGGAACGCGGCGGTCTTTCACTAAGGGATCGGCAATAAATAAGTTGGACAATTTGGGGTCCAAGTGTGCCCTATATTTGGTCGCGCCCGATTGAGCGAAACCACAGGCATAGCAGTTCTACGTCGCGGATTTCGCGATTGAGAAGCGATCAAAGATGGGGTGCAATTAGGCATTCAAAAGTCCAAGTTATTTCTTGCGGGTCCCTAAACACATGGTCATAGCCAACAGCATCATGTTAGCGCTCTTCCTGTTGGCCGCCGTGCTGCAGTACAACGACCCGGACCCTCTGCTCTGGATCTGCTATTACGGCGTGGCCGCCGCATTCACGGGGGCCGCGCTCCTCAGAAGGTATCATTGGTTTGCCGGCGTCGTCGCGCTTGCATTCTATGCCGGGTTTGTCTATACCTCGCCGGGCTGGGGCATCGAGACCCTTTTGCTGCTCAAAGAGCCCAAGATGAGCAGCAGCCGGGTCGAACTGGCCCGCGAGGCCTTCGGGCTTCTTCTCTGTGCGTTTTGGATGTCAGTGCTGACCTGGGTCTGGTTCTGTCGCCGGGGAAAAATGTTTGAGGCAGGACATGCGACGGCAAAGAATCGACCTTGGCTTGATGGCTGATTTCTCTGTTGAATCATCATCCCTCTTGAGGATAGAATCGCTCTAGAGGATGTGGAACTCAAACTGCCAATCATCAATGAGGGAGGCCTGACACCATGCGAACACACGCTCTTACCCTTCTCAGCCTGATAGCGTTTGCAGTTTGCGGCGTCGGTCGCTGCGCCGAGCAGACGACAAGCAAGCCAAACGTCTTGTTCTTGATCTGCGACGACTTGAACTGCGATCTCGCCTGTTATGGGCATCCTTCGGTCAAGTCGCCCAACATCGACCGGTTGGCCGGCCGGGGCCTACGCTTTCAACACGCCTATTGCCAGTATCCCCTCTGTGGTCCCAGCCGGGCCTCGTTTATGACGGGACTCTATCCGGACCAATCCCTGGTCCTCCGAAACGCAATCTACATCCGGCAGCACGTTCCCAACGTCCTGACCCTGCCGCAGATGTTCCGTCGGCAGGGATACGTCGCCACCCGCATCGGAAAAATCTACCACTACAATGTCCCGCGACACATCGGCACCGGCGGGCACGATGACCCCGACTCCTGGGACTTCACCATCAACCCTCGCGGTCGAGACAGGGAGGAGGAAGACCAGATCTTCAGCCTGAGACCCGGCAGCTTCGGCGGCACCTTGAGTTGGTTGGCTGCGGAGGGAAGCGACGCAGAGCAGACAGATGGCATCGCCGCTACCGAGGCGGTGCGACTGCTCAAGCGCTATGCGCAGCAGGGCACAAGCTTTTTTCTGGCGGTCGGCCTGTATCGTCCGCACACACCCTACGTCGCGCCCAAGAAATACTTCGAGATGTACCCCCTGAACGAGATCGTCCTACCCACAGTGCCCGCAGGCTATCTGGATACGCTGCCGCGTCCGGCCCGTCAGTCCGTGACACGCAAGAAGGAACAGGTGAATCTGTCCGACGAGTTGGCCCGCAAGGCGATTCAGGCCTATTACGCCTCCATTACCTTTGCGGACGCGCAGTTGGGCAGGATACTTGACGCCCTGGACGAAACCGGATTGAGCAAGAACACCATCGTCCTGTTTACCTCGGACCACGGCTACCACATGGGAGAACACGGCCATTGGCAGAAGACCACATTGTTCGAGAATGCCGCGCGCGTGCCCTTGATCATTGCCGCCCCCGGCCTGCAGACCGCCGGTCGTAGTACAACCGCACCGGCCGAGATGGTTGATTTCTATCCCACCCTTGGGGAACTATGTGGCCTCACGCCGCCGACCTATCTGTCCGGCGTCAGCCTGGTTCCCGTATTGAATGATCCGGCCGCACGTCCGAGGCAGGCGGCCTTGACGCAGTACGCCAGTGGCTACAGCATTCGGACCTTGCGCTACCGGTACACCGAGTGGGGTGCCCAGGGTGCCGACGGCGCCGAACTCTACGACCATGAGTCGGACGCCAAGGAGATGATCAACCTTGCCAACAGACCCCAGCATCAAACGACGGCGAAGCGCCTGTCCCGATTGCTCCATGCACGTATCGAAGACGCCCGGCTCGCGCCCGAGGGTCTCAAGCAGATCCGCTTCGATAACCGGCGTCGCGTACCCAACTGACAGGGGGCGACAGATTCCTCCCGGAAGCGAAGACCTGGCACGGTCACCTATCGTACAGTCCTAATACTCATCCACCAGCCGATCCCTACGCTTGGTGTTTTCGGCCAAATCCCGTTAATACCGCCAGGATCATCAAGGGAAACAGGATAATACAATAAAACGCATAAGGTCCAAAGTCGCTCACGGTCAAGACCTCGACAAACGGGTATTGTGTTGCCACTTGTTTCTGGATCGCCACGGCTGCCGCCACGACGGCTGCGTAGGGCAACAGAAAGGGAAATGAACAAGATACCGTGTCCAATAAATTTGCACTGCGGTGGGGATGGATCTTGATCCGCTTGTGCATTATGTTCGCCAATGGACCCACGGCAATCATGGCCACCGTATTTACCGACACGCAGATGTTGGCAAACGAAATCAGCCCTATAATGGATAGCTCGGTTCCTGTCTCCGATTTGGCCCAATGTTTCTGCAGCCAATCGACCACAACCTGCAGGAAACCTCCGGACAGCATAATACCGATAGAGGTGACCAATAGAAGTGCCAAGATCGAAACGGGCACCATACCCATGGCGCCATCGACGGCACTGCCTGCAACAGCACCATCTGCCACGTAAAACACCGAACCCAGGGAGAACGCGCCGGTAGCAGGCCCGATGATCAAAGCACTGAGTATGCCTGCGGTCAATGCGCCCAGGAAATGACGCCCGCCAATCGCCACCAGGAAGACGATAAGCGCGGGAATGAGCATGGGCAGTCCCCGAGGATCCGCGGTCTCGGAGAGCAACTTTTGCGCCTCAGCGACCGGCAAAGCGGTCTTGCCGGCGCCGTAGACATAGAAGAGCACGATCGAGATGGCAGAGGTGATGAGCGCGTATTTCAATCGGGAACGCACCACCCCCCCCGACGTCGGTCTCCTGCGTGGCGGCGGAGACAATCGTGGTATCCGACACCGGTGACACGTTGTCTCCAAAGGCGGCACCGCTGATAATAGCCCCCATCACGGCCGCCGGATTCGCCCCCAGCACGATCCCAGCCGGGTACATGATCGCGGTAAATCCAAGCACGGTACCGATACCCGTTCCCAAGGATGTTGCAAAGACCGCAGCGGATATTAAAGATGCTGACCGTCAGCCAGGCGCCCTGGAGATTCAATTTCCAGCCTAACCAGACGATGGCCTCGACTAAGCCCGAGGCCGCCATGATTCCCGAAAATGTCCCCGCCCAGAGCCAGCACACCACGGCAACCGTTGCCGTCCGATTAGCCATGAGTGAAAAGACCTCCTCGCCATACTGGGCGAGATCCCTTGCCACCAGCATGCCGGCCGAAATGCCCAGCATGGAAGCGATGATCATCCCTTCCACCGTGGGTGCGCCTGTGGTGACCAAAACCACCGTTACCATCAGGAAGACCATCAGCGGCAATGCACTCATCATTGGACCTCCGCGGAATTCAAGGCGTCGTCCAGTCTGTTCCATGTGCCAACCTTTCCAAACGCGTGTCGCTAAGAGACAATGCCCAAGAGCACGCTAAGTTGCCATTGTCCGCGCCTGACTTGATTCTGCTCGGACCACGATGAGTTTATTGCGTACATAGGGATCGGCAAGAAATAAGTTGGACAATTTGGGGTCCAAGTGTGCCTCATATTTGGTTGCGCCCGATTGAGCGAAACCACAGGCGTAGCCGTTCTACGTCGCGGAATTCGCGATTGAGAAGCGATCAAAGATGGGGTGCAATTGGGCATTCAAAAGTCCAAGTTATTTCTTGCCGGTCCCATATGGTCCCTTAGCTCGCATCGCGGGGCGCAACAGCATGCGTCCACTAGGGGCTGCCTGATGGTACCATCAGATTTTAAGAATGCCATTTTTTTGTGCCTTGGTATGGTATGGGCTGAGCGAAAGAGTGCCTCTTTTGGTCTTCACAAAGACATTTCTTTCCCTTGCCCTTCAAATGCAATGGGCAAGGGAAAGAAAGAGCGACGAGCTGGCGATTGCCGGCAGCGGCGCGTGGAGGGCACGCCGAGGACGTGACATCACGCGGAGCGACGACTGGCACGCCCTCTGCCACCCGGAGCCGCTGCGGAAGACCGGGCAGGCGGATTGATAGACGCGAAGCCATCATCCTAGGCTTTGGCAGAAAGCTCCGTCGTCGGCTCGCCTGTCCCGAGCTTGTCGAGGGGAGAGCGAGCGTTTTTTCGCCTGGTGAAGACGGCGACCTGTCCACCGTAGCTTGAGCGAAGGCGGAAGCTGGTGATGTTGGTTTTATCGTCGATACTGCCGGATGCAGCCAGGCGGACAACCCTGTCGCCTTCGTGCAGCCCTTGCTGCGGTAGCAGCGTCGAACAGCTAAGAAAACAAGCCGCTCCTCTTTGACCCCGAGGCACGGACCCGAGGGGAAGCCAGATCGAGTTTTCTGACACAGCCTCGCCTTGAGAATAAGGAAACGATTCTTTTTGAGAAGCAACGAAAAGAACAGCCTTTCTTCGGCTTCTTCGGAAAAAGGAAGTGTCCCTTCTATCCCTCATAGAAGGAAAGGGGTCCTACTAAGTTGTCTTTCTTGTGGCCTTGAGTTTGTGGAGAGAGGCCAATATTTGAATTGAATATCGCGATAATTGATTGTATCTCAATGGACAATTGAACGCTTTTCAAAAGACGATTTAACACTGACCCCCTCTTTCTTTGGGGCACCATTCGAGATTATGACAATGACTCGTTGTGAATTATCCGAACTATCTGACAAATCATATGATGTAATAGTCGTTGGCGCAGGCATAAATGGTGCTGGTGCTGCACAACAACTGACTGCCCAGGGATATCGAGTATTGATTATTGACAAAAGCGATTTTTCCGGAGGGGCAACTAGTAAATCCAGCCGTATTCTGCATTGTGGTCTACGGTATCTGGCTCCTGGAAAATCCATTTGGGATTTTGTTTTCCATCCAACTAAATTCTTCCTTGCCTGTCAGAATGCAAGAAAATCGATGATTGCACGCAGTGACATTTCATCATCCATGAAAGAATTGGTGAGGCCCTTCCGTTTTTGTTTCCCCATTTACAAAAGTGGCCCCTATCGACCATGGCAAGTCGATTTCGCTTTTAAATTGTTGGATATGCTAGGCCCACACGATAATCCATTAGAGTACCAAAGATATTCAGGCAAAAACCTGGATATAGTACCTTTCAAAAACTGGTTTCGAGATCACGAAAACCTCCGGAGTGTTTCCGTATTTAAAGATTATCAATTTGTTTCTGCAGAAAGGTTGGTGGTTGACACGATTCGCGATGCTGCTGATATGGGAGCAACTGTTCGTAATTATACCTTAATGCAACAAGCGAAACATTTGGGTGAAGGGTGGCACGTTACCCTCAAGGATGTCTTAAAGTCTGAAGAGGTGACTGTAAAAGCTAAATTGATTCTGAATGTCACAGGCCCATGGGGGGATCAGGTTAACCAAACGATGAAATCAGGTATTCCTAACAAAGTGATAGGGTTGAAAGGTGCCCACATCGTAGTTAAACTTCCTGAGGAATTCTCTGAGTGGGGAACCATGGTCATCAACCGGGCAAACGAACCAATGTACTTCATGCCTTGGCATGGGATGCACTATATTGGGATCAACCGAACCCCATATGATGGTAATCTTGACGATGTTAAGACCGAAAAAGAAGAAGCTGAGTGGTTACTAGGAGAGGTCAATTATGTGTTTCCACCGCTGAATCTTCAACGAAAGGATATTCTGTACTCGTATGCAGGTATTCAGCCTGTCACGTTCGATGCAATAGATCCACAAGGTAACCGTGAGGTGGTTGTTCATGATTTAGAATCAGAGGGACTCACCAATGTTTTGATGCTTACAGGGGGTCCCATCATGACTTACCGCCTTACTGCTAAAGAATTATTGAAAGAAGTTTCAAAACGATGTGTGCCGACTTTAGAAAAACAGCACCCTTCATATGGTCCAAGTGAGGTGAGCCAACTCCTTCGTAATGGCAAGGCATCATCTGTTAGTATGAACATTTCAGAGGATATATTAAAAAGAATAATCGTCGAAGAACAACCGGTTTCTCTTGCTGATATTTTGCTGCGTCGTACAGGACTGGGTTGGGATATGGATCAGGGTGAATCTACAGCTCCTAAAGTAGCAAATGTGATGGCAGAACTGTTCGGTTGGGATCAACAGCGAAAAGAAGATGAGATCCAGTTGTTTCATCAGCACATTAAAGAATCATACCAGAGGCCATAGTCATTCGAATCCCGGATCGAATCGAGTCGGACCACATGTGTTTGTCAAGGGCCAATGGGACCATCGTGACGTCCAATCTAACGTCATTACGACTACAAGCAGTTACACACCCAAGGCTCCCATTGGCCTTTTTAACCCTGCCCTACTACAATGGCACTCTCGAAGATGGCAATTCTTCACTTTGGAGGAGGATGGAACAGGCTTTATGGACAAGAACCTCGACATCATCACCTATGCCGGTCCCTGATCAAGGCGGCCATCATGGCCTCGCGATTCTCAAGCGAGGGTCGTTTCCTGTGAGTCCTCCAAAGGGCCATTATGCCGTGTTCCGAGGGGATCAAGCGGTCCCATGGGCGGTTGACAGGCGCAGACAGCCTGATTCGCCAACTGTTTAAATGTGGGCAAAAACAAGAATCTGTGGACAACAAAAACACGCTAAGCAATGATTTCCTTGCGCACTTTTCCTTCATCTGTTGGCCCGATGAGGCGAGAGTTGAGTCCGCTGCGAAGGACGCCGAATTTATGCGGGTTTAGCCCGAGCAGGTGAAGAATGGTTGCTTGCAGGTCACGCACACTCATCGGATTCTCGGTGGGGTAATAACCGATCTCGTCCGTCGAGCCGAAATCGAGACCGCCTTGAATCCCGCCGCCGGCCATCCACATAGTGAACGCAAACGGGTGATGATCGCGGCCGACGAAACTGCCATATTTGCCTCCCCGGTTTTCGCGCATCGGAGTACGTCCGAATTCGCCGCCCCAGACAATCAACGTTTCGTCCAGCAATCCCCGCTGTTTGAGATCACCAATCAAGGCCGCCACCGGACGGTCGATCTGCCGCGTCTTCACGGGCAGATGTGTCTTGATGTCTTCGGGCTGCGATGCTCCGTGATGATCCCAACCCCAGTCATACAATTGGACAAACCGCACACCGGATTCAACCAGCCGACGGGCCAACAGGCAATTGTTCGCAAATGCCGGATCATCCGCCGCGGCTAAGGGCTTGTCGCCTACGGATTGCGAGTCGGCAGTTGACTTCACGCCCGGCCTCGCACCGTACATTTCCAATGTTGCCTTCGTTTCACGCGAAATGTCCATCACTTCGGCGGCCGTAGTCTGCATGCGAAATGTGAGTTCGTATTGTGAGATGCGAGAAATGGTTTCAGGGTCACCCATGGATCGGTGTTGCATTTCGTTTAAGTCACGCAGCGCGTCAAGCTGTCTGCGACGCGAGGCCCGGTCGAGCCCCTGTGGATTGGAAAGATACAAAATAGGATCGCCCGTGCTGCGGCACTGCGTTCCCTGATAGACGCTCGGGAGATAGCCGCTGCCCCACACGCTTTTTCCGGCGCTGGGTGTCTTGCCGCCTGAAACCAAAACCACGAAACCGGGCAGGTTTTCGTTTTCACTTCCCAGGCCATAGGTCACCCAGGATCCCATCGATGGACTTCCAAATCGCGGATCTCCCGTGTGCAACAGTAGCTGCGCTGGCGAGTGATTAAACTGCGTTGTGAACATGGCGCGAATGACGCACAGTTCATCTGCCACGGCTGCGATGTTAGGCAACAGCTCGCTGATCCACGTTCCCGCTTGCCCGTGTTGTTGGAAGTCAAACAGGGGCCCCATCATCACCGGGTTGGCGTCAGGGTGAATGAAAGCAAAGCGCTTTCCGTCAAGAAATTCCTTCGGGCAGGCCTGCGCATCGTGTTTTTTTAGCACCGGCTTGTAATCAAAAAGTTCAAGCTGGGACGGAGAGCCCGCCATATGCAAATAGATGACGTTCTTGGCCTTGGGTGCAAAATATGGTTGTCGTGCCGCCATTGGGTTAAGGTTCTCACGATCCTTCGCCAACAGATTTCCACCTATCAACGACCCCAGCGCCATGCTGCCCAGACCCACGCCGCACCCCGCCAAAAAGTGACGGCGAGTCAGCGCTTGCAAGTATTCTTCGTAAGCGTTCACGGCACTATCCCTTGGTGAGAGTCTCGTCAAGATTCAAAAGCACGCTGGAAACAACTGTCCACGCGGCTAACTCAGCTGCCTCCATATCCTCAGGCAGTTTTCCAAGTGGAACGGTGGCCATCTTGCGAGCTGCTTCTTCATTGTCGCGGAAATGATGGAGTTGCGCCTCGAAGAGTCGCACGATGCGCTGCGTTTCCTGTTGCTGCGGAGGACGACCCGTTACCAGTCGCCAGGCGAACGCAGCCCGCTGTGTTGCATCACTGTTTACATCGACGACCAAACGACGGGCAAGTGCTTGAGCTGCTTCAGTATAGACGGGGTCGTTTAACGTAACCAAGGCCGCGGTCACGGTATTGGTGCGGATCCGTCGCGGCAGACAAACTTCACCGCTGCCGGCATCCATTAGTAGGAACGACGGATAGGCACTCGTTCGTTTGGCAAATGTATATAAACCACGGCGATAGCGATCTTCGCCCAGGCTGTTCACCCAACGGCCACTGTTGTAAACCGTCTTCCAAATCCCCTCCGGTTGTGGAGGCATCACGGGTGGCCCGTAAAGTTTGTGGCTTAGTAATCCACTGACGGCAAGTGCCTGAT
>JADFMM010000262.1 GCA_022563885.1 Planctomycetota bacterium | reverse complement strand
GCGCACGTTGAAATTCCGGGGCCACTTGAAGCGCCACAGCTCCTTGAGGCCGACCCTGCGCACGGTGCTGAAATCCGCGAACACGCAGTTGATCGCGCCGAAGTGACGGTCGATGCACACGATATTCCACTCGCTGTTGGTGGTGGTGACCTCATCGCTGGCGGGTGGACCCGAGCTGTCACTGGGAAAAACATCCAGATAGGCACAATCCATGAAGAGCGGTACCTCCAGAGGCCGCTTGATCCGGTACCGGTTCTTCCAGTAGTTGTCCCCATTGCGGTTGCAGAGCCACTCGTTCTGGCCGTAGCTGCCCGCATCCTGGATATCCGGATCCTTGCCCCGGATGTTGCCCCAGCCCTGTCTGTCCCAGGACCAGGCGGAGCGCGCGAAGTGGCGTCCGTCGGCCATGGGTAGTTTTGCCGAGGGACAGAGGGCCAGCTCGCCCTTGGCCCGGTAGTAATCCAAGAGAGTCACGGGCCAGTCATTTGCCGCAGCAATGCCATTATAGGCTCCGACATTGAAGGTGCCGAGGTTCTCCTCGGTGTACATGTGCCAGATCAGGCCCCACTGTTTGAGGTTGGACTTGCACGAGACCGCACGAGCCTGGTCGCGGATCTTGTTCAGGGAGGGCATTAGGATCCCCATGAGCACGGCGATGATCGCGATCACCACCAAGAGTTCGATCAGTGTAAAGGCCCTTCTTGACATTTTTCTACCCTTCACTCAAGGGCTCAGGTATCCCCCCGCGGGCAAACAGGGGGTATCTGAGCCCATCAATCCAATGGAATAGTACTAAACGATATCTGCCATTTAGCCCAATAATCGGTACTCTTACACACCACAGGCTCAGTAATAAGGCAATATACGGCTCGATGTCAACGATTCCTCCAGTGATGCGGCTCTCAACCTTACCTTTGTGACGGGATGTGTATACTATATCAGTTACATTCCACTCGTGTATTCAATTCGATGCGAAGCATGAATATTCATTTTTCGACAAAAACAAGCATATTCTCAGGCTCAATTCGTGCAAAACCAACATCTGGGGTGACAAAATGGAGACCTACATTTTAAGATGTGAATTGGCTTCATTCGGGTCATAAAGAAGGTCACCCGGGGCATAGCATCTGGTTCGAGAACTGTCGTTGTTTCTTCAACTAAGGCGGTCCCATTAGTGATCTTTCTAAAGCGACTTTACAGTGCTACTCTGCCTTCGTACCGTGGTCCCAATGGCGATTGACAGGCACATGCTGGCCTATAAAGTTCGGCTATGGCATCTCCTTGGAATTTTCACCGGCGGAAAGCGTCTCTGGGGTCGTGAAGTGCCAGACACTGTCCTGGTAAACCGGTGGATCTGCAATGTCATTGACCTCGTCAACTTGCCAGTAGTAGGTGGTACTGGGTGTCAAATCCAATGCCGATAAATCCAGCCATGAGTCCGTCGTGTTGACCACTAGGGCGCTGTCGTCTTCGATTGCCTCGACATTCTCACTAAACAGCACGTCGTGGGAAGCGGCTACTCGGCCCGGATGCCAGTTTAGGACGACGTCTGTCGAATGCGTGGTTGAGCCGACTGCGGGTTGAGGGTTCCGGGCATAGACGGGAATGGCGAAGAACCGTACCTCACTCAGGCTGGCCTGAGCGGCAACCTCTTGAACAGTGTCGATGGTCAGTCGCACATGCTGGGCCGTGGCACCACCCAGATCAATGGTATTGTTGTGTGCATAGTCCTCGCTACCCGGGGCTCGGACCAGTGGGCCGACGCCGTCGAGAACGGTCCAGTTCTCACCGTCGAGGGAGTGCTTGATGACCAGGTCTTTGGCGCCAAATCCCAAAAAGGACTCAATGAGCTGATTCGAGTTCCAGACCCACAGCTCATGCAGCTTGTAGGCTCGGTCGAAGGTATATTCAATCGTGGCCTGGACACTGGTGCTGATCCACATGTCCGCAGGAGAAACGCCGTGGAGATCAACTTCCAAGCCGGAACCGTCGATGGTATGCTCAGGCACGGAAGCTCCGAAAGTGCCGGAGGCCCCTACGGTGACATTGGCAATGGGATACGAGAATACCTCGGTCGTGAAACGCCAGACGCCTCCCTTAGCCACCGAAAAGTCCGGTGCGCCGTTGACCTCGTCTACACGCCAGTAATACTTCTTGCCGAAATCGAGTCGTCCCAGATCAAAGCTGTTTGCCTCCTGCCGTCCCATGTATGACGCGTCGGTCGTTGTGGCATCATTGACGGCGTCGTAATCAGTGCCGATGTACACATCATAGGTTTGGGCGAACTCGATGGGTTCCCAGCTCAACACGACATCATGGGGAATATCATTTGCCCTGTCGAAGGGATGGGGATCTGCAAGAAATAAGTTGGACAATTTGGGGTCCAACTTATTTCTTGCCGATCCCTGAGCGTTCGAGCAGGATGAATGAGCGTGATGGAAAAAGATCTCGGCATCACCGACTATGCCGCTAAGGGACTTGGCGCTCCCTAATTGCCCGTCCCCCGCCCACAGTGACGAGTTCTCGTACACAAACGTCCAGGATGTCGTGACGAATAGCAGGGTAAATCTTCGCTCCCCATATGTGGACTACCGAATTTAGAGGGGCCGGTGTCCCCCTCTCCTGTCGCAGCTCCCCCCGTGCGCACTTTAGCCTCTGATGTCACTTTGGGTGTTGCCATCGACACGCCCGTCGAACAGGACAACTCGCCAATTTCAGTCGACGACCCAGAGGTGCCAGACCTTGGGAAGGTTGGCATCGACACACAAGAAAGAAGCCTCCGGTTCCCCGTCTCGGTCAATCAACGCAGCGGTCCGGTTGAATACGCAGTGGGCCCATTGTCGCTTGACAGGCGCACCCTGTCCCATCAGTGAATCCTTCAATATGGCGCATTCGGAGATGTTAAAGAGGTCCGATTCGCGCTTGACAAGCACACATGGTCCAATTAGTCCATTGTAAACTGGAGAATGCTTAATTAATATGAGTATCATTATCATAGATCCTAATCGACCTTTGACGCCTTAAACGCTGCAAGACGAATAAAAGGTGCACAGCATAGATGAAAGACTTAACTTTGCAAGACGACATTGCACTTATTAGCGGAGGTGCGACCGGTATTGGGCTGGGGATAGCTGAATCACTCATCCGAGCTGGCGCTCGGGTCGTGCTGTGCAGCCGAAATGAAGCCGCTTTAAAGGAAGCCGTGCAGCGACTAGGGCCACAAGCCACTTATCGCGTGCATGATGTCACCGAATTTGAAGGATCAGACGCCTTGGTCGCCCAAGTGGAAGAGAGCGTGGGTCCGATTTCTATTCTGATTAACAATGCTGGCAATCATCTCAAGAAGCCAGCAGAAGACGTCAGTGCCGATGAGTTCAGGGCGGTCTTGGATGTTCACGTACTGGGAGCCCACAGCCTGACCGTCGCGGTAGGAAAACGCATGATGACGCGTGGCCACGGTTCAATCCTGTTCATCGCCTCCATGGCCTCACTCTTTGGTATTCCTAGTGTGGTGGCCTACTCGGCCGCCAAGTCAGCGTACCTGGGCATGACGCGTGCCTTGGCTGCGGAATGGGGCTCTAGCGGGATTCGTGTCAATGCCATTGCGCCCGGCTGGATTAACAGTGCGATGATGCAGAAGGCGCTGCAGGGCGATCCCGAGCGCAAACAGAAAATCCTCGGACGGACCCCCCTGGGATGCTTTGGCAATCCTGAAGATGTTGGTGAAGCAGCGGCCTTCCTCTGCTCCCCAGCTGCTAAATTCATCACCGGTGTCTGCCTGCCTGTGGACGGTGGAGCGTCCATCGGGTTCTAGGAAAAGGGTTTTTCAATGAAAATGGGTTTTGGATTTTATCACCACATGCTTAACCGGCAGCAGTATGACTTCGCGGTGCAGTGCGGCGCTACGCATGCCGTGGTTCATCTGGTTGATTATTTCTACCAAGGGACGGCGGCCCAGGACAACCGCCAGCCCGTCGGCAATGTGGCACTGGGTTGGGGGTATGCTGGAGGCACACCAGAGGAGGCTTGGTCCGTCAAGCGTCTCAAGGTCTTAAAAGCGGAAATGAACGAAGCGGGCCTAGAGTTCGAAGCCATTGAAAACTTTGATCCAGCGCACTGGCACGACATTCTGCTTGATGGCCCTAAAAAGGCCCAACAGCTCGAGGGGCTCAAGCAGATCATCCGTCATGTGGGCGAAGCTGGCATTCCAATCTTCGGCTATAACTTCAGCCTTGCCGGGGTTGCCGGACGCCTCAGCTTTAACGAAGCCCGAGGGGGTGCAGAGACGGTCGGCATGCGCGGAGTGGATAAGACCAATACCACGCCGGTTCCCAAGGGCATGGTCTGGAACATGATTTATGACAAAGACGCTCCCCAGGGCGTGCTGCCAAAGATCGACCACGATGAACTGTGGCGCCGTCTTGAAAGTTTTCTAAACGAGTTGGTGCCGGTCGCCCAGGAGGCGGGTGTTCGACTGGCCGCACATCCCGACGATCCCCCCCTGGCCACTGTTCGGGAGCAACCGCGTCTGGTGTATCAGCCCGAGTTGTATCAGCGACTGCTGGATATCGTCCCGAGTCACCATAACGCGTTGGAATTCTGTCTTGGCACGCTGTCCGAAATGACCGAAGGGGACATCTACGAAGTATGCGACCGTTATACCCGCCACGGGAATGTCGCTTACATCCACTTCCGGAATGTGAAAGGGAAGGTCCCCCACTACACCGAAACCTTTATCGACGAAGGCCAGATTGACATGGCACGGATCATGGCAATCCTGAAAAAGAACAACTTTGACGGCATGCTGATTCCCGACCATACCCCCCAGATGAGCTGTACGGCTCCCTGGCATGCCGGTATGGCCTTTGCCATGGGCTATATGAAAGCGCTATTAGCTCGGGAATGATGCGGATAGCGGCAGGTTCTAAATAGCAAGACGACCGATTTCAGGCCTGCTATTCGTCATGACATCTCAACGGGGTAGTCATCAGTAATCAGTGCAAGAGTCATCAGAATCTGGGGCCAGACCGACTACCGATTACTGACTACCGATTACCGATGACTGATTACTTTGACTTAGGGAATCAGCCACGACCGGTGTTCTTCCCGCGCTACGCGAGAAACAGGCACTCACAGGCGATTGCCCTGCACCTGGGGCTGTTTTCCATTGATCCGCCTTCCCCTCGGGCCTATAATTATTTCTGTGCTTGTTAAATCAAATTTCCTATCAGTCAGCCCCGCTGACGGGTATGCTGTATCAGGTTGCGAAGGTTGTTAAGGAATATTGCAAAGTCATGAAATTGCTCACCGCTTCCATCGCGTGCATCCTGCTGGTCGCGAACGCCGCAAGGGCTCAGAACAGCAATGTCACGTCTCCCGAATCCGTGACGCTCCCCACGCTCGAAGAAGTGAAGGCGGCGGGCGTCCTGCGGTCGAATTTTCGAAGGCAGTTCCCGCGAACCGAAACCAATGAGGCGCCAAAAGCTAAACTGAAGGTGTTTCGGGAAGAGATTGAGCCCATCCTGAAGAAGGCCTGCGTTCGATGTCATGGACCTAGGACGCAGAAAGGCAATATTCGGATCGACACGCTGAGTCCCGATCTGTTGCGCAAAGGCGATGTGGATTGGTGGCTCGAAGTCCTTGCCGTGCTTAGCAAAGGCGAAATGCCGCCCGTGGACCAAGCCAAACTGGCGGACAAAGATCGCAGCAAAATTATTGAGTGGCTGTCCTCGGAAATTCAGGTCGCGTCAGCGGTGCGTCGTGCAGAAGGGGGACACTCGTCGTTCCGGAGGATGACGCGTTACGAGTACAACTACGCGCTGCAGGACTTGCTCGGGCTTCCCTATGACTTCGCCAGAGACTTACCGCCCGATCCGGCTTCCGAAGACGGTTTTCAGAACAGTTCCGAAATGCTGCATATGTCAGCCATGCAGTTCGGGACTTACCACGAGTCGAGCCGCAATGCTCTGAAGATAGCAACGGTACGGGGCGAGCGGCCGGAACCGATCTTCTGGGGCATCTCGATGAAGGCCGCTGCTGAGGATGAGTGGGCAAAGCAGGACAAACAACTGGAGAAGATCAGGCAGGAGCACGAGGACGACCCCGAAAAGCTGAAGCAAGAACTGGACCGGCAAGCTGCAAGGTTCCGAGGCAGGCCGGACAGGGCTCAGTACAAGGAGCTGAAAACAGGGCGGACGGGGCCGGTCTCGTGGAGTTACGGCCGCGCAAGATACGCATGGAAACCCATGAAGGATCGCCCCGAGGTTCCTGAAGATTTCGACACCGTGGCCATCATTCCTCCGGGACAGAAGCTGATCGTCGAACTTGGCGATACCGTTCCCGATCAAGGGATACTTCGAGTTCGCGTCCGCGCGTCACGAACCTCGGTCGAGGAACCACGCATTCCCAGCCTGCAACTGGAGTTCGGCTGGCAGGCCAGCAACGAAGGGAAGGCCTCCGTTAGAATGAGCGAACAGGATCTGCCGATCCATGCCGCTCCGGGGCAAGCGCAGTTCTATCAGTGGGATATTCCGCTGAGTGAAATCTATCCACGCAATTCGGTACGGAAGACGTCGAAGATGGGAGATTTGCCGAGTCCGTCTGAGTACGTGAAGTTTGTGAACAGTTCGGTCGCGCAAGGCGACTTTCAGATTGATTACGTGGAGATCACGGCACATGCTTACGAGCAATGGCCGCCGGCCTCGCACACTCGCATCTTCTTCGACAGCGCGAACAAAGCTGACGAAACGATCTACGGGCGGGAAGTATTAAACCGTTTCATGTCGCGTGCCTGGCGACGCAGCGTGACTGTGTCAGAAGTCGATCAGAAGCTGGCTCTGCTGAAGAAGATGCGCCCAAATTGCGGTGATTTTCAAGAAGCCATGATCGAAGTTCTGGCGGCCGTGCTTTCATCACCGAAGTTTCTTTATCTCGTTCGGACGGACCCGCCGCACCGAGTCGACAAAGACACAATCGTCGAGCGTCTGTCTGAGTCCGAGCTGGCCACTCGTCTTTCCATGTTCCTGTGGTGCAGCACGCCCGACGAAGAACTTTTGGACCTGGCGGCGAAGGGAAGATTGAACCACACCGAAGTCTTGGCCAGCCAGGTACAGCGTATGCTGGCCGATCCGCGGTCCCGACGTTTTTCAGAGCACTTCGTGCGTCAGTGGCTGGGCATGCAGTTACTGGATTTTCTGCACGTCGACCGGAAGGTGTACCGTCAATTCGACCCATCTTTGAAAGAGGCAATGCAGGAGGAACCTGTCGCCTTCTTTGATGAGGTTCGGCAGAAAAATCACAGCGTGGTCGACTTCATCCATGCTGATTACACGATGGCCAATGAGCGGCTGGCCAAGCACTACGGATTGAACGACGTGTATGGAAACCACTTTCGCCGCGTAAAGCTCGAGCCGCAACACAGGCGAGGCGGTTTGCTAACTCAGGCTGGTCTGCTGGCGATGAATTCAGACGGCAAGGATTCGCATCCGCTCAAACGCGCTATCTGGATACTCGAAAGTCTGTTGAACGACCCGCCACCACCGCCACCGCCGGCTGTTCCCGAGATCGATCTTGCCGATCCTGAGATTGCCAAGCTGACGCTGAAGCAGCGCATGGAGGACCATCGAAACCAGGCCGCCTGCCTGACGTGTCACGCGAAGATTGATCCGTGGGGAATCGCGTTTGAAAACTTTGATGCCGTTGGTAGTTGGCGCACACAGATACAAGGGAAACCAGTCGATGCGTCCAGCCGCCTGTTCAACGGGCAAAAGCTTGATGGTATGGACGGGCTGAAGCGGTATTTGCTGAAGAACCGGCAGGATCAGTTCGTCCGTGCAATGGTTCATAAAATGACGACATATGCGCTCGGGCGCCCTCTGACGTTTGGCGATCGCTCAAGTGTCGACCAGATAACGGCCGATCTTCGCAAGCAGGGAGATGGACTTGCTACAATGATCACGTTGATTGTGACCAGCGAGCTGTTTCGGTCAAAGTAAGAAGGCAATTGTTTGGCTGAACAACGATTCTAAGAAGGAAAACTTTCATGAATACAAATCTCGCATCGCTCGACCGTAGAAAATTCCTTCGTGGTTCCGGAGTCGCTCTCGCTCTACCGTGGTTCGAGTCCTTTGCCAGGTTCGCCCACGCCGCCGAACAGCCTGTCAAACGGAAACGCCTCGCCTGCATCTACATGCCGGATGGAGTTCCGATGCCGCTTGCGGAGGATCCTGCTCACAAGGACTGGGCCTGGTTTCCTCATGGAAGCGGGAAGGACTTCATGTTCACGAATTGTCTCGAACCGCTGGAGCCCTTGCGCAATGAGTTGACCGTATTGTCCGGCTTGTCGCATCCCTCGGCGCGGAGCATTCACGGCCATTCGAATGCCGATCAGTTCCTTACCGGGGCTCCGACCGGGACTAGAGGAGATTACAGGAACGCAATCTCGCTCGATCAGGAATTTGCTGCTCACGTAGGCGATCATAGGCGCTTTTCATCGCTCTTCATATCTACCGATGTAG
>JADFMM010000470.1 GCA_022563885.1 Planctomycetota bacterium | reverse complement strand
ATTCATGCCAGGTAGATCTGACGGTCAGGTCTGGCTCGGGATCATAACCGTTTTCAATCAATATGTTCTTTACACTGGATTTACTGATCTTGTGGCCCAGATAAACGATTTGATCGGAGATCGTCTGGTATCCCCAACGGGGATTTTCTTCATTGAATCGAATCACAAGATTGACAATCTCCTCGGTAATCTGGGGTCGACCAGGCGACGTTCGATTCCGAGATCCATCATACTTCTGGGCAACGAGTTCCCGATACCACCGCATGTATAGCATCTGCCGTGAACAACTCTGTACATTGCTCCAGCATCTTTCGGCTGAGCCGTTTTGCCTTGGCCGCCACCCTCATCCGCTGTCTGTTGGTCAGCCGAATACGATTGCCCTGATTCTCCTGGTGTTCCACGAGGACCCGTACCTGTTCCTTCAGGTAGTCAATTGCCTCGTAGAGTTCCTTGTCGATGCAATAGGCCAGACAAGTGATGACCGGGAGCCATAGGGTTCTCTTTCATAGTCCACACACGCTACGAAATCCACAGCCGCCCGGCAATCACTTTCATCCGTGAAGGCTCCATGCCCTTTGTGCACAAAGAGTTGTGCGAGGATAATATTTACACCCCACGGGATACCAAAAAAGGGCCTGCGCCACCTAGGCACAGACCCTTGGTCTTCTGTATCGACAGGAAACCACTGGGACAGTTGAATGTCCAATTCACTTCCTGCCACCGTCTTAAAACACGGGGGCCTTACCTTACTTGATCACGGCAATGGCATCGACAATCGTGCCGTCTTCACGTTGTGCGATCTCGAGGGTGTGGTTCCCTGCGGAGAGGGTGAAGTCCACTACCTGGTTGCCGTCGTCATTGCTGTGTACTTCGTCCCAGTGCCAGGTGTCGCCGGGTTGGATCTCGTTAAATTGTACCCAGCCACTGGCGTGGTTGCCGGTATTGGTCGTCATCCCGGAAACCCGGACCCAGAAGGAATCGTTCCCCCCGGAAATGAGCACTCGAAATGCGAGCCGGTACACGCCGTCCTCGGGGACGTCAAAGGAATACGTGGCCACGCCATCGGCCGGAGGATTGGCGTTTTGATCACCAATGAGATCGTCGGTACCGATATGCGCAGCACCAGAGGCCATTGGATCACCAATGAACTCTTTCATGGGCGGCGTCAGGGCGCCCGATTCGGCTTCAAACCACGCCACCACCTGCTCGGAACTCGCCGCAGGGGCATTCCTGTACAGCTCAATGTCATCGACGTAGAACACGCCCTGCGCGCCGGCTCCTTCGATGCCGATGGTGAGAGATCTCACGGCCGAGAGGTTCGCTCCCAGCGCCGTCAGGTCGATGTTCCACTGGGTCCATAGATCCCACGCGGGCGGCAGTGCCGAGTCATCACCAGGATACATGACCTTGGTGTCATTGATCTTGACATAGAGTCGACCATTGCCCGTGTTATCGCCACCTCTGCTGAAATAGAGCACGAGGGTCGAAACGCCTGACCGGGTCCAGTCCTGGGCCTGATCAAATGTTCGAGTCGCCTCGGAGACCGGCGCGGCGCTATTGTCAAACCAGATGGGCAGGGAATTGTTCCCACTGTTCACGATGGCTGACTCCGGAGCGAAAACGCCGACGTTCGGATTCGCCCCAACCAAGGCGCCATTGTTGGCCGAATCATCGAACCCGTCGATCCATGTCGCCCAGATCTCGAAGAACTCTTCGTCCTTGTAGGTCTCCATGTCGTCGACCCCAATGGTATCGGTGGTGGTGAAGCTCCAGGTTGTTCCCGTCCAGGTCATGGGATCCATCGCCTCATTGACCTCATCGACCCGCCAGGTGTAGCTCTGGCTCAATTCCAGATCCATTGACGACGACTCCAAGCTGCCGCCGGTGACGCTCTCTGCCAGCGTCATGCTGTCGGCATCGGCGCCAACGTAAACCTCGTGTTGACCCGCATCCCGCCCGCCACGCCCCCAACTGAGGGCGACATCGGGAGCAACGCCGGTCTCGCCGTCCGCCGGATCGGGCCGGGTCGCTAGGGTCGGAATGGTGTAGAACCGCACTTCACTCAGGCTGGCCTGGGGGGCAATGCCCTGCACGCTGTTAACGATGATGCGGACCTGCTGGGCAGCGATACCACC
>JADFMM010000261.1 GCA_022563885.1 Planctomycetota bacterium | reverse complement strand
GTCGCGCCGATTGAGCCAAACCGGAGGTGTAGTGGGCTACAGTGAGGATTTGGCGATTGAGAAGCGGCCAAAGATGCGGTGCAATTGGGCATCCAAAAGTCCAAGTTATTTCTTGCCGGTTCCTAAGCCTCACAAAAGCCGTCGATCTCATGAGTGTACTCAGATCGGGTATGATCTATTGTACCTGAAGTGATCTGATGGCCCGGCGTCTGCAAAGTCCAGAGCATAATCATGGGCTCCACCTTTCAAGGCTTCTTCGTATTATTTAGCTAAAATGATACCGCAGTGTCACGCTGTTCACGGAGGGACAGGTGTGGACTCTCCAAATGCGGGATGGGATGTTTTTTTCTGCGGATACTCGCCATTCCCTAAGGCCGGAGGTGGGCAGCGGCCCTCGGTAATAATGAACTGCTGGTCTGCCTCGACATCTCTGCACACATCGAGACCGCCCCCTATCCAGCGGACTTCAATCCGGTCGACACGGCGGTGAGGTCCCAAACCGAAGTGTAAGCGCATGCCATAGTGGCTTTGATACCCGCGGCCGCTGTGGACTTCATCGGTCTGGACCAGATCCCCCGCGATGACCGTGACGCGGGCACCCACTCCGTCGCGGTTGGTCCTCGCGCCCCGAAGCCTGACCTGTAGCCAATGCCCCTGCTCGCTCGACTCATTTCGCAGCAGGGTCGGCTCGGCCCGGGCATTGACGATCACGGCATCATACATCGCCGTCGTTGTCCAAATCGTCGAAGGCCGCACCCCGGCTGCGCCATGCGCCCCGCATGCCGTCACCGCTCCGCTCCGAGACGTCAACGAACGTTCCCTCTCCTTGATTCAACAAGAGGACATTGGGCGTGGCCGAGGTGGCCGCGTTGTCGTAGCGCTCGATGTTGTCCTGTACGTGGCCCGTGGCAACGAAGATATCGCGGTCGCCGTCGTTGTCAAAATCGACCAAGCCGGTTCCCCAGGTCACGTCGGCGAAGGTGCCGGTCCCGGCGCCGGTGAGCAGGGTCACGTCCGCAAACAGGCCATCGCCCAGATTCCGATGGAGCGTGGCCAGCTCTTTTGCGTAAGACGTCTGGTAGAAATCGAGCCTGCCGTCGTTGTCGAAGTCGATGCATTCGACGCATTCGACGCCCATGCTGGCCTGTTCGCCGCCCTGCGCGTCGTAGGCCACTCCCGCCATCAGAGCGACTGCCTCAAACTTCCCGGTGCCGTCGTTTCGAAAGAGAAAGTTGGCGTACACGTCATTGGCGACATCGATGTCGGTGTCTCCGTCGGCGTCATAGTCGGCACAGATACCGCCCATGCCCCAGCCGGCGTGTTCGGCGACTCCCGACGCCACGCTGACATCGGTAAATGTGCCATTTCCATTGTTGCGAAACAGGCTGTTCGCCATGGGCGGGAAATCCGAGGGGTCCGCATATATGGAGATACCCTGCGAGGTTAGCTGCACGTGCTTGTCATAGGTGAAACCGAGGTAGTTGGCGACAAAGAGATCCAGATCACCGTCGTTGTCATAGTCGCCGACGGCGACGCCCAGCCCGAAGCCGCGGTCGCCCACCTTGGCCCGCGCTGTGACATCGGTGAAGCGCCAATTGCCCTCGTTTCGGTAGAGCCTGTTGCTGGCGTCTGCATCCGCTGCCGTTCCTCGGAGGGGCGCACCATTGACGAAATAGATGTCGATATCGCCATCTCGGTCGAAATCGAAGAGCGCCAAGCCCGCGCTGACCGACTCGACGATGTAGCGCCGGCCACCACTACCGTCCGTATGGCGAAAGGTGACGCCGCTCTCCCGCGTGACATCCACGAATTGGATGCCTCCCACCGCAGTCTCCCGGCCCCCATGACGCAGATCGCCCCAAAAAGAATCTGGCCCCACTTCAGGGTCTCCATCGCCATCTCAATATCACCTCTTCCCTTGCACGGAATGCAGCCGGCGGACATACTGCTCATTGTCGGGATCCAGGGCCACCGCCTGTCTTAAGGCCGGCAGGGCCATTGCACTGTCCCCGGTGGCGTCGCAGGCCCAACCCAGGACGAAGTAGTTTGCGGCGCTTGCCTCCAGGGACACCGCCTTCTCCGAGAGTCGCCTGGCCTGAGCGAGGTCCTTGCCTAGCTTCAAATAGAGACGGGCCAGTTCTCGATATCCCTCCGGTTTGGCCGGGGCCAGTGTCACCATGGCCCGAAAGGCCTCTTCCGCGTCGTCCATATGCCCAAGATGGGCGGAAAGGATGCCAATCATTAAGTAGGAGCTGGCGGAACTCGGCTGCAGGTCACGCACGCGCCTGCGCATCTGAAGGGATCGGGCCGCCTGCTTCCTCTCTTCGTAGAGAGAGGCCAGTTCGAGGAAGCAGGTGACGTTTTGAGGATCGAGTCCTGCCGCCTGTTTGAAGAGGCGTTCTGCCTTCTCGGGCTGACCTTGGTTTCGGTACATCCGTCCCACGTTGATGTGGGTAATCGCTGCGTTCTTCTGCATGTCGCGAAAGTCATCGAACGCGCGCTTGCGATTCTGGAAATCTCGACGAGACTCGGCCGCCAGTGCCCTAAACCGATCCATATGCTGGGCCGCCTCCGTCTTCTGGCTCATTCGACCGCAGACGGTGGCGAGCCCATAGTGAGCGCTGGCGTAGGTCGGCTCGATCTTGATCGCTTCCCGGTAGTGGTCAACCGCCTTTTCGTAGTCCTCCAGTTGGAGCAGGGCCTGTCCCATCAGGTAGTGGGCAAAACTGGATTTGGGTGCCAAGCGCAGCGCCTGGTGGATGACGCCCACGGCCTCCTCGTGGCGGCCCAGTTTCATCAGGGCATCGGCCATGTTGCTGTGCACGTTGGGCAGACCAGGATCCAGGGCCAGGGTCTGTCTATACTGTGTGACAGCCTCCTCAAACCGGCCCTTTTTCATCGAGTACCAGGCCAGGCCCGTATAGAGGTCGGCCCGGTCCGGATTGACCGCTAAGGCCCTCTCCCTGAACTTCAACGACTCGATCGCGTTACCCTGTCGATGGAATACATTGGCCATAATGACCAAGGCCTGTTCGTGCTCGGGATACTCCTCCAGAAGGCGCCGCGCCAGCGCGACTTCCGTTTGCTTCAGGGCGAGCACCTCTTGCTTGGAATGGAGGGGTTCGTCGGGCGGCAACACCACCGGGTCCTCGCCTGACTGCGCAGGAACAGCGGAGACCCTGAGTCCGTCTGCCGTTGAGGAAGGGGAAAGTAAAAAGACGAGGGCGACGATGGCCAGGCAGAGAAGGACGATCCCCGCCGTCCACAGCACACGCTTACCAGGGAGCGCCGAGGCGCGATGCGCAGGCAGGGGCATCTTCGCTCTTCTTGGGCTCGGTTTTCGAGGCTGTTTCGTCACGCAGGGATCCGTCTGAAAACCATCCTGGAAATAGTGCAAGAAAAAAACGCCTTAGGAACTTCGGTTTATATCAATTAGACCAAACAAAACCGTTGCCCGCAACCGTGTGGGTCTTTGAGATCCTGCTAATGTCGTCTGATCAGAGTCCCATCCTTTGCCCCCGAGGAAGGCGTCGGCTATCAGTCCGCGGTCTCCGCCCTCGGCTCACCCAAACGACTCCAAGCGAAGCACCTTGCGGATCTGATCTCGCATGGCACGCTCCACCCCGGCTTCGTCGGCATACGTCGGCCAGCGCGAGACCGTCTCTTGGACCTCTTCGATAATCGCTTCGGCCCGGCCCCGCTTCATGGAGGCCGCGCGCGCGCAGGCCTTGAAGTCTTCCCGCGTGAATTCGTCCCGCTTGCCATTGAGGGTCATTTGGTGACGCGAGGTCCACTGACCGAAAGGGTTATAGCTGTAGGTCACATCAAAGGCTGGCGACAGCGACCATTGACCCTGCTTGTCCATGAGGAAGGCGATGTTCTTGACATGATCATCCTGATTGCGGGCCACGATATTGAAGACCATGCGGCGGAATTGCTCCTCGATGCTGCGCATCGGCAGACCCAGTTGCCTGAGGGTCATCAGTGCCTGCTCATAGGCGTAGCCGCCCGGCACATTGAAGTCATAGTGTGCCAGGGCACAGAGGGACTGCATGTGGAGTTTCTCTCCGCCGGCCAGCCGGTCGAAACGTCGCGTCATGAAGTGCCGCCGCCCGTTTTCCTCTAAGAGGCGGGACTCGCTCATTTCGACGCCCGCGTCGCTGGCCATGTGGGCATAGGCATACTCGATCGCCCCATACCCCCGTGGATCCTCCAGTTCTCTGTCCCGGTTTCCGCTGACGCCGTCAAACTTGAGAATCCAGTATTCAAAGCCCTCGTCCGCCCGGACCTGCCCGGACCGGACCTCCTGCGTCGACGGGTTCCAGGCAATCACCGCCTTGGCCCGAGCGCCGCCCGCCGAGGTCCCGACGCGCAGCAGGTCACGCATGGCATCCTGCTTGCCGTCCTCGTGAAACGAGCCCTCAAAGTCATGACGCTGCGTCAACACCTCCGAGGCAAGAACGACCAGTTGATCGATTTTGATGACCGTGGACTTGCCGGCCGTGGGGCCCATGGTCGGGAAAAACTCCAGGGCCCCCATGCCGCGTTGACCCGTATAGCAGAGCCGCTCGATGGCATTGAAGGACGCCGGTCGTCGGCCCTGCGTGGCCAGCCAGGCATTGACCAGGGCATTACCAAAACGGTCGGGCAGAGTGTCCGCCAGCAACCCGGGAAGGCCGTGGAAGGTCTCGTGGGACAGTTCAGCGAAGCGATAGACCCGCCCGGAGAGGGGCATGGTCAGTGGCGCGATCTCGATGCCGCTGCCACTGAAGTCCGGATCATACTCGAAGGCAGCGACCTTCGACTCCTGGTCGAGTGACACCGCCCCGATGGTTCGCCCCCAGAGTCTCACCTCGGCAGCGCTGCTCATGCCTCGTCACCCCAAGTCCAGGGTTCGCCGGATCGATCGGCCTTCCGTTTCGACGAGGCCCGCTTGCGCTGCCGCCCCTGGCGTTTCAGCACCTCCAGGGGTCGCGGCCCCGTCTCGGGGATCCACGCCTCCAGGCCGCCCACCAGCTCCAGGACGCGCAGGGCCCGAATCAGGCTCGACACCTGCACGGTCGCCCCGGCCTCGATCCGTTCCACGGTACGCTTCGACAGGCCCGCCTGCTCCGCGAGTGCAGCCTGGGTCAGCTCTCGGTCCAGTCGCCAGCGCGCCAGGCGACTGCCCATCTCCTCCAGGATCGCGGCGTCGGTAAGCTGTTCTGTGATCTTCATAGTCGTCAGATATAACGAATTAATGGCGTTCTTTGGAATTATATCGTCGTTAACTGCGACTTAGAACGAAATAAATCGTTTATATCGTCACAAATGGCGAAAATGACTGAATTATCCCATTTAATCGTAATACGTGGCGAGTAATATGGAGTGATATGTGCTGAGATGGGCCCTATATCGGATTGGCGTCCCGGCTTAGGCGTTGTTTTTTCTGCGGCGGCCGGAAGATCCCCCTCGGCTGTGGCCCAACACTCTCCTCCGCCTTTTGCAGCCAAAGCTCATTGGCCGGGCTGGCCCCAAGCGGTCTCTATTTCTTGGTGATTCCTCAAAACGTACCAGGACCTTCTCTGCTACGTTCCGTCCGTGAACGGTACTGGGGAGCGGGACGCCCGAGGCCAATTGTCCCAAGCCTACCCCGCCTTGTTGAGGATATAGGCCGCATCCTTGCTCCGCTTGAGGACGATTGCGAAGTGTGATCTGCATCTGACAACTCCCTTAGTTTTTTTCAGAGTATGTCAGAGCGCCTCCAAATACGCTGCCCAATTTTACCAGGCGTGCGAGTTTTTCCCCAAATCCATATCAGTGGAAAAGTAATCAGTTTCTGGCACAGACAGTCTACTGGTTACTGATTACTGGTTACTGGTTACTGATTACTGGTTACTGGTTACTGGTTACTGGTTACTGGTTACTGATTACTGATTACTACAACGGTGGGAACCCTAGATCAGTGGCGATCTTGCCTAAAAATACGCGAATCAGGTATCGACATGCGATCGCCCTGGGTTGGTACCCCAGGGCCCTTGACAAGTGCAGGCTGTCCCCAATCATTCCCGCTGGGGTGACAAAAACTCTGCAAACCACTCTTTGAAAAAAACCTTTGGCTCTAGGTCGGCGTCCGCACCGTACTTTCTATCGAGCACTTTGCCATCCTTCATTATCACAAGGCAGGGAAACATCAGGTCCGGAACAAACTTCTCAACCAACACGGGATTCTCGGCGACTTCAATCTTGCAGAACTTTACGCGGCCTTGATAGTCAGGCGCAATTTCCTCCAAAACCGGGCTAAGTTCGAGGCAGGCAAAACACCATTCGGCCCAGAAGTCGAGTAATACCAACCCTTCAGCATTCTCAACGGTGTGTTTAAAGTTTTCATCGGTCACCTCTACGGTCTGCGTCGTGGGGGCAGCCGAAAGTTTACTGTGGTGTAAAAACAGAACGATGTCTCTGATGTCATCTTTCGCCAGCGGGTCCTCGAATGCCGGCATCTTAGACATGTGGTCTGCCATGTGCTTCTCTCTGGGTTCAGCAATGACGGCATTGGGGTCCAAGATGGAGCGAAGGATCTCCTCGGCGCTGAGACGGCTGCCAACATCCGCCATGTCCGGTCCCATCGCGAGTTCGTTACGCATGCCCGGAGGTTCTTCATTACCGACGGCATGGCAATGCCAACAACCGTAAGTGTAAAAAGAATAATGTCCGCGCTCAATGGCTAGCTCGCGTTCGGATTCATCCTCTGGAAAATTCAGAAGTCCCGCAAAGGGCGGCTCAATCGGCTCCCTCGGTTCTGAATGCTTGTCCGCAACCTGCGACGCTGTCGGAGATGGTTTTGTGCCAACCGGCGCCGATGGGTTTGACTTGCCACAGCCCCAAACGCACCCCAACAATAAGGCCATCCCAGCGATGTTGACAAGAACCGGCTTCATGGTATTCGCGAATGATTAGGGATCGGCCAGAAATAAGTTGGACAATTTGAGGTCCAAGTGTGCCCCATATTGGGTCGCGCCCGATTGAGCGGAACCACAGGCATAGCTGTTCTACGTCGCGGATTTCGCGATTGAGAAGCGATCAAAGATGGGGTGCAATTGGGCATTCAAAAGTCCAAGTTATTTCTTGCCGGTCCCTTAGGACCTATCTTGTGCCCGATCCGTTCTTATCCGCCCGCGCCTTTGGATGAGGTGAAATCGTCATAATACAGCAGGAAATCGCCGCTAGCGGTGGCAACCACCGCAGCGTTACTCCATTTTGCGGCAACCCCATCTAAACGCCCCTTCGCATTGGCCATGGCCTTGCCGTTCTTGTCAAAAACCTGCCATGCGACATCCTGCATCTCAACCCATGAGAACAAGACATCCCCATTGCTGTTGGTAGCGACCATCGGCCGGGTGCTGGGCTTGCCTGAACTGGGCGCGGGAATCACCTTCATCTGTTCACTTACTTTCGCGAAAGAGGAGGTGCTACGGGTAGTGAATCCGAGATAGACGCCTTCCGGACCGCTGGCCATGGAATAGGGCGAACCGGGACATCCACAGTTTTCCCACTTTTGCACCAGCGTCTTATTCCAAGTCTTACCGGTGTCCTTAGAGACCAATAGGAAAGTATCCTTATCCCAAGATCTTGCCGAAGTCTTGACCGAATTTCGATGTACCAGATACATACCACCCGTTGCATCCATGATCGCCTGTATCGGACAACAGCGGCAGTTGCCTTCGATATCGATATCTAGTTTTCTTGGTTTCGACCATTTCTTGCCTTCATCTCCTGACACGGCCATATACATATCACGCCCCATCTCGGGTCCAGGCGCCATTTGGCCAGCCCAAAAGGCATAGACATTCGTTCCGTTCCGATCAGCAACAATGGCGCCAGCGCCTTCAAAACCGATCGTCTCGCCAACGATATTCGTCTCTTTTTCAAATGCGGTACCCATGTCATTCAGGCGGGAGTGCAACATATACTTCAAAACGAAGAATCTTGCTTTGGAGTTGAACATGGCATCATACGCCTCCGCACCCAACGCCTTCTTCGAGTATTTTGGATTGGGCCGTGTCAATACATGCACTCGGCCGTCTTTGCCGACCGTCATGTTATAGCCCGCCGCCATGCCGGCGGCTTCACGCAGGACCTTGATCGGCTTGGAAAACTGCTCCTGGCCGGGCACGTGTTTGACATATATCAGTTCACCTTTTGATTTTGAGTCCGCTTGAATTATGTGAACCACTCCGGCCCCATCCATTGCCGCTTGCGCCCTGATGCCGCCGTAGGGGAGTTTAACGGTCGTCACCTTAGGCTCAGCAAAGCTCAAAGTGACGAAAAGAACGGGGCTTAAGAGCAGTACAAGTATTCTGGTTTGGGTGGATCTCATATCTGGCCTCCTTGTTTGCAGCCGAACAGCATAGATGTTTGGCACTTAGGTTTTAACGCCCCAATCAGTACTTAGGGGCCGGCAAGAAATAACTTGGACTTTTGAATGCCCAATTGCACCCCATCTTTGATCGCTTCTCAATCGCGAAATCCGCGACGTAGAACAGCTACGCCTGTGGTTCCGCTCAATCGGGCGCGACCC
>JADFMM010000260.1 GCA_022563885.1 Planctomycetota bacterium | reverse complement strand
CAAGTGCGTGATCAGTTGCATGAAGAGCGTCGTCCGGTTTAAAATCTTCCCATTGTTGAGATGGGCAAAACAGCCCCGCAGGGTTTTCTTCAATTCGATGGCCGCGAAGAACTTCTGGATGATGACCAATCCAGCGAATGAGGTGAGTTTTTGGGTTTCAAATTGAATGGTTGGTACGGCGTGGGCTTTACTTTGTGTTTGCGTTCTGCTATATTTCATCGTAGGCCTTTTTGTAATGTATAATATTGGATCTATAAACTATACTATATGCAAAAAGGCCTTTTGATGTTCTTCAGAAATGTCACAATATGGAAAAAAGTCACACAGTTCCCGTGGGCACACAATGTTTCCCATACATCGATTTTAGCGACATACAAGAATTCACCTAGGGTGAAATGTACAGTATAGGTGTCACATCAGGGAAACCGATAGTAAGCTCTAGCTAGAATGCTGCCACAGACAATTCCGAAGGTGGGTTTATGCAACTACAAGGTGCACTCACGGTCCCTCGCAACATTTCGATACAAATTGCGAATGGTGGGGGAAAAGTAACCCTCGAAAACCTCAAGCAGCCCCCCATCGGCCCGCTGTCCGCCTCATGAGCGTCACCCGTAGGTCTTGCCCTTTTCATCGACGTATACGGAGCCATTCGCCCCTTCTATGACCTTCTTGGCCTTTGGCACATCGTCAAGATGGGGTATCTTGAAGAGTCGCCCACAGCTCAGACACAACACGCGTCTATCCACAGCGGCGCCCTTTAGACGCCAGGTGTGGCGGCACCAGGGACACCGGGCAATGATCTGCATCTTCAATTCCTTCGTTCAGCGTTATCAGACCTAGTTCTGGCAGAGCCTAGCGAGGCAAACGACCTTTGACCAGGGCTGGATTATTTTTTCTGAGTCCACTATAGCTTTCCGATAATAACGTCTTGACCTGAGCCTTCGCCCCACCCCTGGCGGAAAAACCTTCCGCACCCTCCCGAGAACCCTGCCCGGTGTTGATTACCAGCCTCCGATTTGGTAGAGTACTGACTCAGAGGAGGCAGTCAGCATGACCCACGGGGGCCTACAAAAACTTGGTAATGGGATTGGATTGACCTACACGCGTCCATCGGTGGCAGCGACGCGTCCGCCAGTGATGGGTCGGCCCGCCGAGGAGCCCATTTCAGTAAACGTGTCTGTTCGGTCTACCCGCGTCGAAAACGTCTACACCGGAGAGCCCCAGCTTGGCTGCGGCCCGGGTCAACATCTCGACTGCTATATCTGACAAAGCCTACTCCTGGACAACTTGGAGACCGGCAAGACCAGTGTCAGGGCAAGTGCGTAAATCCAGGTGAGACGTGTGTGACTCTGTTTTCGTTGCGTTGTGTCCACCTCAGTCCGCGCCACCCGAAAATCGAGCTGTCACCCGATGTCCACCAAGCCCAAGGTCTCCCCAAAACGTTGTAGCAGCGCCGTCCGAATGGCCCTATGTTCGGCATTCATCAACATGGGGTCCTCCTCCACCAGGGCGAAGGCGTCTTTCCTGGCCAGCAGCAGCAAATCGTAGTCTTCCACGATGTTGGCGATCTTGAGGTCGGGCAGGCCATGCTGGCGTGTGCTAAAGAGTTCACCCGGCCCGCGCAGGCGTAGATCGTGATCGGCGATATCGAAGCCATTGTTGCTCTTGGTCATGATCTTGAGCCGTTCCTGGACGAGGTCACTCATGGATTCGGCAAACAAGAAACAGAAGGACTTGGATTCACCGCGCCCGATGCGTCCCCGCAGTTGATGCAGTTGAGCCAGGCCAAAGCGGTCCGCCCCCTCAATCACCATGATAGTGGCATTCGGCACATCGACGCCCACCTCCACCACGACCGTAGAGACCAGGACGTTGATCTTTCCGGAGCGAAATTCGCTCATGATGCGCTGCTTGTCCGCGGACGCCATTTGTCCGTGCAGCAACTCAACCGAGTACTCTGGAAAGACGATCGTTGACAGCGCCTGCCACTCTTCTGTCGCCGCCCTGACCTCCTCCCCATCCTCCTGGCTGTTGATGCGGGGATAGACAAAATAGGCCTGCTTCCCGGCCTTCAGGCGTTCCCGAATGAACTCAAAGGCCTTGGGTCTATCCTCCATGTCAACGTGTCGCGTCACCACCTTGCCGCGTCCGGGCGGGAGATGCTTGATGATCGAACAGTCGAGATCGCCGAAGGCCGTCATGGCGAGTGTCCGGGGGATGGGCGTGGCCGTCATCACCAGGCAATGCGGCGCGTTCTGCCCCCTCAAGCTTGCCCGCTGCTCGACACCGAACTTATGCTGCTCATCAATCACCACCAACCCCAGGTCCCCATACACGATGTCCTCTTGCAAGAGGGCGACCGTGCCGACGACAATGTCGACGCTACGATCTCCGATCCGGCTCAGCAGCTCGGCCCGTTTCTTGCCGGTGAGCCCTCCCGTCACCAGCGCCCGCTGGACCTGGCTGCCTTCCAGGTAGCGCTCCATGCTGTCGAAATGCTGGCCGGCCAGGATCTCCGTCGGTGCCAGAATGGCCACCTGTTTCTTGTTCGCCACGGCCAAGAGTGCCGCATAGAGGGCAACCACGGTCTTGCCCGATCCCACGTCTCCCTGTAACAGTCGATTCATGGGTTCGTCCCGTCCCATGTCACGGACGATCGTTTCGATCACCGCGTCTTGATCCGGCGTCAGCATGAAGGGAAATCGTCTGCGAATATGGCTATCGATGGCCTCGGTCCAGGTCAGACGACAAGCGCCCGAGTAGTGCCTGCTCTTGTAGCGGCGCAGCGCCAGCCCCAACTGCATCAGAAAGAGTTCATCGTATTTCAGACGGCGTTGAGCGGAGGCCAGTTTCCGTTGATCCGGAGGGCTGTGAATCCATAGGGTCGCCTCCCGCCTGGAGACCAGTTCTTTCTCCTTGCGCACGGCATCGGTGAAGTATTCATCTACCAATCGATCGATTTGATCCAGCACGGGACCGAGGACCCGTTTGATCTGAGGGCTGCTCAGCTTGCCGGTAGCCGGATAGACACCGCCGCCCAAGGATTCCGCGGGGTTCGGGCAGTTTTCACTGACGATCATGAATTTCGGACTCGTCAACTGGAGCTGGTGCTTGTACTCGGTGACTTTTCCAGTGGCGACCATGATCTGGCCGGGCCTCAACTGCTTGGCCAGATAACCCCCGTGAAACCAGACGACGCGCAGAACAGCGGTGTCATCGGCCACCATGGCCTCAAACATGGGGACACGGCGGGAAGACATGAAATCTGTCGACTCAATGATGCCTACCACCGTCACGAGTTCGCCCACCCGCAGGTCCACGATCGTGCTCGGCTGAGGCGCGAAGATCCAATCGCGCGGGTAGTGTTCCAATAGATCGTGGACCGTCACGACGCCGAGCTGCTCAAAGACCTTTGCCCGGGAGGGACCGACACCCTTCAAATACTGAACGGGTGTGGATCCCTCGAGTAATCCGCGTTTCGTATCCGTGGCTGGCATGGCGGCCAAGCATAAACGAATGACTAGGGGACCGGCAAGAAATAACTTGGACTTTTGAATGCCCGATTGCACCCCATCTTGGATCGCTTCTCAATCGTAAAATCCGCGACGTAGAACAGCTACGTCTGTGGTTTCGCTCAATCGGGCGCGACTCAATATGGGGCACCCTTGGACCCCACATTATCCAACTTATTCCTTGCCGATCCCTAGGGATTGCAAGGTCACGTGGGTCTCACGGAACGCCAAATCGCGTGCCGGCCGGCCACCTTTGCAGGCCCTGCTTTTGCCTTTGACAGGTCCAAGCCTACCTCATACTATACTGGCAAGAAACCAATCCCTACACAAATCCTTGAGATTTCAACATGCTGAAAATGTATCAGGAAAGGAAGCCTGACCGATGTGTGGAATTGTAGCCTATCTGGGGAAAAAACCCGCCCAGCCCATCCTTGTTGAGGGCTTAAAACGTTTGGAATACCGAGGTTACGATTCCTCTGGAGTGGCCTTCCTCGACAACGGTAGTATTCGCGTTCAGAAGAGTGTCGGCCGCATTTCCGCACTGGAGGCCATCCTCAATGAGCCCGAGCCGGACCAAACCCTCGGTATTGGGCACACCCGATGGGCGACCCACGGTGAACCCAACACCACCAACGCTCATCCTCACTTGGACTACAGCGGCAAGATCGTCGTGGTACACAACGGCATCGTCGAAAACTACACCACCCTCAAGAAATGGCTTGAGTCGGAGGGTGTGTCCTTTGTCTCGGACACCGATACGGAAGTCGCAGCCAATCTCATTGGCTATTTCTACGGCAAGACAGGTGTCGGCGCGGACCAGAAAGCCTCCAACGGGCAACATGAATTTGAATGGGCGGTGCAGCAGGCCATCCAGGAACTGCAGGGGACGTACGGCTTCGCGATTCTTTGCTCAGACTTTCCCGATGTATTAATTGGAGCCAAAAAGGGAAGTCCCTTGATCCTGGGTGTGGGCAATGACGAATACATCCTGGCCTCCGATGCCTCGGCCATCGTCGAGCATACCACACAGGCCATTTATCTGGCCGACAACGAGATGGTAATCATCACGCCGGACGGGTTTCAGACCAAGACTATTAGCAATGTGACCATCAGCAAGGATCTCGAACAGATTGAATTTTCGCTGGAGCAAATCGAACTGGGCGGATTCGAGCATCATATGCTCAAGGAAATCTTCGAACAGCCCAGTGCCCTGCGCACCTGTATGCAGGGCCGACTGAACCTCCAGGACAAGAAGATCGTCCTGGGGGGGATCGCCGCCCATCTGCGCGAGCTGACGCGGACGCAGAAGTTCATCTTCACGGCCTGCGGCACGGCCTTCCACGCCGGTCTCGTCGGTGAGTATCTCCTGGAACTGCTCGCGCGTATCCCCACCGAAACCGAATACGCCAGCGAATTCCGCTACCGCAATCCCATCATCGAAGACGGCACCACGGTCATCGCCATCAGTCAGTCCGGAGAGACCCTGGACACACTGGCCGCCATCGAGGAGGCCAAGGAGCGGGGTGCCGCCGTATTCGGTATCGTCAACAGTGTCGGTTCCGCCATTGCTCGGGCGACGGACGCCGGGATCTATCTACACGTCGGCCCGGAAATCGGTGTGGCCAGCACCAAGGCCTTCACCGGCCAGGTCACCGTCTTGGCCATGCTGGCCATTGAACTGGGACGTCGACGCCATCTCAGCAGTGACACCGCTAATGAGTACCTGGAAGAGTTGATCAAGATCCCCGACAAGATCGAGTCGATACTCGGCATGTCCGATCACATCAAGTCGATTGCCGCCGCCAACATCGAGCAAGACAACTGGCTCTTCCTGGGACGGGGATTCAACTATCCGGTGGCCCTCGAAGGCGCGCTGAAGCTCAAGGAAATCAGCTACATCCATGCAGAAGGTCTACCCGCCGCCGAAATGAAACACGGCCCCATCGCCCTGATCGCGGACGGCATGCCCGCGGTTTTTATTGCCACAGCCGGTCCGCAGTATGCCAAGATCGTGGGCAACATCGAGGAGGTCAGGGCGCGAGGCGGCAGAACCATCGTCGTCGCCACCGAAGGGGACACCGAGATCGGAAAACACGCGGACGATCTGATCACCATTCCCCACACGCCCGAGATCCTGCAACCCCTGCTGACGGTCATCCCCCTGCAACTGCTCGCCTACCATGCCGCCGTGCTACGAGGCAACGACGTAGACAAACCTCGCAATCTGGCCAAGAGCGTGACGGTGGAATAGACCTGGGCGTTGTTCCCCAAGTAACGCAGTCCTTGACAGTCCCCATGGTCAGACTCCCGAATGGCCAAGGTTTGCCTAATTTTTCACCCGTAGTCTAAATTTTATACTTGATTTGTTGACTACGGTTGCATTACTTGGTATTTCTGACCGATAGAAGGTGCATCTAGTGTGGCGCCCGATGGCGCGTGAGTCCGAGTGGCCTAATGAAGCGATATCTTGAGGATCAAGTCAGATCCGATCTTGCGAAGAAAATGGTCTTCGTCGGCGGTGCCCGACAGGTCGGTAAGACCACGCTGGCCCAATCCATTATCGAGCAGCAGTCAGAGTACCTGAACTGGGATATTCCCGACCACCGTCACGCGATCTTGCAACAGAAACTACCCGACACGAATCTCTGGGTATTCGACGAGATCCACAAGTACACACAGTGGCGCAATTTTCTCAAAGGCCTTTACGATCAACAGAAAGCGTTGAGGACGACGCGACGCATTTTGGTCACCGGCAGTGCGCGACTTGACTTTTATCGGCACGGAGGTGACTCGTTGCAGGGACGCTACCACTACCTGCGCTTGCATCCGCTCTCTGTCGCGGAACTGGACCTCAAATCGCAACCAGAGTTGACCGACCTCTTGCGGCTCGGTGGTTTTCCTGAACCCTATCTCGGCGGATCGGAAGATGAAGCCCGTCGTTGGTCGCGTGAATACCGCGTGCGACTGATTGAGGAGGACATCCGCAGCCTGGAGAGCCTTAAGGACCTGGGCTCACTGGAACTGCTGACGCATCGACTGCCGGCTTTGGTCGGCAGCCCTCTTTCCGTCAACGGGCTGCGAGAAGATCTGCAAGTCAGTCACAAAACCTTGGAGAACTGGCTCATTGTACTAGAGCGGTTCTATACGATCTTTCGTCTGTCCTCTTTTGGTGCACCGCCCATCCGAGCGGTGAAAAAGATGCGCAAGCACTATCACGCCGACTGGACGCTGGTGGCTGATGAATCGGCCCGGCTGGAAAACCTCGTGGCTTGCCACATGCTCAAATGGGTTCACTTCCAACAAGACACCTTGGGTAAGGAAACAGCACTCAAATACTTCCGCGATCTGGAAGACAGAGAGATCGATTTTGTCATCACGGAAAACGGGGTCCCGACTCAGGCCATTGAAGTCAAACTGTCTCAAACAACCTTGAGCAAGCCTCTCATTTATTTCAGCAAGAAGTTTCCTGCCTGCCAAATGTTCCAACTCCACTTGCAGGGCGATCTAGATGCAGTGGGCCCGCGGGGAATCAGGATCATGCCAGTGCTGACCTATTTACAGACCTTGATATAATCGCTATGCGATAGACTACAAAATATGAGATCTGATGAAGAAACTCGCAGCTGAAGGACTTAGGGACTGGCAGATAAATCTATTATCCAAGCAGAAGACTATGGCTATAAAACTCGAGTTTATTAATGTTGTCGTTGCATTATCCAGGATACGCGACGTGTTGGGTGATGATTATTGTAAAAAGTTATTATCTGACTTTCCAGATGCCTGTTGGCACGATGATCTGCTCTGGCGTGATGGAGTATGGACGAACAGGTGTTAAGCGATATGCTGGATGACTGGGAAAAGAAAGGGTTTCAGATCACGGAAACTGTTGACGGGAAAAAACATTGGAAAGACGTCTGTGTGGTTTATTCGTCACATGGACCAAGTATTCCTTGTGACTGGATAAAATACGACAAAAGAAAAAACGTCGCGTGGCATAAAGGCCACGAACCGGGTGATGCGGTCGGACCCGCTGGCCGTGAGATACACTGGAATCCTGACAACTCGTCTGCAATGTCTTAGCGGCCGCGCAGGAATAACTTCCCAATTTACCGGGAGCAAATTGACATTATCTTCGACCGCTTCTCAATCACGAATTCCTCGACGTAGAAGCTTTCGATTATAACGATATGGGGAAAACATTGCCTAGTGCCATCTTAGGAGTCTAGCATTAAGAACTTAAGTTCCTCGCGCAACCTGACCTAGTCGCCCGTCCAGGCCTCTCAGAGCGGCCTTTAACTTTCGACTCGATTGCATCTGGTCGTGCACCTTTTTGAGTTGAAGAGACACCGCCACACCACTACGAAGCCCCATCAGTGCGGCCGCCTCACGTTGGGTAAACCCACCATAGTGACATAACGCGTACGCGGCTACTGGGCGAACCAAAGAATTCGTCCCCCGCTTCTGGAGGGAGTCCCGTTGCACATTCAGAATGTCAAAGACATGCGCCAATATCGATTCAGTGGGCTCAAGACGATCCTCGCGACAAAAGGAAACATCCTCTTTCCGATTATACGCCTGGACCAGACGCTCATAGCGATCATCTACACCCTCTTGAGACGATGCAGATCCAATACAGAAACGTGCCCGCTGCTTGGTTTCAATGAAGGCGGCGTCAATCTCTCGGATCCCGCCTTCGACGAATTGACGGTAGACCCTATGCTGCTTCTTTGTTGATTTGCCCATCATAGCTAAGATGGGCCCGTACTCCACAAAGTCCAAGCGCTTGCATTTGCCACTATAGCTTCGGTAGCTACTCCATGGGTACTTTCTCAAGATTTCCACGCGTTCACGGTCTGACTTATTCCGGTATGCCCGCAAAAAGACGGGATTTAGATGAACATAGCGGCTCAGTTTCAGAATGTACTCATCCTCTTCAACAAGAGACGATCCGAACCGTCCCTGGAACAGGTGACCACTGTGGTTATTCTTTCGATTGAAGTAGACCGTGTAGGCCGTCTGGAGTCGATGCATAAAACGGCTCACATTCCCCTGCGGTATC
>JADFMM010000259.1 GCA_022563885.1 Planctomycetota bacterium | reverse complement strand
GCAAGAAATAACTTGGACTTTTGAATGCCCAATTGCACCCCATCTTTGATCGCTTCTCAATCGCGAAATCCGCGACGTAGAACAGCTACGCCTGTGGTTTCGCTCAATCGGGCGCAACCCAATATGGGGCACACTTGGACCCCAAAATGTCCAACTTATTTATTCCCGGTCCCTAATCGCGGTAGACTCCGAGACGGCAAGCCTTTGACATGCAGCCGCGCGACCGATACACTTACAACCTAGGAACGATCCAGATGGGACATGGCGGCTACCATCACAACCGGGAGTATAGAGAAAATGAAAAAAGCACGAATGACGCTGCTACTGATCATCTCTCTCTTATCGACTGCATCCAGCATCACCTCCGCCAAGGGATTGCTCGGACGCAGCTATACCGGGCTCTCTTACGCCCGCATAGACTTCGGCGATGACGCGCAGGCCTACCTGGACAATGGCCAAGTGACCTCCGTGGTCTACAACATGAACACGGATCACGACACCGACATCCAAATCGGCGTTTCCTACCTCTGGACCAGCGGCAATCGGCTGGGCCAGAACGTCGACATCTCCTCACTCGCGTTCAGCCTGGATATGGTTCAGGTCTTCGCGGACTCCAACGGCATCAAACCCTACTTCAACATCGGCCTACGGGCCATCGATACCGACGTCGACGGACCCGGCCTCGCCGACGAAGATGCAGACGTCGGGCTCGGCATTGGCCTGGGTGTCGAGTTTCAGTTGCATCCCCAACTCTTTGCCACCGTCGCCGTTGACCACACCAATGTCGGCGACGATGCCTCCTTCTTCTCCGCCACCGGCGGTTGGTGGCTCACCGACCACATCGTGGGCCTAGTGGGCATCGCCCGGGACACGGAATCCGACATCATGTACTACCAGGGCGGACTGGCCTTCCCCTTTTAGAGTGCATGCTTGAACGCTAGGCTGTCTCACACCAAGGCGCTAAGACTCACTCAAATCCGAAATCGCAGCCGCGACAACTGGTCTCTGCTCGATTTTACGATGTCCTCCCTGCCCGTCTCGCTATCCTGCTCATGGCCGGACCAGCTGAATACTTGGCGGTGCAAGCGCTGCTGGCCAAGGGGGCAAGCCCGCCGTATAATGCCCATGAATTTCATCTGTTGCCCACTACAACTGACTTGGAGAACATCCGATGAACCAGACAGACAGCACCGATTCGAAGCTCGCCCATAACGTATTCTTTTCTCTGAAGGATGCTTCCGACGATGCAGTGCAAAGGCTCATCGATGACTGTTTCAGCTATCTGCGCGAGCATGCGGGCGTTTTGTTCTTCTCGGCCGGCCGCCTCGTCAGCGAGCACCAGCGCGACGTCAACGACCGCGATTTCGAGGTGGGCCTGCACATCATCTTCACCCACAAGAAGACCCACGACGATTACCAAGCCGCACCCAGACACGATGAGTTTATCGAGCGAAATCGCGAGAACTGGGCCAAAGTGCGGGTGTTCGACACCTACGTGATGTGAGCCGTGAGCAGTCAGATCACAAAGGACAGTTCGCAGACAACGGATTACTTCTTCTTGCCGCTCGCAGAGACCGCGGAGGACGTTGAGAAACTGATCACTGATCAACATAGACCAGAGACTGATTGCTGTTTCTAACTCCCACCGGCCAGCCTCTTGACGAAGCCCAATTTCCTCTGCGCCTGCAGCCGTCCTTCGTTCCCCTCCGCGTCCTCGACCTTGCGCTCGAGCCGGGCCATCAATGCCTCGTATTCGGATGCCTCGGTGTCTGCCTTGCTGATGGCATCATAGGCGATCACGGTCAGGGCATTGCGGGCCAGCAGGCTGAAACCACCATCGATGACCAGTCGATGTTCCCGACTATCGGGGGAGACCTCCCGGACCGTCATGAATCCCAAGCCAAGCTTACAGAAAACGGGCAGGCGGTTGTACTGGATCCCCAACTGCCCGTCGTGAGCCGGAATCTGGACATCGGTGGCATCGCAGTCCAGGACCCGGCCCGTCGGTGTGATGACGGTACATCGAAATTGCTTGTCCTCTGAGCTTGCCATGCTGTTTCCCGTTGCTCGGCAGGGTCACCCGATCTGAGGCGGACGCCCTTTTCGCCGCTTGTATCGGCTAAGGGATCGGCAAGAAATTAATTGGACAATTTGGGGTCCAAGTTATTTCTTGCCGGTCCCTAAACCTGGGCCAGTTTCTCGGCTTTTTTGGCGGCATCTTCGATGCTACCCACATACATGAACGCCTCTTCCGGAAGCTTGTCCCACTTTCCCTCGCAGATCTGTTCGCAGCTTTCAACGTTTTCCGATACCGAGACATAGGCCCCGTCCAGGCCCGTGAAAGCCTTAGTGACGAAGAATGGCTGTGAGAAAAAGCGTTCGAGTTTTCGGGCTCGAGAGACAGTCATCTGGTCTTCATGACTCAACTCGTCCATACCCAAGATGGCGATGATGTCCTGGAGTTCGTTGTAGCGTTGGAGGTACTCCAAGACCTTCTGGGCCACGTCATAGTGTTTCTGCCCCACGACATTGGGGTCGAGAATACGCGAGGTACTCTCCAAGGGGTCCACGGCGGGATAGATACCCTTCTGTGCGATTTCACGCTTGAGCACCACGAAGGAGTCGAGATGGGCAAAGGTCGTGGCGGGAGCGGGGTCGGTCAGGTCGTCGGCCGGGACATAGACCGCCTGGACCGAGGTAATGGAACCCTGCTGGGTCGAGGCGATTCGCTCCTGCAGCTCTCCCATTTCGGTGCTCAAAGTCGGCTGATAACCCACCGCCGAGGGGATACGCCCCAGCAGCGCCGAGACCTCGGAGCCCGCCTGAGAGAATCGGAAAATGTTGTCGATGAAGAGCAAGATGTCCCCCACACCGCTCTCACGGAAATGTTCGGCAATGGTCAGTGCAGACAATGCGACTCGCAAGCGGGCGCCGGGCGGCTCATTCATCTGACCGAAGATCAGCGCGGTATGGTCCAGCACGGTGTCATCCTCGCCGGTCACCGGCGTTTGCTTCATCTCCAGCCAGAGGTCGTTGCCCTCCCGCGTCCGTTCCCCGACGCCGGCAAAGACGGAGTTGCCGCCATGTCGGGTCGCGATCCGTGCGATGAGTTCTTGGATGATCACGGTTTTCCCCACGCCGGCACCGCCAAAGAGACCGGTCTTACCGCCGCGGACGAAGGGACAGAGCAGATCGACGACCTTGATACCGGTCTCAAACATCTCACTCTTGGCGGTGAGATCGACCAGCTTGGGCGGCTCGCAATGGATGGGTTTACGGATCTTGCCGGTCAGGGGTTCGCCGTCGTCGATGGCCTCCCCGAAGAGGTTCAGCACTCGGCCCAGGGTCTCGTCACCCACCGGTACCGTCAGAGATCCGCCGGTGTCGAAGACCTCCAGCCCGCGCCGTAGGCCCAAGGTGCTACCCAGGGAGACCGCTCTGACCCTGCCGCCCCCCATATGCTGTTGAACCTCGCCGATCAATGTCTTGGACTCGCCTTCTTTCTCGTAGGGAATCTCCAAGGCGTTGTAGAGGGAAGGGACCTGCTCGGGCGAAAATCGCACATCAAAGACACTGCCAATGATCTGGACGAGCTTGCCTTTGTTCATGCCATCGCCTCCGATCCACTGACGATATCGAGGAGTTCAGCGGTAATCTGTGCCTGTCGAGCACGGTTGTACTCGCCTGTCAAATCTTTAATCATCTCATCTGCGCTTTCTGTAGCATTTCGCATGGCCACCATGCGAGCCAGGTGCTCGCTCAGGGCCGCATCTAAGAAACAGTTCAATATCGAATAGTGGATGAGTCTTCGCACGAGTTCTTCGATCATTTCGTCCACCGGGGGTGAGACCTCGAAGTCCTCCAGCGCCAATGGCCAGGGCCACGCCACCTTGGCGCGCGTCACCAAGTCATCGACGAGATCCCCGAAGGGCAAGATCGTCATGGTTTGGGCCTTCCGACTGGAGGTCGAGAAGTAGCGCATATAGACGATGCCCAGTTGGTCCAACTCCCCTGCCCGGTACCGGCCGACAAAGTGATCGGCCAGGCGTGTTGTCTGCTCGGAGGTCGGCAACTCATCGAGATCCGCGAAGACCTCCTGGATGGGCACACCCTGGTAGCGCAGGAGCCCCTCCAAGCGACACTCGGGCGTGTAGACATCTAGCGGCTCCCCGCGAGATTCGGCCTGACGGACATGGACGTGAACGAGTCGACTCACCTGCACGTTGTAAGACCCACAGAGCCCCTTGCGGGACCCGATCGCCACGATCGCCCGGCGTCCGGCCCGGTTTTCCCGCAGTAGCGGGTGGTCGATGGGTTTGGGCGCGGTCGAGAGCAGCACGGCCGCTGTCGTCAAGGCGTCGTGGAAGTCCACGATCGCAGGCCGCTTGCCGGAGTACTTCTTGTAGCGGGCCGTCGAAATCATCTCGAGGGTACGCGTGACGCGGGCGATGCTGCCGACGGCATTGCGACGCTTTAATATCTGCCGGGTGGAGGCCATAACCGACTAGTGACTAGTCCGTGCTCCCATAGTCGCCCTTTTCAATGAACAGTTTTAGCGCGTCGGTGATCTTCTGCGACAAATCGTCCCCTAAAACACCGGTCTCATCTATCTCAGAGATCAGCGTGGCGTGGTCCCGAGCCAGCGACTCCAGGAAGTCGGTGACCAACTGCGCCACTCGGGCCACCGGGACGCTGTCCAGTCGCCCCGACGACCCAGACAAGATGGTGATGACCTGTTGTCCTACCGTCAGGGGAGAGAATTGCGGCTGCTTCAACAGCTCGACCATCCGATAGCCCCGGTCCAACTGCCGCTGGGACGTGGCATCCAACTCGGTCCCCAGCCGGGCAAAGTCTTCCAGCTCTCTGTGAGCCGCCAAATCCAGGCGAAGCTTGCCGGCGACACTGCGGACCGCCTTCACCTGAGCGTCGCCACCTACCCGACTCACGCTCATGCCGACATCCACCGCCGGCCGGATACCGGAGTGGAAGAGGTCTCTTTGCAGATAGATCTGCCCATCGGTGATGGAGATGACGTTGGTCGGGATATAGGCGGCAATCTGACCTTCCAGGGTCTCGACCAGGGGCAATGCGGTTAGAGAACCGGCCCCTAGCTTGTCCGAGAGCTTGACGCTTCGTTCCAGCAGACGGCTGTGTAGATAGAAAATGTCACCCGGATAGGCCTCGCGGCCCGGAGGACGTCTCAGCAGGAGACTGAGCTGTCGGTAGGCGACCGCGTGTTTGCTCAGATCGTCGTAGGCACACAGGGTATCGCGTTGTTGCTCGTACATGAAGTATTCCGCCATCGCACAACCCGCATAGGGCGCGATGTACTGCATGGCCGCGCTGGCGGCCGCCGGTGCGGCAACGACGATCGTATGGCTCAGGGCATCGTAACGACGCAGGGTATCCACCACCTCCGCAATGGTCGAATTTTTCTGTCCCACGGCCACGTAGACACAGATGACGTTCTCTTTCTTCTGGTTGATGATGGCATCGAGAACGATGGCCGTCTTGCCGGTCTTGCGGTCACCGATGATCAACTCCCGTTGACCCCGACCGATGGGGATCATGGAATCGATACTCTTGATGCCGGTCTGGAGCGGCTGCCTGACGGGCTGACGCTGGGCAATGCCCGGCGCTTCCGATTCGATCAAGCGGCGGTGGGTCGTTTTTATGGGAGGTCCACCATCGAGAGGACGACATAGCGGATCCACCACCCGACCCAATAGCGCCTCACCGACGGGCACCGACATGAGCTGCCCGCTGGCCCGGACATCCGCCCCCTCGGCGACCCGGGTGAAGTCACCATAGATGACGGCGCCGATGGAATCCTCTTCCAGGTTGAAGACCTCGCCGACCACATCGTCCCCAAACAGCAACATCTCCCCGGCCATGGCCTCGTCCAAGCCGTAGATGCGGGCGATGCCATCGCCCACCTCAACCACCCGGCCGACCTTGGCGACATCCAGTTTGGATTCGTACTGCTGGATTTCTTTCTTGAGAATCCCACTGATTTCACTGATATCAAACTTCATCGGGCTCTACTACCCCTTTCGCTGATTCATGATGGTACTGACCGTCTGCCTGAGTCGGCCCCTCACCGAGTTGTCCACCATCCGCCCCTCGTAGCGCAGGATGGTACCCCCCAAAATTGACGGATCGTGGATCACATCCAGATCGACCCGGGCGTCCAAGGCCCGGGATAGGTCCTTCGTCAGAGACTGCTGCTCGGCGGCTACCAAGGGTTTTGCCACCGTCACTTGCACCGTCGTCCGCCCCGCCAGGGCACGGACGTGTTTCTGGTAGGCCGCCACGATGTCGGCGAAAAAGGGAGCGCGGTCATGCCGAATGACGACCAGCAGACAGCGAAGCGTCAGCTCATGCAGCCTGTCCGAAAAGAGGGTCTTCAGCAGCGAACACTTGTCGTCGGTCACAAATTGGGGCGATGCGAGAAAACGATCGAACTTCGATTCGGCCTGCAAGACCTCCATGAAGCCCGCCAGATCCCTTTCCACAGTCTCCACGCAACTCGACTCGGTCGCCAACTCAAAAAGCGGCAATGCATAGATCTCACCAATCCTGACGCTGATGTCGGTACTACGCATTACCCTGTCGCGCCTCCTTCATCTTGGCGATCGCCTCATCCATCATGCGGCCGTCATCGGCCGGGGTGACGGCATGACCGAGCACGCTGGTGCCCAATTCGAGGACAACGTCGCCCGCCTCGCGCCACAACTGTTCCTGTGCCGCATGCCGCGCGTTCTCGATGTCCTCCATCGCTTGACGTCTCATCACGGCGATCTCCTCTTGGGCCTTCTCGGTGGCCCGCTCCCGCTCCTGCTGGGATCGCTCGCTGGCCTCCCGTAGGATCGTCGCCCCCTGCTCCTTGAAGTCCGCCATCAACTTTTCCGCCTCGGTACGTGACTTCTCGGCCTCGGTTAGCTGTGTTTCAATCTGCGTCTGCCGGGCCTGCAAAGTCTCGATCAGCGGCCGCCAAGCCACCTTCCCCAGCACCGCCACCAACACAACGAAAGCAATCACGGTCCACAGCGCATCGGCCCAGGTACCACTGAACAGACTGGGCTCTTCCGCGGCTCCGTGCGCGGCCTCCGAGGCCACTGCCACGCCGGTCAACGCACCGGTTAGAATAAGTGTACGAAACCATGCCATTTCCGGGGCAGCTTTCTATTTGAGCCAAAGGACGGTCAACATGCAGATCAACAATGCAAAAAAGGTCACACCCTCAAGCAGAGCAGCGGCCACGATCATCGAGGTAAAGATGCGTCCTCCGGCCTCGGGCTGCCGCGCAATGGACTCGACCGATTTGCTGGCAATCATGCCGATGCCCGTGGCGGCACCGATGATAATGAGCCCGCAACCGATCATGGCACCAAAGATGGCCAAGGAAAAAGGATCGGCGACCCCTGCTTCTGCGAGTATTCCTACCATTCCCAACATTATGAAACCTCCATAGATCTAAAAACTAATGCTCCGGACTGACCGAAGCCCCAATGTAGAGCGTTGCTAAAAACGTAAATACGTAGGCCTGCAAAAAGGCCACCAGCAGTTCCAGGAAAGAGAGGGCCACCGCGGCGGCAATAGAGAGACCGGCGACGCCGATGTTCTGGAACAAAAGAATCAGGCCCAGGAGAGTGGCCAGTACCATGTGACCGGCGACCATGTTTGCGAAGAGTCGCACGGCCAGCGTGAAGGGTCGCACCATGTGACTGATCAACTCCAGCGGATAGATAAGCGGCAGCAGCCAGACCGGCGCCGGCGGCGCGATGTTCTTTAGATAGGGCAACAACCCCTGCTCGCGAATCCCCGCCGCATGTGTCACCACGAAGACAGTCATTGCCAGCCCTCCGGTCACCCAGATGTTGGCGGTGGCCGCCCCCCCTAAGTGTGACGCCTTGTCGCTGCCGGTCACTAGTTGGCTAAAAAGTGTGACGAATCGGTCGGTCGGAATCATGCCGAGCAGGTTCAGCGTGAGGATGAAGAAAAAGATGGTCCAGAGAAAGCCGATGTACTTGTCCGTCAACTCATGCAACACGGGCTTGGCCATGTCATCGCGAAGGTAGACACAGATAGACTCAATCAAATTCTGACCGCCGCCGGGGACGAGCTTGGGAGAGCGCATGGCCAGGGGCACCAGAACCAACAGCAGCGCCGTCGCCACCCCCACCATAAACATGTGATTCGAGAACACGACGTGCAACGCCCCCACTGTGAAATCGAACAGTGGAACCACGACGACATGTTCAAGCGGATTCAACTCCGCCAAGATAGAATTCTGCATGCAAAGGTCCAGATACACCGAGCATCAACATCCAATGTCACCACTCACAACAGTCCATACGGACCTGCCCGTGGGGCTAAAGACGCGTATTAGACCCACTTCAATTGAGAAGATCAACTCCAAAATTTGGCGAAATAAGGAATTCACCGTAGAAATTCAAAGGGGAAGGTTTAGGGACCGGCAAGAAATAACTTGTACTTTTGAATGCCCAATTGCACCCCATCTTTGACCGCTTCTCCATCGCGAAAGCCTCGGCGTAGAACAGCTATGCCGGT
>JADFMM010000045.1 GCA_022563885.1 Planctomycetota bacterium | reverse complement strand
CTTCGATGGCCTGCGCCAGCTTGTTACGCAGAATATCATTCGGATCAAGGGTCGCTTGGTGTGCGCTAAGACTAAGCCAAAAGATAACCAGCACTGTGGCTAAACCTATTATTATGAGCCACCGTCCTGTGTTCTTGGTTAGTCTAATATGCGTGGTCATTGAATGAACTTACCTGATACAACTTTCTCCTATTCGGGATACTACCCCGGTAAGTTCTGCTTGAGAAGGTTATTCTATCTGCCCTCTGGTCAATTGGGCTTGAGTTCCCGAGGCTCGCTGGGTAAGTTGGTGGCCAATCTTACAAGGCGATGAGCCTGACAATACAACGGATTGATCGGTAGGTGATCTGTATGAGAATTCCTAGAATTTTAATGGTCGTTGCGGTGCTGTGCTCACTATGGATTTTGAGTGGCTGCGACGCGCAACTGCGTGCGGGCTTCTCCGTCAAGCGGGGAGACGAAGCTCCGGCAGAGAGTGGATCGCGACAGTACCTCCTGGAGAAAGTAGACGATGTGGCGGTGGTGCAACTCTATGCCGATGGGTTTGAACGGCTCGCAGTGAATGAGAAGATTTTGATCTACCATCTCTACCAGGCGGCATTGGCCGGTCGAGACATCTTCATCGATCAGAAGTATAAGTACTCTCTAGAAATTCGGCCGCTGATCGAAGCGGTGCTGACGCATCCCGAGGGCATCGATCCCGAGACGCTGGCGGAGGTCCGTCGCTATACAAAGCTCTTTTGGATCAATAACGGTCCGCACAATGCCATTACCGGTCGCAAGAACGTCCTAAATTGTTCCTTTGAGGCCTTTCTGGTGGCGGTGCAGACAAGCGAGCGTGCAGGGGCCACTCTGTCCGGGCAACCCGGGGAGAGCACGACCGCCCTGGTGGAACGCTTGCGCCCGGTGCTCTTTGATCCCGCGGTGGATGCTCAGGTGACGAACAAATCACCCGGTGCGGGCAAGGACATTCTGGTCGCCAGCGCCAACAATCTCTACGAGAATGTCACCATGCAGGACCTCGTCGGCTTTCAGGAGAAATATCCCCTCAACTCAAAGCTGGTGAAGGATGAGGATGGGCAATTACGGGAGATCGTGTGGCGGGCCGGATTCGATTCGGTGGTGCCGGCGGGAATGTACGCGTCGCAGATCAAGCAGGTCGTGTCCCACCTGGAGGCGGCGATCGACTATGCGACGCCCCGCATGGCGCGGGCCCTGGGGGCCCTGGTCCACTACTACCGTACCGGTAATCCTCAGGACTTTCGTGCCTACAATATCGCCTGGGTGGCGGACACCGAGTCACCCGTGGATACCATCAATGGCTTCATCGAGGTCTATGTCGACGCTCGGGGGCAGAAGGGCGCCTGGGAGGGGCTGGTCTATTTCAATGATCCGGCCAAGATGGAGATGATGGAGGTGATCGCGGAGAACGCCCAGTGGTTTGAAGACCACATGCCCTATGCGCCGGAGTTTCGCAAGGCCGAGGTGAAGGGGATCTCGGCGAAGGCCATTCAGGTAATCATCGAGACGGGCGACTCGGGTCCCGTGAGTCCCATTGGCATCAATCTGCCCAATGCCCAGGATGTCCGCAGCGACTATGGCAGTAAGTCGGTCTCCATCAGCAACGTCATCGAGGCCTATGACCAATCACGCTCGCCCGAGACGCGGCGCGAGTTCTGCTATACGGAGGAGGCGTTGGCGCGGGTCGATCGCTGGAAGACGACCACGCTGGATCTGCACGTCAACCTGCATGAGGTGGTTGGGCACGCCTCGGGCAAGCTCTCACCCGAGCTGAAGGTCGATCCGGAGGATGTCATCAAGGAGTTCTATTCGGCCCTGGAAGAAGCCCGGGCCGATCTGGTCGCCCTCTGGTTCGTGGGAGATGCCAGGCTGGTGGACTTGGGCCTGATCCAGGAGAGCGATCGCTCAGCCATCGAGCTGGCGGCCTATGAGATCTATACCCGCAATGCCCTCGCACAGTTGCGTCGCGTGCGCGAGGGGACAACCTTGGAAGAAGACCACATGCGCAACCGGCAGATGATTGTCCACTGGCTCATGGAGAACTCCGAGTCCATCGAGATCAGGAAGCAGGCCGACAAGACCTACTACGTGGTCACCGACGCAGCCCAGTGGAAGGCAGGCGTGGGCCGACTCCTGGCGGAGGTCCAGCGGATCAAGTCGGAAGGCGACTACGACGCCGCAAAGAAGCTCTTTACCGACCACGGAATTCACTTCGATCCCGACCTAAGGGACGAGGTGGTCGCCCGCTGGGATGCCCTCAAACAGCCTTCCTACACCGGTTTCGTGATGCCCGAACTCACCGCCCACCGAGACGCCGCGGGCGAGATCCGGGACGTGACGGTGGGCTATCCACTGGACTTGGAACGACAGATGTTACGATGGTCCGGGCACTAGTGGATCCGCAGGATCGTCATCGCTCTGGTCGAACACTCCGTCCCCGTCTCGGTCGATCCCGATGCGCCGTCCCGTACCTCGTGCGACCAGGGTATAGGTCAGTGGCGTCTCTGCTGAGGCGAGCGCCAGCAGTGCCGAGGGCAGAGTGACCTCCCCCCAACGATCCGATAGGAAGAGGTTTCCGACACGATCATAGAACCAACCTCGCTGCTGGCCCTCCAGTACGCCCTTCACGACCAGATCGAGCCGACCCTCCACATCTGCGGCAAAGGTGGTCATGGTCGCGATCAGGTCCTCCTCGCCGAAGAGAGAGATCGGCTCGGGACCGCTGATCGTGACCTGCTTACCCATGGCGGCATGCGCGTCGAGGCTGGAAGGCCCCAGGGGCTCTGCGTCCATCAGTCTGGTCGATCCGGTGACCAGGTCTGACCCGGAGAAGCTCAAGAGGAAAGCAAGGAGGTGAGCCGTGTCGGAGTCCGATGCCACACTAAACCGTTCTCGCCCGAGAAAGCGACTGAGGCTATCAACGGCGCCGTCATGCTCAAAGCCAAAGCCCACCAGGCTCTCCTGTTGACTGGTATCGAAGCCCACGCGGCGATAGAGGTTGCGCAGAGAAGGGATTTTCATGGCCCCATTGGTGTTGCCGTCCAAGAGGGTGATGGAGACATGGTTCTGGCCCATCGGTCCAGGGGGCATGTCGATCAGTAAGTCTGCGAAGGCCAGCCGATCCGAGCCCATGCCGGAGGGCAGGGTGTGACAGAAGACGCAAGAGAAGTCTCCCGCCAGAGGATTCTGGCCATCCCGAAAGAGAGACAGTCCCATCTGGGCGTCACCATTGGGAAGGGGCGCACCGGCTGCCAGATCGAAAGTGCCCGTAGCCCGGTGGCCCGGCAGCGGCAAATCGTTGGGCAGCGTGTTGTCAAATGCTCGGTAGGGGTTCGGCTCAAACCGGAGCGTGGCCAGAAAATCCTCGAATTCCTGCATTTGGGTTGCCGTGAGAGTTTCGTCGTCCCCGTTCAAGCCTTTGAAGGCATCGTTGAAGCTCTCTATGCCCTGTCGATCGCCCCGCCAGTGGAGTGGCTCCTTGCCGATGATGTCGTGGAGGGTTTGGGTGAGCATGGGTCCCTTCATGGGGTGGAAGGGCTGGTACTCGAATTCAAAGTCGAGATTAAGGAAGAGGTTGTGACCACCGACGACCCCCGCGCCTACGTCCCTGATGACCTGCAGCTCGCCCGCGGGATCTCCCAGATCCCAGGAGAGGCGATCGGCGCGACCATCTACGTGACAGGAGGCGCAGGCGAGTTGACCGAGGCCGGAGGTCGCGTGGGTGTCGTAGAGGTGCCGCCGCCCGGCATTGATGAGGGCCGGCGTGGGATCGTGGAGATCAATCGTTTCCAGCAGCTCGCCGCTGTGGGTATCCACCACCGAGAGGGTAGAGGCAAAGCGGTTGAGGGTGTAGAGGTGATGGAGGGATTCGTTGAGGGCCACACTGACCGGACCAGCGTCCAGGCGAAGCGGTGTGGGGGATCGTCGCGTGCCATCGGGATTGATCACCAACAGATTGTTTGAGCCCATGCCGACGATGTAGGCGATGCTGCCGCTGCTGTCCCAGACAATGCCGCGCGGGTCTCCCAGCGAGAGATCCCGCACTTCCTGCGAGGCCGTTGAGTTGCTGTAGTCAAGATGGGCCCCGTTCAGATCAATGATCTCCGTAGCCAAGGTTTCAGGATTGACTGTGGCCAGTTGCACCCGGACGAACCGACCCGCGATCACGGGTTCAAAGCGGATCTCATTGGTCGCCTCGGTGCCGACCACCGTGATCTCGCCAGTGACCGGGTTGACGGCTTGGGCCATGCAGATGTTCATGAGGCCGGAGACGTATTGAATCTCCAGCGAGTCCGCGTCGATGATGGCCAGGTCCCGATCGGGCATGTCCCAACCGGGAATCCGGCCTGAGAGGCCGGCCCTCTCGCCCGAGACGAAATCGGACCAGTCTTTCCGGTTCTCATCCAGCCACTGTCCCTTTTCGTTCTTGCGGACGATGAGACCAACCCGCGGCGGCGCGATGCGGGTCTCCAGCAGGGGCGGACTGAAGTCAGCCCCGTCATTGGGCGGCGGATTGACACCTCCGTAGGGTCCCTCCGGGTGATTGACCACATTGGGCGGGTAATTGTCGGTCGAGGTCTTTCCCCCGCCCAGGATCGTAGTGGCATTGCCCGATTCGAACATGGTCACGTAGACCTGTGACCCGTCCGGGCTGACACTAAGGGCCCGAGGGGTCGGCGCCAGGATTGGGAGGGACTCGACGACACGTCGGGAGATCGGGTCGATGATCTGGATCTTTTGGGGAATGGAGAGGCTGACGAATGCTCGATCCTGGCTGCCCGCGAAGACAACATCGTAGGGTTCGTTTCCCGTCTGAACCGTGGCGACCACGGTCTCCGCCTCGATGTCGATGATCGAAATGGAGTCTGAGATCAGGTTGACGACCCACAGCTCTCGATCATGCCGAAACCGCACGGAGACGGGGTCCACGCCTACCGGCACGGAGGCCTTGAGGGTGGGCAGAGGGGTTTCCAGATCAAATAGTTCCACTCTGCCATCGGGGAGGTTACAAACGGCCATGGTCCGACCGTTGGGGCTAATGTCCAAACCGTGGACGGGGTGACTCTCGAAATTGACAAAGGCTACGGGTTCGCCACTCCCTCCGAGTCGGCTGGACAGGAGGAGCAGGCACAGGGCGTGACGCATGGCTCGTTCTCTCTTCATGGCAGGTCCCTTTGCATCTGTAGGTTAATACTCCTGCCGATTCTTGGCACGACGCAGACAGAACATGGGCGCAGGCCACATCTCGAAATCTCGACAGGTTACACTGAAGAAGGTCCAGCCACGATGAGCGGATATGATAGCGTTAGAATCGGGCCTTCTTCGGTCTTTACTTCAAAAAGTCTGAGGACTAGACCAAACGATTTCAGAGTGTCATGTTTAGAACTTGTCCCGTGGTTGTGCGGGAATGGATCTCCTTTAAGAATTGAACATTGACCTATCCATCAAACACTTTTCCGGTATTGAACGGTTAAGAGTGGAGCTATCTGTCACTCAATACAAACATGTTTTCTAGGTCTAGGTGGACTGTAACAGAGGCGAATGCCGGTTGCAACAAGAAATTAGGAGTCTGGTGGAGACCGATCGTGTTGGAATGCCATTTTCGTATGACTTTCGATGGGAAACGCCGGCAACCATCAAACAGTAATCAGTGTCCAGCCCGGCCGACCACGGTGCGAGACCCTTGCCCAGAGTCCCTGACGCACTGCTCTTATTAATGCTTGATGTCCGCGGCAAACTGCCTCATACTGCGGTGCTATTTAAATTGTCCATCGTCTGGATTGACATAGGGACCGAATCGGAACATGTCGAACCGTTGAAGGAGTCTAAAGCACGCAGATGAGATACACCCGATGAGGTTCAGCGAACTCGAACTTCCCGCCACTATCCTCAAGATACTCGACGCTATCGGCTACGATGAAATGACGCCCATCCAGGAGGCCACCTATCATGTCATTTCCGCCGGGCATGATATCTGCGCTCTGGCCGAGACCGGGACGGGCAAGACGGCAGCCTGCGCGATCCCCCTGATTCAGATGGTGGACACCAAGCTCAATGCCATTCAGGGCTTGATCGTGGTGCCCACACGGGAGTTGTGCCTGCAGTATGTCGCTGAAATTCAGAAGATCGCCGTCAAGACGGGCGTCGTCCCCTTTGCCGTCTATGGCGGCTTCAGCAAACAGATTCAGGCCGCCAAGATCCGCCATGAGGTCCATATCCTGGTCGCCACGCCGGGACGCCTGATCGACTTGGTCTACGACGGGATCGTCACTCTGTCGGACGTCAAGTGCATGATCCTGGATGAGGCCGATGAACTCTTGAACGTCGGCTTCCTCAGCGACATCGAGTTCATCTTCTCCTGTCTCGTGCATGAACACCAGACCATGTTGTTTTCCGCCACCATGCCAGACGACATCAAGAAACTGACGCAGACCTACCTGCGCGATCCGAAGCACATCTCGCTGATCACCAAGCAAGCGGCACCCAAGGCCATTGAACACTATTTCAAGTACATTCACCCCAACGCCAAACAGACGGACCTGGTCGATTACTTCAAGACGGAGAAGATCAGGCAGGCCATCATCTTCTGCAATGCCCGTCACCAGGTCGACCGTCTCTTCGGCTCCCTCAAGAAGCAGGTCAAGGATCTGGAGTACATCCACGGGGGCCTCCCGCAGGACAAACGGACCTCCATCATCCGCCGCTTTCGTCAGAAGAAGATTCACGCACTGATCGCAACCGACGTGGCGGGCAGAGGGCTGGATTTCACCAATGTCTCGCACATCATCAACTGGGATTTCCCCCGCGAACTCGAGCAATACACCCATCGTACGGGCCGAACCGGGCGCATGGGGAAGCGGGGTCTGGCCATGACCTACATCGCCAAGCACGACCTTTCCAGTCTACGCAAACTGATCAAGATCAAGAAAGTGATGCCCCGCTGGCTGGGCATAGATGGCCTGGATTCGGAGAAATCGGGGGAAGCCCACCAAGCCGAGACCCCCACGGATAAGAAGAGATCGTCGCGTCGCCGCCGACCGCGCCGCCGGAAGTCTTCGGGTGCCCAGTCGACCGGCAGCCAGGGTTAGGCCTGCGCAGCAATTCGCCCCCTAGGAGCCTGTCGGAGAATTCGATCTGGCTTCGACCGGCCATTTTTCTTAGCTATTCAACGCTGCTATCGCAGCAAGGGCTGCACGAAGGCAACAGGGTTGTCCGCCTGGCTGCATCCGGCTGCATCGACGATACAACCAACATCGCCTGCTTCGCCGTCTTTGCCAGGCGAAAAAATGGCTCGCTCTCGGGCCGACGACGGAATTTTCCGATAGGCTCCTAGCACTCCTCCAACGCCATTTCGCTGTAGTTAGGGACCCGGCCACGCCATGGTCCCAAGGCAGTTGAGCAGCCTTGACCCCTTTCTGCGCCTGTGACTCCGTGGCATTTACGGGCATACCAAGGACCGCGAATCTAGGGTCATGAGCGAGTTGTGCGCAGGTTCGCTTGAGACGCTCAAACTCCATGTTCCCCGAAGTGACCTCTTCGGGGCCATAGAAGCCGAAGGGGCAACCTTGCTCTTTTTGCAATCGGAACCAGAATTATTGCAACTTTGTTGCAGGTTTTTCGTATGCTCCAGATCGACCCATGGAGCCCGGGCCGGCATTAAACCGCAAGGAGGTCCTTTTGCAGAACCGCTTTTTGACAATCTGTTGGGAGTTGCGGCACCATGCTCCCTTCACCGTGTTTGGGGCGGTGACGGGAATCGTCTGCATGTTGGCGCTCAAGGGCTGGGGACCACCGGTCAACCACCAACTCTTCTTGGTCTTTCATCCTCTGCATGTGTTGCTGTCCGCGATCGTCACCGCGTCGCTGTTCAAAATGCGGGCCGCCAAATCGAGTTTTTTGACGGTCGTCTTGGTGGGCTACTGCGGCGCGATCGGCGTAGCAACCCTGAGCGATTGCGTGGTACCCTTCATGGGGGAGAGTATCATGGGCATCGCGGTTCCTGCCCATGCGGGACTTCATGATCCACACGCGGACGCGGAAGCAATCGATGACAGCCATGCCGGGCATGATCACCACGATGGCCACCACGAGGGTCCTGACATTCATCTCGGCTTTGTAGAGGACTGGTATGTGGTCAATCCCGCCGCCTTCCTAGGCATCCTGCTGGCCTATCTCATCCCTCATGAAAGGCTGCACACCCGTTTTCCGCACGCCGCTCATGTCCTGGTGAGCACCTGGGCCTCTTCTTTCCACATGCTGATGAACACGCACGTCGACTTCACGCCGGTGATGTTCGTCGGCGCGTTCCTCGTGCTCTTTGTGGCGGTCTGGTTGCCCTGCTGCATCAGTGACATCGTCTTCCCCATTCTCTTCGTGGGCGAAGGCAAGGTGCCCAGCTGCTGTACGCTGCACCGACCGACGGAGGAGGCGTGATGGAAGCCAGGGCCATGCTCAAGGCAGCCGGACTTTACTGCACGGCGGCACGGTTGGCCGTCGTCGATAGCTTGCTGCAGGCGTCCGGGCGGCCGATCAAGCCCTCCACCATCAGCGCCCAGCTAGGCACTCGCTTTGATCGTGTGACTGTTTACCGAACCCTGGACAGTCTGGTCCATGCCGATCTGGTCCATAAGGTCTTCATAGAGGAACGGGCCTGCCACTATGAACTCGCCCACCGATGCAGCAAGACGCAATGTCATCCCCACTTCACCTGCACTTGCTGTGGGCACACGCACTGCCTGACCCAGTTGAAAATCCCCATGGCGCAGAGTCCGCACCTGGGCTTCATTGTCCAGCGGCAGCAGGTTCGACTTGAAGGGCTGTGTCCGGACTGTGCTTGATGGGCTCGAGGGAGGCGGCGTCCGTCAATGGGCAGACACGCTGAAGTTCTTCCGTAGAGGTCACGCCCTCTGCGACCTTGGTCAACCCATCGTAGGCAACGGATCGCATGCCCTGTTCCTGCAGGAATTCAGTGAGCTCATTGTGATGCACACCCCGACTGATGAGCTGACGCAACTCGGGATCGGGTGTCATGATTTCGAAGATTCCCGTACGGCCTCGATATCCATAGGAATTGCACTCCACGCAGCCGACGGGCCGCTTCAGGGTCTCGGGGATCTTTACGCCATGGCTGCTGAACAGCGCCTGTTCCTGCTGGGTGGGCGGACTCGATTGGGCGCAGCAGTCACATAGCTTCCGCAGTAGGTTCTGGGCGATGACGGAGCGCAGGGCGGTGCCGATGATATGACTGGGGACGCCCAGGTAGTGCAGCGAGTCCACCGCCCCGGGGGCGTCCTGCGCGTGTATGGTGGCCAAGACGAGTTTGCCCGACAAGGCCGCCCGTGCCGCCACCACCGCCGAGTCCTGGTCCCGGATCTCACCGATCAGGATCAAGTCGGGATCCATGCGGAGAATCGTTCGCAGACCTTCGTGCATGGTCAGCCCGTGACGTTCGTCCACCTCGATCTGTTGGGCGAAGGGGAGTTTGAATTCCACCGGATCTTCAATGGAGTAGGCGGTCATGGCGCTGAGGTCCATCGAAGAGGCCAGGGAGTACATGGTGGTCGTCTTGCCGGAGCCGGTGCCGCCGGTAATGAGCACCAGACCACTCTGGGTATGGAGGGTCTCGGAAATCCGATTCTGATCGGCCTCCAGCAGGCCCAGGCTGGGCAGGCTCCACTGGTCCGTCGCCAGAGTGAGAAAGCGCAAGTGAGCCGATTCACGATTTTGAATGGGTGTCAGCGTCACGCGAATGTCACGCTGGTGGTCTTCGTGAGGCAGATGAATCTGTCCCTCGAGGGGGACGAAAGAACGCACGGCGTTGAGACCGGCGGCCGTCTTGATTTGGTTGAGCAGTTTTCTTCCTTGACGCTCCGGCAGAACAATTCTGGGATGGACCATGCCATCGATACGATATAGGACCCGCAGCCCCCCTTCGGTGCAGTGGAGATGCACGTCGGTGGCTCTTTCGATGATCGCATTCCAGAGGAAGGTGCTGAGTGTGTCGGGGTGGGGTCCGATGGCGTCGGGTTGCTGATGCTCCGTCCGGTCGTCGAATACGGTTTCTAGCATGAGTGCTGCTCCTGCACGAAGTTCGATTGAAAGACGGGACTCGGTCCGTCCGATAGAACTATCGGTCTGCCCCTGGAGCAGCTTAATCTGGGCCCTGTCTGAAAACTCCGTCGTCCGCCCGAGAGCGAGCCATTTTTTTTCCTGGCGAAGACGGCGAAGCAGGCGATGGTGGTTCTATCGTCGATGCAGCCGAATGCAGCCAGGCGGAAAAAGGGCCGCTCGAAGCCAGATCGAGTTCTCAGACAGAGCCTAAGCCCTGTCCGAAAATCCCGTCAATTCCTACTTCGTGGTCGTCACGATAGAGGAGAGAGACCCCATGTCACGACGGCGGACGGCACTCGGCTGGGGATCGAGCGTCGCCAGGAACGTCTCATCCAGGCAACCATACTTTCGCTTACCGATCTGAGAAATGATGAGGCCACCGGGTCGCAACGCATTCCAGGCCGCCTTGAATGTTGCCTGGATATTGGGCACAGAGGAGGGATAGGATTCATCAAAATCGGCGCAGGTCTTCTTTTTGAACTGAGCCCAGTAGGCGGCACTGGTCAGCAAGACCCAGGGATGAATGGAGTGCTGTTCCATCACATGCCGTGAGTAGATGAGATCAAACCGAGAGGGTGTGTCCCGCTCAAAGAAGGGCAGAAACCGGCAGGATACCACGTGGTCTCGTATGAAGGCCCGGTGCGGGACCCAGGGCCAGACGACGGTTCGTCCCACGCCCCGGATGGACTTGACCCCCACGCCGGTCTCCAGGAAACGCATCATCTCCACCCGTGTATTCGGTCCCAGCTCCAAGACATCGATGCCTCCGAGTTGCTCGAACGATCCCCAATGAGCCAGCACTTCCCTCAGAATGGCCACGAAAGGAGCGAGTCGGTACTGACGGTGGGCATTGCGGATCGCGTCCACCTGCTGTTCGAGTGGTGGGTCTTCCATGATTTTAGGCCTGGTTCACAAGAGTGTGCATCTGGGTGACAGTCCGTCTGATCTGTTTTCGTGCTCAGCGCAGCGGTACTCGTACTCGTAATCGAGAACGCCGAGAAGCCGATTACAAGTACGAACGCGATTCCTACGTCGAGTCGTGTAACCCAGAATTGAACAAGGCCTGATTTTAGGCTCTGTCAGAACCACAAGATCAATAGCCGATGGCCTGACCATCTTTGCGTGACTCTGATGCGCCATAGTAGACGCCCGTCTCGGCATCCACCCGAATGGCCTGATAGCCTCCGTACGCCCCGCGAGACTGGGCCAGGCGATGGCCCATGCCCAGCAAATCGCGGACGGTCTCTTGCGAAAAGCCCGACTCCAGGTAAACGGTGCCGCCGTCCCGCATGGTCTCGCCTGTCGGTTGAGACGAGCCCCCATGGCGGATCCTTGGGGCATCGCCTGCCTCCTGCAGATTCATGCCGAAGTCCACAATGTTCATCACGATCTGCGCGTGTCCCTGGGGCTGCATGGAGCCCCCCATGACACCGAAGCTCATGAAGGGCTTGCCCCCGCGCGTCATGAAACCGGGAATAATCGTGTGAAAGGGACGCTTGTGGGGTTCAAAGCGGTTGAAGTGCCCCGCCTCCAGGGCAAACAACTGACCTCGGTTCTGCAGAACAAAGCCCAAACCGGTAGGTGTCATCCCGGAGCCCATCCCCAGGTAGTTGCTCTGGATGAGCGACACCATGTTGCCCTGCCCGTCGGCGACGGTCAGATAGATGGTGTCCCCCCCTTCCAGGGCCGCGTCACCGGCCGGATAGGCCTGAGCCGCGCGTTTGGGATCAATGAGGCGACGTCGGGTATCCGCATAGTCCATGGAGATGAGTCTCTCCACCGGCAGTTCGTTGAATTGAGGGTCCGCATAGAACTTCGCACGGTCTTCGAAGGCCAACTTCTTGGCCTCGATAAAGGCGTGCAGATGCTCGGTACTCCCGAAACCAGCCTTGCGCAGGTCGAACCCGGCCAGGATGTTCAGTATCTGCAGCACCGCGATCCCCTGGCCGTTGGGCGGCAACTCCCACACCTCATAGCCCCGGTAGGATATCGACACCGGCTCCACCCACTCTGAGGTATGTTCCGCCATGTCCCGGTAGGAGAGGAAGCCGCCCTGTTTCGCCATGTAGGAGGCAATGGTCCGCGCAAATTCTCCACGGTAAAACAGATCCCGCCCCTCGCTACCGATACGTTCGAGCGTCTGGGCCAGCTGTGGGTTGCGGAAGATCTCCCCCTTGGCAGGTGCCCTGCCCCCGGGCATGAACAACTCCGGGAAACCAGGAAAGTCCTTTAGGTGGACGATGTTGCGGTCCCAGTAATAGGCCACCAACTCTGTGACCGGGAAACCCTCACGCGCATAGCCGATGGCCGGCGCAAGGATCTCCGCCATGGAGAGCGCGCCAAATCGCGCATGCAGTTCAAACCACCCGTCGACACAGCCCGGCACCGACACCGGCAGAGGACCATACAAGGGAATGCGGCTGAGGCCCTTTTCCTGGAAATACTCGGGCGTGAGGTCAAAGGGTGACCTACCACTCGCATTGAGTCCATGGAGCTTTCCGCTCTTTGCCTCCCAAACGAGGGCGAAGAGGTCCCCACCGATGCCACAGCTGACCGGTTCGACCAAGGCCAACACCGCGTTGGCCGCCAACGCCGCGTCGACCGCAGTGCCACCCCGTTTGAGGATGTCAATCGCCGCCTGTGAGGCGAGCGGATGACTGGTCGCCGCCATCCCATTGCGGGCCAGCACCTCCGACCGTGATGCAAAGGGCTTACCGGTCACGCGGTCATAGGCCTGCGCAGCGACCGAGACCCAGATGAGCGCCAGCAGCGACAAGAACAGCATTCTCCTCATGGTTGGGTCCTTTCCAGATGACAGACAGCGATCAGACACGGTGACGAATGGAAGCCATTGGCCCCCAAGAGTGTATCTTGACCGGAGGGCAGGTTCAATAGGTAAGGGGAGGAGGGTGGGTCCTTGGGTCGGTAGGTCGGTAGGTATGTGGGTCTATGGGTCCGTGGGTCCGTGGGTCGGTCTGGGCCGGAGAAGGATCCTAGCCACTAGCCACTAGTCACTGCTCCCACTGGACATGCGTCCGTCCCGATTGCCAGTTTGCCTTCGCACTGCTCAAACTCGCCACACCACTGGGCTTCATGGGTTCAGGCATAGGCGGCCTGCTGCCCCTCTGCACTGGCACAGGGGCCAAGGACCTTTCCGCGACGGTCCTCCGCGATATACTCTTCGGCCATGAAGAGCGAAGCATTGGCTATTGTCTACGAGGACGCCCAGGTGCTGGTCGTCAACAAGCCTCCGGGCGTAGCGACGACGCCCACATCGACAGACGCGCCCTGCCTGCAGCGTATGGCCCAGGCCTATCTGGCCCCAACTCATGGTTCAGAGCCATGTTTTCTCGCGACCTGCGGACGACTGGATCTGCCTGTCACCGGCCTCGTGGTTCTGGCCAAGACGCGGTCCGCAGCGGCTCATTTGGCACGACAGTTTCGCAATCGTTCCATCGTGAAAATCTACCATGCCCTGGTGTCAGGGCGGATCTGCGCCGAATCCGGTTCTCTCTGCAATTGGCTGCGCGGGGCGGGCAGCCATGTTAAGGTGCGGGTCGTCGAGGCTGAGAGGGCCGACGCGCGTGAGGCCCGTCTAGACTATCGCGTGTTGAAGCGCTTCTCCAGGGCCACGCTGGTCGAGATCCATCTACTAACGGGCAGAAAGCATCAGATCCGGGTGCAGTTGTCCCATGCCGGACACCCCATCTGGGGAGACTACAAGTACGGTTCGCGTATAGCATTCGCCCGGGGAATCGGCCTGCTGGCCAAAGAGCTGCGCATGCTTCATCCCTGCAGCGAGCGGCCCTTGCTCTGTTCCGTGCCGACCCCCGCCCATTGGCCCACCGATGTTGAAGGCCTGTGCCTGGGCGACCGCACCTGGTTGAAACGAAAGCAGTTTTAAGGGACCTGGTTGGCAGTTTGCTTCGGCGTCGATAGCTGTGTCCGCGTCTACTTCCCTCAGTATCTGCAAAAGGCCGGCTATGCGACTGCCTTCGTGGGAAAATGGCATATGGGCAGTGCGTCCGATGAGCCCCGCCCGGGATTCGACCGCTGGGTGAGTTTCCGGGGACAGGGACACTATCTGCCGCCCGGGCCCAACTACACCTTAAATGTGGATGGCAAGCGGGTTCGGCAGAAGGGCTATATCACCGATGAACTCACCGACTATGCCCTGGACTGGCTCAAAGATCAGAAGCCGAGGGAAAAGCCCTTTTTTCTCTACCTGTCGCACAAGGCGGTCCACGCCAATTTCACCCCGGCAGACCGTCACGTGGGCCGCTATCGAGACGTCCACTGGGAGCGACCCGCGAGCGAAAACGTTTCGCCGGAAAAGGCGAAGCACTTGCCCCGCTGGCTGAAGGACCAACGGAATAGCTGGCATGGCGTCGACTTTCCCTATCACAGTGAATTGGACATCGAAACGTACTACAAACGCTATTGCGAGGCCTTCCTTGCGGTGGATGAGTCCATTGGCAGGGTGATTGACCAATTGAAGGCGATGGGCATCTACGAGGAAACCGCGATTATCTATATGGGAGACAACGGCTTCATGTTTGGCGAGCATGGTCTCATTGATAAGCGGGTGGCCTATGAAACTTCCATTCGAGTGCCGATGGTCATGCACTGTCCCGATCTTTTCGCAGGGGGAACCGTGGTAGAGGAGGTTGTGGCCAACATCGACATCGGCCCCACCATCCTGGATCTGGCCGGGCTGAGAAAACCCGAGCACATGGACGGACGCAGTTTCGTCGCTCTGGCCCAGGGAAAGGCCTCCTCCTGGAGAGACTATTTTCTCTACGTTTACTATTGGGAAAAGAATTTCCCCCAATCTCCGACGGTCTTCTGCCTGCGGGGCGACCGCTATAAGTACATCACCTACTATGGCCTCTGGGACACCGATGAGCTGTATGACCTCCAGACGGATCCACAGGAGAGTACGCCGGTCATCAGCAGATTGCGAAACAGTTGGAATCGCGACTCTACGACCTGCTTGCCGAGGCCGGCGGCATGGTCATTCCTCTGAACAGGCCCCGCGGCAGGCCCAATGACAAGCGCTATCGCCCACGCGGGGGCGACCGGGCAGCCGACTTCCCTGCCTCCAAGGTGGTGGACGAACCGATCAATCGAGATGCGCATTGAACTAAATAAATTGGCATTTTATGCAAGAAAGGGTTGAAGATCCTCGGAGAAAGTGGATAATTGGAATGCCCTGCTCGTACCCGAAATAGTACGTTCACAACCAAAATGCCAGGAGAATAGCACTATGGACCGACGCAGAGGATTCACCTTGATCGAGTTGTTGGTTGTCATCGCCATCATTGCCATTTTGATGGCCGTTCTCATGCCTGCCCTCACCAAGGCCCGTGAACAGGCACGCGCCGTTAACTGCCTCGCAAACCAGAAGAGCCTGGCCTTAGCCTACATGATGTATGCCGACGAGAATGGTGGGCGCATCTGCGGTGGCATGGCCCGCTATGGCCCGACCAAGGGTGTCCCGCCCTGGGTGATGCCCCCCTTGGATTACACCGCAAGCGGCATTAGTGAAATGCCCACCGGGGGCGTGACGATGGAACAGCGATTTAACGGTTTTAGGGAAGGGGCCATATTCCCTTATATGCAGGCACCCGAGGCCTATCACTGCCCGGGCGACGACCGCAACAAGCGAGGCACGAGTAACGGTAATGATTCTTCAAAGCTGCTTTACCGCAGCTATGCCTTGTCGGATTACATGCGGGCAACAGCGTCCTCCGATCCCAAAGGGCTCTTCGAGTTCAAGAATCCCGCTCAAAAGATGCTGTTTATTGAAGACATCTACGACGGCGGGGGGACACAAACCACAGTGTCCATGCATGGTCTTACAAGCCTTTTGAGCACATGCTTTGGGATCCACTGGGTCTATTTCACAGCGACGCCGGCACCTTCAGTTTCATGGATGGCCATGCTCTGCGGAAAAAATGGCAAGACAAGCGCACGATCATCTACTTCAACAGTCGCCTAGAGGCCGAGAGGCTGGGATTCGGTAAAGGTGTTGTGTTCAACCCGCCTAACGAAGACCTTGTGTGGCTCGACCAACACTATCCTGGCAAGGTCCGCATGGAAGGGCTTTAACCCCCGGCTAACCGTTCGCCGATCATTTCGAGCAGAGATGAACCGCAGAATATCGAACAATGAATGTCCAATGGTGAAGTGAACTATCCTTCGACATTCTGCTGTTCCTTGTTCGATATTCTACGGTTCAAACCACTCTCCTCGTCACTTCTCAATCCATTACTCCATGAACGGTTACACCCCCGGCGCAGCGCAAGCGGCGTTGCCTCTTCACTGCTCCGTCGAAGGGCGCCCCTCTAGCAATGCCTCGGACTGCTGTAACCCGGCCGGGCCTGGAGCTGAGAAGACCAGTTTGGGATATCCAAGGGTACTTGGAAGCTATTTCTAAAGGGAGAGACAGGGTTCAAACCCGCTTTTTTGACCAATTTCACAAAAAATTGAGTGCGCAGCGACTCTTTTCTTAGTCCAGTATGGTAGAAGGGGTACAATACACCCCGAGGCAAACATGGCTGGCTTTGGCCAAGACATTCAGAGGGTGGTGATGAAAAGTGATCATACTCTTTATTGTCTAGACTTGGAGTTGGTCTGTTTGCCTTCATTCTGTCATGCTTGACGCTCATTCCTGTCAGGCTACCTTTCTTCTCTTCGTCATAGTACTCGTTGTCGCAAACGATGACCTCACACCGCCAATGGACTGTTTCGACTACGACAACGATTGCGACAACGACAACGATCGTTGGAGGTGGCTTTGGACGTAGGCCCGCACGTGCCATCCCACCCGAGTCCGGTCCGGCCCCGCCGGCAAGAAGTCAAGCAGTTGGTCCAGCAGGCCCCTCTGTTGGAGTCGCTCAAGAGTGGCTTGGAAATTGACATCATAGACCCAGCCGAGTTGCAGCAACTGCAGGTCGTGGAGGGTCTCGAGCCTATCGTAGGGGACTTGTTGTCCTGCCAGGATGGCGGCAACGACCTCGGGTGTGCAGCTTGGCGCATCTGAGAATTCCAGCTCCAGGTCGACGCTCAGGGGGTCTTGCCGGTACTGCTGGAAGTAGTGGACGGAGCAGTAAAGGATGTCGATTTTGTCGGCATCGCGGATCAGCCGGGTGAAGAGCAGGGCGTCTCCCGACAGGTCCTTTGGCATCTGCTTCAGGTTGTGCCCGGCGATAGCAGTCTCAATCGCGTATTGCTCCTGGGCAGGAAGAGAGGCGAGTATGGCCTCCCGACGCAAGATGGAGATGCCCAGCGTGCCATGATTGACACTGACATGATCGTTGAAGGTCCGATATTGCACGAATTGTTCGAAGCGGCCCACATCGTGAAGCAGGGCGATCGCATCGCAGATGAGGCGGCGCTGAGGGTTCAATTGCAGTTTTTCGCATAGGAGAGCCATTTCCTCGCGGGTGCGCATGATATGTTCGTAGCGGGACTTAAGGTTTCTATGGACGTAGTCATCCGTGCCCTCGCATGTTGTGAATCCGGCGACGTAGCGCTCAAACCATCTCTCTAGTTCCAGTAAGCCCTCTGGGTTCATAGTTTGGATAGCATCGGGTGTTTGCAGGACGAACTGTAGGGGATGCAGCCAGGTGGAAAAAGAGCCACTCGAAGCCAGATAGGGTCTTCCGACAGAGCCTTACCTCTGGTGGGCTCCGCATTCCCCTTGGATGCGAACCGGCCTTTTTCCTGCACTAGCTAGCCAATTCCGCCGATTACCAGTGATCAAGGCCTAGGCGTCCAAGAGGCCGCGGCGGCAAAGGAGTCATGCTATGAAGGCACTATCACGGATCACAGTTCTTTTCACGATGGTCTCCCTTTGCCGGGGAGCGGCCCTGGTGCACGAAAATGGCTACCGGGACCTGGTCGAACTGGCCAACGAGAGGACTCGCGTCCTCCTCGACCCCCATCTGGGGGGGAGGATCCTAGAGTATTCGTTCGATGGGATCAATGTCCTGCACGAAGACGCCCGTCAGGATGGATGGGTCTACAGGGGACACAAAGAGCACGAGCCTTGCGGCGGGCGTTTTGACATCGGTCCCGAGGCCATCACGCCCCCGCGGAACACGCTTTGGCTGGGTCGGTGGCGGGCCGAGATCACCGGGATTCGGTCGGCTCGACTCATCAGTGAACCCTGTCCCGACACGGGGGTGCAGCTCATACGTGCCTTCGAACTGGCTGCGAAGACCTCTCACCTGAAGTGCACCCAGATCATCAAGAACGTCACCTCAGATGCCAAACGCTATAGCCAGAGAAGTCGAACCCTCGCCGTGGCGGGGGGGATCTGTCTGGTGCCGCTGAACCCAGTAAGCCGGTTTCCCAGAGGCTATGTTGTGTATGGGCCCGATGACAGTCTGGCGCTCAGGCCCGCTGACGAGCCCAGCGTCCGCGTTCGTGCGGGGATATTGGAGATCGTCGCGGCGCCGACAGAGCTCAAGTTTGCGGTCGACAGCCAGGAGGAGTGGCTCGCCTATCTGACTCGATCAGGTAGGCTGTTCCTCAAACGCTTTCCCATCGATCTCAGCACGGGCAACGGCGAGATCGTCGGCAACGCCGTTTTGGTTGCCTATCATGAAAATGGTGCCTGTGAACTCGAATCGATTGGATCGTGGGATTGGATCTATCCGGGCAAGAGTGTCTCATACACCGAACACTGGTGGCTCTTCGACTATCCCTATCCGGCCGACCGCATGCCCGACCTCCAGGAGATTCGGGCCCTAATTGAAGCCGCCCGGCGCTGAGGCCGTGTGCCCGTCTCTCCCCGCGCCCGCTTTATTTTCACCCTTGCCTGCCCTCCGGAATTGGGATAGGCTTTTTGCGGTAGAACGTAATGCCTGAAAGCGACGGGCCTGTTTGGAGATCATGTATATGAGAGCGGCTCACCTGGTCGCACTGCTGTGGTGTCTTGGTCTCTGCACGCGAAGTCCTGCGGCGACGCAGGCGGCTAAGGACCCGGTAAAACCTCCGGCACTCAGCGCGACCGATCCGGCCAGCACGGCATACTACTTGACTTGGCCGAGTGAGCAGGCCACGCTGCTAAAACCCTGCATCGACATCCCACTGCGTGACGTAAGCGTGTGTCGGGGTCACGACGGCTGGTACTATCTCACCGGGACGACCGGTTACCCGGACTGGGAGATCCGGAACGAGGGGATCTGGGTGTGGCGATCTCGGGATCTGAAGGATTGGGAGAGGATCGGTAAGGTCTGGGATATCGTCCAGGACGGGACTTGGCAGAAACAAGAAAAGTCGCTCGGCAACGGGAAGACCGGGCGGGCCGTTTGGGCACCCGAGATAGGCTATTTCAGGGAGACGTACTGGATAAGCTACGCGATGAATTGGGGCGGGACGGGCCTGCTCATGAGCACGACCGGTAAGATCGCCGGGCCCTATGAGGACATGGGTCAGATCACGCCCGATGGATATGACGCCTCTCTCTTCGTGGACGACGATGGCAAGGCCTATTGGATCTATCAGGATGGCCGTATCGCCCGAATGACGGAGGACTTGAAGGGCCTGGCGGAAAAACCCCGGGCCATGCTTCCCGCGGCGTTTGAGGAACGGGGCCGCAAGGATGTCAACGCCACCCGCGCAAACCGACGCGTCGGCAGCTACGGTGCCTTCGTGGCCAAGCTCGGAGGCAAATACCTGTTGTTCTGCTCCGAGCGTTTCGAGCGGATGGACGCCGCAAATGACGACGTGTTCGTGGCAGCGGCGGACCACATCCAAGGGCCCTACACGCGCCGCGTGTTGGTCCTGCCGCACGCGGGACAGAGCATGCTCTTCAAAGGGCCTGAAGAGACCCTTTGGATGACCTTCTCAGGCGACGGGGGGGGCTATGCGCCCTTTGTGGACAAGCCGGGGCTGGTGCCGATGGAGTGGAATGCGGCCGGCACCATGCTGCGACCGTCACGCGCCGTGATCTTGGAGAGGGGACCCGTGGGCCAACTGCATCCCGTAACGGACCTCCCCCTGCGTGACAGCCATGTCTTGGCCGATCCCTGTGGTCTCTACACGATGGTGGCTGCGGGGACGGAGGAGACCAGCGCTGGTGAGATCCTACTCTGGCGATCCGAAGACATGACGAAATGGCGGCCCCTGGGCCCGGCCTGGGCCGTGGACCGGGATGGGATTTGGAGCAAGACGCCACCCGAGGATTGGCAGGGGGGTCGCCCGCTGCGCGTGACAGCGCCCGAGATTCACTACCTCAGAGACACCTACTGGATCCCCTACGGCATGAACTGGATGAGTGCGGGGCTACTGAAGAGTGGCACCGGTAGAGTGACAGGACCCTATGTGGATGTCAGCCTTGTGCCTCTGACGGAAGAGAGCAGGGACGGCAGCCTGTTTGCGGATGAAGATGGGCGGGTCTACTATATCTTCAACGGGGGCATGCTGGCTCGCATGAAAGAGGGTCTGACGGGGTTTGCGGAGGACCCCCGGCAACTCCTCGACAGCGAGGGACGCCCCATTGGCACGGCAGATGCGTTCGTGGTGAAGATCCGCGGCCGCTATGTCTTGGGTGCCGCCCGGTGGCATGGTGACCAGGGCGTCGATGGGAGTTACGATTTGATGATTGGCATTGCCGATCGCTTGGAGGGACCCTACTCGCCGCCACGTTGTGTGGTGCCGCACGGCGGTGGTGGCAGCTTCTTTCGGGGCCATGACAAGCGCTGGTACAGCACACTCTCCGGCCACGATCGCACCGCGCCCTTTCGGTCCCGTCCCGGCATCCTTCCCCTGGATGTCAACGACACGGGGGGCGAGTTGAGAATCGCACCGGCTGCGCCGCAATGACAGGGTGCCGTCGGCGAGCCAATCCTCGATGGGTGCAGGTTGAGTCCCTCCCTGGACACCCTCCCTGTGAAATGGGTTCCTCTACGCCGCGTCTACCTCCAATGGCACCCGTACGGCACGTTTTGCCGATTGCTTTCCCGATGCTTTGCGCTAGAATGGGGTGGAACCGTGGCTGAAAGAGTTCAGACAGAGCCTACATAGACATGCTTGAGCTGGAAACAAAGATTAGCGAGACACGCCATAAAACAGACAGTCTGCGGCGAGAACTCACCCGGGAAGCCCTCTCCGAATACACCGAGACCCTGCGGGCCGGCGGGGGCACTCTGGCGGCGAACGTGGAGACGGCCGCGCTGCGGGCGCGCGCCGTGCTCAAGGACAAACTTTTTAGCCCCGTCTGGCTGACGGTCATCAGTGGGGAAAAGGTGATTGAAGAACGGTTTTCGGGTCGAGTCGCGTTGGCCTTTGAGTCCGTGACACTGCCGATCCAAATCCCCGTCCCGGCCGCCTCGGATGGACCGAAGGTGTTTGCCCTGGCGTCGTGGGCCTGCGTCGGAGCGTTTCTCGGCATTCTCGGCATGATGATCCTGAAGCCCCTCGCCCGACTGGGGCTGGACATGCGGGACCTGGGTCTGGTCGTGGGCGGGCCGCTGGGGGCCTTCCTCTTCGTCTTGGTCTACGGGCGTCTGGCCCAGATGCCCTTCGTCCGTTCGATGGTGGCCCGCCTGATGGGTTCGCCGAGGCGTGCGCTTTCCTATGACTTCAAGTCCCATGAACGGGTGGTTCGCAGCGTGATCGATCAGTGGCTTCACGGCGCGATTGCCATGCTGGTGGTGGTCTGTTCGGATCGGGCGCTCCTCTCCCAGGGGGACAATGCCACGGAGAAGGTGCTTGGACGCCTCAGCGGCAAGATCTACGCCCTGCACCATACCCCCGAAAAAGGCCTCAGTGTGGTGGCAGACGAACTGATCCTCGAAGCGAGGAACTGTGGGTTTGAGGGACTCGACGGGACACCCAGTTTCATGGGGGATCGATCGGAGACGCGTGAGGAGATCTCATGGCGGGATGCACTGGCCAGTCAATACAGAACCTTTGGCCATGTCGAGGAGGGGGATACCGTCTGGGTGGAACGGAAACCCGTGGTGCTGGAGGGTAAGGTGATTGATTTGGGGCTGGTGAGAAAGGTGCGGAAAGAGACTTGACCACGCAGCCGACCACTGTCATTGCCGTCGATTTTGGTACGACCAACTCCTATTTCTGCAAGTGTCCCAGCCGGCAGCTCTCCCCCGTGGGTGTCGATTTTGGCGGGGGACGCGATGGCATTCCCACGGCCATCCTCTACCGTCAGTCCAGGCCGGCCTTGATCGGAAACTGGGCCCTGCACGAGTATGGTGAGGCCACGGCCGAAGAAAAACAGAGCTACCAGTTGGTGGCCCAGTTCAAGCCCGACCTGGCCGTCAGTGAGCAGGCTCGCACCCATGCCGTTGATTTTCTGCGGGCCATTGTCACGCAGGCGCGGAACCAGCACATCGCCCTGGCGCCGGCGGAATCCCAGGTCATCTTCGGCGTGCCGAGTGAAGCCGACGAGGCCTACAAGCAGACCCTGCAGCAGGTGGCGTTACAGGCCGGCTATGGGGACGTCCGCGTCGTCGATGAACCGAAGGGGGCCTTGCTCTACCACCTCTGGCACAAGGACTTCTCCCCCAGCGAGGCCCGTGAGGGGGTTTTGGTCATCGACTTCGGCGGCGGCACCTGCGACTTCGCCTTCATGCGGGACCTGGAGGTCCGTCATTCCTGGGGGGACATGGCCCTGGGCGGTCGTCTCTTCGACGATCTCTTCTATCAGTGGTTCGCCGAACAGAATCCCGACTGCCTGGCCGAGATCGAGCGGGCCAGCGATTTCTACTATGTCTATGCCTATCTCTGTCGCGAGGCCAAGGAGTTTTTCTCGTTGACTATGGCCCGCGATCGGCAGGAAAGCGTCAACAAATCGATCGGCCGCTATGGGAGCCTGCGGAAGATGACATGGGGTGGGTTCGTGGAACGGGCGCGACAGTACCGTCCCAGTGGAGCAATGCTAAAGCACCTCGAAGACCTCGGCGTGTCGGCCGCAGGGCTGGGCGTCTCGGATGGCGAGAGGGATCTGCTGGATTGGTTTAAACGGTCTCTCGAGGAGGGCCTGCAGTCCCAAACGGGCCGGGATTCCGGCATCGGCAGGGTGATCCTGGCAGGGGGTAGCAGTCAATGGCCCTTTGTCGCCGACATTGTCACGGAGTGCTTGGGCGTGGACCCGGGCAAACTGATGCGGAGTGATCGACCCTATGCCGCCATATCAGAGGGCCTGGCCATCCTGCCGGCCCTACAGGAAACCTTTGGCACGCTCCGGGCCAATCTGCGGCGGGATGTGCCCCGCTTCTGTGAAGAGCAGATCAAGCCCATGCTGCGACAGGTCACCGACACCTATGCCGCCGAGATTGCGGCGGATGTCACATACGAACTCTTCGATCAGAGGATTCGCCCGCAACTGGAGGCCTTTCGCGTCGAGGGCGGGTCGGTCTCAGACTTGAAGCAGCGGACCTCCGCGGAGGTCGAGGCCTTCGAAACCCAACTGAGGGCCATCGTGGAGAAGCGCTCACAGCACCTGCGGACCGGATTGCCGGAAAGAGTGAGGGCCCTATTCGCCCAATGGTTGATGTCCTTCGGGCTCTCTGTGCCGGAGGACGCCCTCTCCGGAGAGTGTGACGTCCTGGTCCGGGACGGACTCTTGGACGAGCACCTGCCGGATCTCTACGGCGGTATCGTCGAGGCGGTCGGTTGGTTCGTGATTGCCGGGGTGGCGAGCTTCGGAGCGGCGATCGGTGGCGGGGCGGGCACGGCCCTCATTCTCTCCGGACCGTTGGGATGGCTGGTCGGTGGGGTTCTCACCGGCGTCATCGCGCTGTTGGGCGTGCGCTATGGGAAGGACAGGGCCAAAGCGCTGGCGGAAACCTGGGTGGCCCCCACCTGGCTGACCAAGAGGGTACTCAGCGAGGCCAAGATAGCGAAATCGCGCGATCAGTTTCAGCAGGATATCCGTGGTCGTCTTCAGAAACAGTGCATGGCCCTGCACGCCGAGTTTCAAAGCCGGATTGCCCAAGTGGCGGAGCAGCAAATTGAAGCGCTGTCTGAAATCACTCAGCTTTAGGCCGTGTCTACAGGCCTAGATCCTGCCGGTGCGGTGTCCTTATCGTGCTCGTGCTCAGCGCAGCGGTACTCGTAATCGTACTCGTAATCGAGAGCGTCAGGAGTATAGCTAGTTTCAGTTGCGAAAGGCCATAAATCCATCAATTCTTTCTGGATCGTTAACATCCTGAGTCGTGTGGAGTTGTTGTCTTATTCGCATTTAAAACTAGGTAATCTTTCATGCCGATTGTTGTGTAAAATCACGTTTTTTTGGCGTACCTTTGCCGCTGGCTCCATAAAAACATATGATAAACTATAGTACGTTACCCTTTTCTCACAACTTGGTTAGCAAAACGAGGTTGTGACACAGTACCGCGAAGCCAACACTAGCAGCATAATTCTTAAATCCTTTGAAAAAGCACTTTCCCAGCCTGAATGCACGTTTTAAGACTGAAATGCTGCCTTCTGAGCCTGCGCGAAAACGTTGGCCGTCAATAAATTCGTCGGTCGTTTCCCGTTCGTATTCGGTCTGAGTACGACGCCCTTTTTTGGCAATGGAAACCACGCTGATGTCTTCCTCAAGACTCTCAATCTGTTCCATGCTTTCATAAAATCCTTTGTCTGTACACAACACTTCCGGATAGCTGCCGAACATCTTTTTGTGATCCTCAATCGCTGGGAGCAACAGGTCTTTGTCCGCGATTTGTTTCCCCATCACCTTATAGTGATGAATATATTTTTCACCCGTCTGTGCAATCAGAATCTTGTGACCAAATTCAATCGGTTTGCCAGCTTTGCCTCGAACAATGAGTTCAGTGTGCGCTTCAAACAAGCTGTACAGTTTTTCGTCAGCAGGTACGGTTTCTCCTTTGTTAATGCGTTTGTCAGCCTGATCAATGATCTTTTTCACCAGAGGCAGGTAATATTTCAGACGAATGGAAAGAACAATACTGTCATGGCTCGCCTGGACGGATCTCTCCAAAACCTGCTGACCTACCCCATGAATCCAGAGAACTCGATTTATCAATTTAACGTATTGACGCTTCACTTCACGTTTTGTATCTGCGCGTTTACTTTTGGCATTACGAGCGATATAAGTGGCTAGTCTTTTTGCTTTTTTATCGTGGAAACGATTCTTTATGTGCAGTTCTGGCAATTCGTGGTTTATATCTCTGATCAGACGGCAAATCGTACGGAAGCTGTCCCACAATAACGATGAATCTGTGGGATAATGAATATTCGTTTCATAGACAGTAGTATCCACACGCTGTTTTTCACTGCTAATCATTTCCTCTGTAATTGCGTAATTCGTCAAAATACCATGCATTTCTTCAATCGTCTCGGTTCGCAAACCACTATAGGCTCTATTAAGAAACGTGAAATCCATGGCTGACTTAGTGCCTAATCGCACAAAAAAACGTAGGAACTCGCTGTTCTCGATCAGTATAACTGTTCTTCGGTAACTGCATCCTTCCAGAAACAGAACAATTAACGCCCGCAATAGTTGCTCTGAGGTGTAGCCATCTCTACCCTTATCAGAGGTAGATAGCATGTCGGTCCAGTCCTTATGGGCCAGTGCCAACAGCTCTGGATTCGCATCCAAAAGCATGGACATCGCTTCGTATTTTTCGCGATACTCATTGACGACGTTCAGGCTTGACACAGGCGCAAAATTGAAATAGCTTTGGGGTGCGTATTGAGTTCTCATGGCTTGCTCCTTTTGATGTTTTATAAAGTCACATCGTACGGGGAGTAAGCATTTTTGTAAAGGATATTATGTGTACGGTTATACATGTTTTAGAGTCCAGCGGTTGGCACAAATGACTGGTTTTGTTTTCCGCAACTGAAACTAGCTAGAGGCGGACATTCCGTTTGTACAGGTGGACATCGTGTCGTCACCGGCGGGCACCTCGTCTCTACCGGTGGACATCGAGTCGGAAGTGGTGGACATTGCGTTTGTACAGGTGGACATCGTGTCGTCACCGGCGGGCACCTCGTCTCTACCGGTGGACATCGAGTCTCAAGTGGTGGACACTGCGTATCTTTGAGCACACAGAAGGTCTCGGTTGGCGGACATCGCGTTTGTACAGGTGGACATCGTGTCGTCACCGGCGGACACCTCGTCTCTACCGGCGGACAGACCGTATCTTGGGTAAAACAGAGAGTGGCTAAAGGCGGACATTCGGTTTGTGTCGGTGGACATCGTGTCGTCACCGGCGGGCACTTCGTCTCTACCGGCGGACAGACTGTATCTTGGGTAAAACAGAGAGTGGCTAAAGGCGGACATTCGGTTTGTATCGGTGGACATCGAGTCTGAAGCGCTGGACACCGAGTCTCCTGTGGTGGACAGACCGTCTCTTGGGTAAAACAGAGAGTGGCCAACGGCGGACATTCCGTGTGTGTCGGTGGACATCGTGTCGCGACCGGCGGGCAACTCGTCTCTAGCGGCGGACAGGTCGTTAAGACTGCCGGGCAGTGCGTTTCCTTGATCACACAGCTGGTCGCGGTTGGTGGGCACTCCGTTTGTATCGGTGGACACAATGTCTCTACGGGCGGACATTGTGTCTTCACTGCCGGGCAGCGGGTTATGAGCGCCGGACACTGGGTCTTTTGAACGCGGCACAGCGTTTTTTGAGGTGGACACTGCGTCTGCACAGCCGGACAATGTGTGGGCACGGCCGGGCAGACTGTCGCGGCAGGCGGACACCTAGTCACTACCATGGGACATTGCGTTGCAACCGGTGGGCATTGGGTGGCGCTACCGGGCAGAAACGTCGGGTGATCGATTTGTTCTGGACGGCAAGTGAGATAGAATGCCATATCAATGGAGCTTTGGGCCGAGGTCGCATGGGGATGTCCGTTGGGATAGCGCAGTTCCTTCCACTGGCTTCCGGAGCCAATCACCGCATCGTCCATGAAATGCTCTGGCCAGCGTCGGGTCTTCCAGCCAAACTCACCCCCCTGTACCTCCACTTCTAGCCAGTAAATAATGGGTTTGTCTGGTGTACCCTTTTGGAGGAACGCCTTGTCCGGCGGGATCGAGATGTGGACCTCCCAGATGTCCTGATCGCCCCCTGGCAACAGTTCGCCAGAGAGGGGGTCCCACCACCATTCACCCGGTGCATAGACCCGGTGATAGAGACTCTGCGTGATCACTCCGGTCCCTTCCCACAGAATGTCGGGTCCGGGCTTGGAGTAGCTGTTGTCAGGTTCGTGCCCCTCGGCACCTACGGGATCGTCCGGACGGATGCGCAGCCGTATGCCCGAAATCTGCCCGTTCTTGTCACCTTTCCAGGAACCCCACAGATGCACATCTGTAATGAGTCCGGTGCAAGTGCACTTGAAATCGTCCGCCAGTCTGCCCAGGTGTATGTCGATACCGTTTTGCGTGACATCCGGTAGTTGTAGCCATTTGACATCGGCAGGCAAATCCCAGATATGGACGATATGATCTTCGACTTCACCGTCGGGGGCAAAGCCTTCGGGACTGAGTCCTCCTTGGCGGCTGATGCGAAAACGGCCGAATGTAGTACCTGGAACTGCCCCACTTGGCACGGAAAATGTAAGCACGTGAATCCCGTCTGGCAAAAACCCATTGTGGATCTGCTCGGTTGCCTGCCATGTTCCGTCCGCGTTAGTGTCGATCCAGGCCTGGACGATGCCTCCACCTCCACGGACTTCCAGAGTTATATCTCCAGGATATCCAGGAATCAGCGGTGGAATCGACACACCGTCTTCATCGTCATTGGGTGCACCGAGAGCCAGCAGGTCTAGATCGTCGCCCAGGGCCGATAGCTCGGGCTGCCCGTCTGGATCGATATCCGGTTGGTCACTCTCATCGCCCAACCAAGGGCCTTCAGGAACGTGACGGGCTCCGTTATTAATCGCCAGGGTGGGATATATCGTGAAACCCACGCTATCAGGTGCGTCACCCCAGTCCAATACGGTCTCGGTCGGGTTTTGTCGTGGATAGAGTAGGTAGTCTTCGGTTTCACCGTAGCGGTAGCCACCGACCGGACCGTCACCACCGGCTAGGGACGTGGTAGTATCCCACGGCCGTTCGGCGAGGGTGATGCGCATCCACAATGGATTACGGTCATCCTGCGACGGTGGGTGCCAACACAGGAATTCCGGTGTGACGAAAGAGAACAGCCCCAACGCGCTGATCGACAATTCTTGATTCTGTACGGCCCATTCCGGGGCTACCTCACCGGAGGGACAGGTGACACTATCATTCCAATCCCCGTCTCGATTCCAATCGAACCACACATTGACATATACCTTGTCCAGGATTAACTGGACCACGGTAACCTCATAACCCAACCGGGTCCGATCGCAATTCGGCAAGACCACAGGTAACGAAATCGAGTCATCGCCACCATCCCGGTCTGGTGTATCCAACGGGGGAATCAGATTGTTTGAGGGATCCGTATCCGGACCGAGGTCGGCCTCGGACTCGAAGGTCACAAGTTGCCCTAAAAACACAAAATCATCAGGCCTCAAGTGGAGCGGGCCGAAGGGGGGTGAACCGTCCACATGAACCGTCGGATACCTGGCACCCACGACTGGGGGTGCATACGCCGTCATGGGGACAGCGGGGAAACTGTTAGAACTGTCGGGTGCATCTCCCAGATCAGGCTGAGGCCGCTCACTCGGATCGCCTGTGATCACAAAGGCTAAATCGAGTGTTTTATCGACTAGGGCATGGCCTTCCGGGTACCTTGTCTCCAGCCATTCATTGTCGCTTGAGAGCGTGACGGAATCGTCGTTCCAGTGTAGTGTTGGCAGTGTTGTCCTCCAACCAAAGTGGCTGTCATTGCCTTGAGCATTGAGTACCCTGACGCCCAGCCAATAAACGGTTCCCTTTTTTTGTACGAAGGGATCTTCATGGACACAGAAATTATATTGGTAAGTCAACCAGTGGTCTATGGGGTCATAAGACCCACTGGCCGGGTCAAACCAGCCGGCCTGCTGTTGATTCCTAAGATAGACAAGATACTCACCCGGCGTGAACACTCGTCTCCACAGCGGGTCCTTGGGTCGGCTCCATCGATCGGCCGTTGCAGGGTTGTCCGCATAGATGCTCAGTTCAAAGGTCAGACTTCCGGGTCCTGAACTGGGAATGACATCTCGCAGAAAACCGCCCCAAATGTGGATATCTGTAATAGGGCCTGTTTGTGTACACAGGAAGTCGTCAGCGGGTCGAGCGGAAACATCTACATCAATGGCCCTGGGGCTAAAGTCAGGCGTTTGAGGCCAGTGCATTTTGTGTGGCTGACCCTCGCGCCAATCACACGGTTGTGTTGGCTGTGCTGTGAGCGTGCCATCGTCTTGAGCGTATAATGAGCAGACTGTCCAGGACATCACGGACAAGAGCAGGGCCACACTCATTAATCGTTGATGGTTCAGTATCATAACCAGCGCCTCCTTATTCCCTTGCAGGATGACGACAGTTCGTTTGGAACCTTATCGTCACAGGCAGGCAGACGGACCTCACAAGTGCAGCAAACGAGTCGTTTTCATCACGTCCCGAAGTTGAAAAGATTTTGAAAGTATACTTTCGCGGGTGTGCATAGTAAAGAAACTTCCCCGGTCGTGTATTCAACCAACACAATTAGGGACCCATAGGGGGCTAAAGCGTCGGACAGGCCCGGGCAATTGCGTATTCGAGGAGGTCCACACGCATTCCAAGAGATCACTCTCAAGAGAACAGGCTGAAACATGCGTCGGGCCTCGGTCTGCGCAAAAATGTGTGAAATCGTCTACCAGAGGGCCAATAGGGCCGTTTTGCCTGGTTGTGTCGTGCGCTCTCGAGCCCTAATATCGGTGGCATTACCTCTAAACAATGAGGGCCAGCAACAATTTTAATGCCGCTTCGCTGTGATTTCCCCGTTTTTTAGGCCTGGTTCACAAAAGTGTGCATATGGGTAGCAGTCCGTCTGGCCTGTTTTCGTGCTCGTGCTCAGCGAAGCGGTACTCGCAATCGTAACCGAGAGCGCCGAGAAGCCGATTGCGGGCGGAGTCGCCGGGATAAACCGGCATAGAGTAGGGGATGCAAGCGCCCCACACGAAAGGGGTAACGAACCATCATGACCCCAAGCGATGAGTCTTACGCCGTAAGGAATAAGGCTAATGTCGTTAGCAGGGGAAAGCGTGAGCTGGCTATTGAGCTCCGAAATCATCCAATCCAGGTGCTGGCCTTGTTGCGCGACGGGATCAGTTACACGGAAGATCGCGTTAGCGTGAGTGAGCAACCGGCCTGGCGGAGTCGTAGAACCCATGCAAGCGTGACTGCTCTATGTGCGAGAACCGGGAGATCCTGGGAGGTGCCGGCTGGTATTGCAGGCCGGTTGGGGAAGGTCTGTGGCCGACGGCCCAACGCGAATACTCCCGGGAAGTCAGACATTGGCATAGTACCGTCGATCCGGTCGAACAAAGCGGTCCAGCCCGCGGCGGAGAGCTGGGGAGGAAAGGCCATTGACTAAAGGAAATTCAAATCAGACGGCTGGAAACCAGGCACATAACTGGAGTATTCCG
>JADFMM010000258.1 GCA_022563885.1 Planctomycetota bacterium | reverse complement strand
TTCAAATGCGGAAGTTATTTCTTGACGGTTCCTTAGGGCGTGCAGCCGAGACCAGGGAGATGAGTCTCTGCTCCATTGTTACGCACTTCTATCTATAAGTCGAAGCCGCGCGGCTGAATCATTCACGGAATGACTCTATTCTGTCTCAAAGTGACTTGCGCGCCCCACGTGTGCCCCTAGGAGCCTGATTTTTTCTTGAACTCACGGTCGAGCGGATTACCATGGGCCCTGACATGACACAGGAAGTCTCTTGAGCCTCCCTAAGGATCTTGCATGGCCAAAGAACCGCTACGGACCGCCCCTTCATCGACCACGGGACTCCCCCCCGGCATCCCCTATATCCTGACCAATGAGTTTTGCGAGCGCTTTGCCTACTACGGGATGACCGGCATCCTAGTGATGTTCATGCACGGATACCTATTGGGCGCCGACGGTGCCCTGTCCGTCATGACTGACGTACAGTCACAGGAATGGTTCCACTGGTTCACCGCCGGCACATACTTCATGGCCGTCTTGGGCGCATTGGTCTCGGATGTCTGGCTGGGAAAATACCGTACGATCTACTTTTTCTCGCTACTCTACTGTCTGGGCTTTGTCGTGATGGCAATCGATCAGACTCGATTGGGATTAATGGGAGGCATGGCCTTGATCGCTATCGGGGCCGGGTCCGTCAAACCCTGCGTGACCGCCAACGTCGGCGACCAATTCGGGGCCAGCAATAAGCACTTGGTGTCCAAGATCTATAGCTGGTTTTACTTTTCCATCAATCTGGGCGCTCTCATCTCGATGTTGCTCTGTCCCTACCTGCTGAAGCACTACGGGCCAAAATGGGCCTTCGGTGTGCCGGCCGCCGCCATGATGCTGGCAACGCTTGCCTTTCGGATGGGCAAGCGATCCTATGTACACATCCCCCCCACCGGCCGACAGGTTCTAAGGGATCTCTTTAATCGGGAGACGCTGACTATCCTCGGTAGGATTTCGGTCATCATGATCTTTGTATCCATGTTCTTTGCTCTCTTCTACCAGTCCCAAGGGGCTTGGGTGCTTCAGGCCGAGAAGATGGAGCTTCGCTGGTTGTGGATTAACTGGATCCCGGCCCAGTTCCAAGCCGTCAATTGCCTTCTCATCTTGATTCTCATCCCAGTGTTTAACTATGCGATCTATCCGGCCATCGATCGCGTTTTCCCGCTCACGGCCCTGCGGAAGATCGGCCTGGGCATGTTTGTCACGGCCTCCGCCTTTCTGGTGTCCATCTGGATCGAAAACCAGATTGCCGCGGGTGGCACGCCCAGCATTGGCTGGCAGTTCCTAGCCTATGTCCCTTTGACCGCCGGTGAGATCATGGTCTCCATCACGGTGCTGGAATTCTCTTACACTCAGGCCCCCAAACGGCTCAAGTCCTTTGTCATGGCCCTGTACCTGCTCGCCATCTCCCTGGGCAACGCCATTCCGGCCATCGTCAATGCCTTCATCCAGAATCCCGACGGCAGCAGTAAGTTACCCGGTGCCAGCTACTACTGGTTCTTCTTAATCGTAATGGTCGTCACGGCCACACTGTTCATCCCCGTTGCCAAGCGCTATGTCGTGCAGGAGTACTACCATGAAGAGGAGTAACACACAGTGACAGAGACACGCAAACAGTGGCATAGCCGCACGCCCTTCTTCATGGCCGCCGTGGGATCAGCAGTCGGCCCAGGCAATGTCTGGCGCTTTCCCTATGTCGCCTATGAGAGTGGTGGCGGTGCCTCCAACGTCCAAATGGACCTCGCAGTAGATAGTTGAAGCCTTTCCATGGGACACCTCACCTCGTTATCTACTACGGGACCGTGACGGTATCTATGGCGAACGGTTCAGGATCTAATACTTGCGAGGGACACGTTTATTTGGTCTAATTGCCAGTCGCCAGTTCAAAGACAGACATGTAAACTTGATTTCGATTTCTCAGCAAATTATGGCAATTTCACAAAGAGTCTTATATGAATGAAATAGCATCTACATTAACTCATTGGACAGAAGTAATCAGTGGGTGGATATCCCTGCCGCTCACTATTATCCTGATCGGTACGGGTGTGTTTGTTACCGTATCATTAAGATTCATACAAATTCGCAGATTGAAACATAGCTTTGAAGTTGTTTCAGGAAAATATGATAATCCGGACGATGAGGGCGATGTTACCCATTTCCAGGCTTTATGTGCTGCTCTATCCGCCACGATCGGTATTGGCAATATTGCCGGTGTTGCTTTAGCGATGCGTCTTGGAGGGCCTGGTGCTCTATTTTGGATGTGGATGACAGCTCTATTTGGCATGGCATTAAAATATGCGGAATGCACTCTTTCACATAGACACCGCGTCATCCACAAGGATGGATCAGCTTCAGGCGGACCGATGTATTATATTGAAAAAGGACTTGGTCCAAAGTGGAAACCGCTAGCGATTTTCTTTGCCACCTGTGCAGTGATTTGCTCGTTCTGCACAGGAAATATGAATCAGGCCAATACAATTGCTCAAACATTTGCTACGTATAATGTTCCAATATGGGTTTCGGGTGGATTAATCGCAGTATTGGTTGGTCTTGTCATCATTGGCGGTATCAAACGCATTGCTGCTGTCGCTAGTAGATTGGTGCCCACAATGGCTGTTCTGTACGTGGCCGGTGCACTGATCATTCTATTGACTCATTTTGAGAATATCATCCCTAGTTTTGCTAGTATTTTTCGTGAAGCCTTTTCCCTTAAAGCCGGCTGGGGTGGTTTGCTTACTGTCATCATGTGGGGCGTGCGTAGAGGTTTGTATTCAAATGAAGCTGGCCAGGGGTCTGCCCCCATCGCTCATGCGGCAGCAAAAACAAAAGAGTCTGCACGCGAAGGTGCTGTGGCGATGATGGGACCGTTTATTGATACCATAATTGTCTGTACGATGACTGGCCTTGCTATTCTTTCAACGGATGTACTTCAAACTACAGATTTAACAGGTGCACAATTGACCAGAGAAGCATTTCGTAACGGTTTTGTATTTGCTCCTGAAATTGGAAGTCTTATTGTAAATATTGCCGTTCTGCTATTTGCATACACCACGATGGTGGCCTGGAGTTACTACGGAGATCGTTCAATAGAATATTTGGTGGGTCCCCAGGCCATTAAGCCTTATCGGTGGGTATACGTGTTTTTTACTTTTATGGGCGCCATTCTACCGCTGACCTTCGTCTGGAATTTTGGTGACATTGCGTTGAGCCTCATGACCATTCCGAACTTGATCGGAGTGTTATTCTTGACAGGAGCCCTTAAAAAGATCACTTCAGAATATTTTGCTAAAGAGCACATAGCTTATAAAGCATGATCAATCCAATTCAGATGGCTGCCTGCTACACCATTGTGCCCTTGCCACTGGTTTTATCAAGCAGACGGCGGAAGACGGAGGACTGGCGAGCAGAGACCGACTCCTGGCTGCCGACTACCAAACCAGATTCACTCATCCAAGTAGATGTTCACCTCGTCGGCATCACCGCTCTGCAGGATCTCATGCACCTGGGCCGCGGTCCGCGCCTTGAGAATGTGTTCCTTGATGTGGCGATGCAACCCAAAGATCTTGGCGATCGCCGCCAAGATCTGTAGGTGTTGGTCCATGTGCGCCTCCGGTGTGACGATCAAGATGATGACATGCACCGGCTGATTGTCAACCGAGTCGAAATCGATGCCCTGGTGGGAGATCCCAATGACGCCTCGAATGGCCGGTCCCCCCTCGATGCGACCGTGGGGGACCGCGACCCCATCGCCAATACCGGTCGACATCTGCTTCTCCCGGCCCACGATGGATTGGACCAGTTCATCCAGCCCAATGTCCCGGACTCCATGCACCTTGTACATGAAGGCCGCCAATTCCTGCAACACCTTCCACTTGTCGGTCTCTTGCAGGCCCACCAGCACATACTCTTCCTGCAGGAATTCCAGCAGGCGGGGCTGGTTCTTGTTCACTTCGCCGCTCTTGCGGACGGCCAGATCGGTGAGGATGGGGCCGATGAGTTCGTACACCACCACCGATCCCAAGACCACGGTGGTGAGATAGTCCGAAAACTCGGAGAATTCCGGCTGGCCTTCGATGATCATGACCAGACCGATGGCCACGCCTGCCTGAGGAAAGAGGGCGAGTCCCAGCCACTGTTTAATGCTGCGGGAGGCATGGGAAAGATAGGCCCCCATCGTCGGAGCGATGTACTTGCCGGCCGACCGAGCAACGAGGAAGGCCACGCCTGCCATGCCGGCCTCCGGCAGCATGCCAAAATCTATGTGGGTACCGGCCAGGACGAAGAAAAGGCAGTAGATACCCGGCTCGACGTTGACAAAGGACTTGAGCAAGACCTCTTTTTTGTTCGAGTAATTAGCCACCACGAATCCCAAGACCATGCTGGCGATAAATCCGGGTAACTGAAAGGAACGGCAAATGCCGGCGATCAGGAGCAACACGATCAACAGGAAGGAGAAGTTTTGGGCCAGGGAGGATTCCCGGCGAGACAGCAGCAAGAGAACCAGCGCGACACAGGCCCCCAGGATCATGGCGGCAAACAGTTCCCGTGCGGGGGCCAAGATCAGTTCGACCACACTGGGCGTCCCCTGCGCCGTCACCGTAGCCAATGCCACCTTGAAGGCGATAGAGAAAAGCATCAGCGAGGCAAAACTGTTGAGTGCCACGGCAGTAATCAGGGTCTTGGTAAAGATCCCCTTGGAGCGCCGGTGCAAGATGATGTGAATGATGGTGCTGGGCGAAGTGGTCAGGCCGATGGCAGCCAATAGTAGACTCGGTGGCAAATCGAGCCCCACGCCGAAGTAGAGGGCCGTGAAGATCAGCGCGGGGACCAGGATGGTTTCGTAGAGGAGAATGCTGATGATCCGGTGGCCGGCGTTGTGGAGCTGCCGCAGGACCAAATGGGTACCCATGGTGAATCCGAAGATGCACAGGGCAAAATCGGTGACCGCGCCGAAGCCGTGGATCATTTCCCGCGAGAAGAGTTCGAGGCCGTGGGGACCGACCAAGATCCCCGCCGCAATATTGCCCACCAAGCCAGGCAGTTTTAGCTTTTGGGCCAGGGCGCCCAAGGTAAATCCACACACCAGCAAGACGCCCAGCGCGAGAGCGGGTTCCCGTCAATCAAGAGTGCGTCAAACATGGCGGCATGGTAGCAAATCGGGCCTGAGATGACCATCCTCCCCAGAGGATGCTCACCGAACGGTCTTTGACCGTCCGGGATTCAGACGAATGACCAACACAGGTGCCCGGCCGATACCTTGACAGAGGCCACCCCATGACCGCGGGATCAGGCTTTAGGCTCTGTCAGAAAAGGGCATTGCCACACCTTTGCGCGGCTCAATGGGAGACCTCAGTCTGACCGGGTGGGATTGCAGCGACGGACTGTGCGGGGTCCGACCAGTCACGATCTCCGCTGTTCCAGCTTCGGGCCCAATAGATGAACGGAGTGTCAATCATGGCGATGATCACCTTGAACAGGTACTTGGCGGCTGCGAGTTGAACAGCGGTTCGGAAATCGAAGAGGGCCCACCAGACCACGGTTGAATAGATGACGGTGTCAATGAGTTGCGAGACCATGGTCGAGAGGTTGTTCCGCAACCACAGATGTCTGCCCTGGGTCCATCGTTTAAGCAGATGAAACAACCAGACATCGTGGGTTTGACTGATGAGGTAGGCGAATAGCGAACCCAACACAAACCTGGGCGTAAAGCCGAATATTTGCTCTAGGGCTACATGAACCGCCAGGGCGATCTCCCGCTTGCCCTCCTGCTCCGTCGGGGCAAACATGAGACTGATGCTCATCAAAACAATCAGGATCAGGCTGGTCGAAAAACCGATGAGCACCGCACGATTGGCCTCTCGTTTGCCGTAGCGCTCGCCCAGCAGATCGGTCGCGAAATAGATGCCCGAGTAGATGATCATCCCCAGGCTGGTGTCCATTCCAAAGACGGTGGTGAGCTTAGGCCCCTGAATGTTGGAGAGCATGATAGCTAAGACGATGGCCGCATAGAGTCCGAGCTTTCCAAACATCCGATAGAGCAGCAGCGTCATGGCCAGGTCGACGCCTACGGTGGTGACCCAGAGAAGGTTTTGATGCTGCGAGAAGAACACCGAAATCGTGTCGGGCATTATGTTAGGAACCGCGCATGATTAAAGGATCCATGAAGGGACCGGTAAGAAAAAACTTGGACTTTTGAATGCCCAATTGCACCCCATCTTTGATCGCTTCTCAATCGCGAAATCCGCGACGTGGGACAGCTACGCCTGTGGTTTCGCTCAATCGGGCGCGACCCAATATGGGGCACACTTGGACCCCAAATTGTCCAACTTATTTATTGCCGATCCCTAAGAGGAACAGGAGACCACCAAATGGCGACCCCATTCGGGTGTGTTCTGAGCGTAGGGCTCCATGTCGGGATGTTCATCAAAGGGGGCCTGTAGGACGCGCCTCAGTTGCGCGACAAACCCGCTATCATCCGAGTTCAGACACCTGTCAATCGCCGTCTGAGCAATCCAGTTCTTCAAGACGTACTTGGGATTCTTCGCCTGCATCAGGGTCTGTGATGCCAACGGGTCACCCTCTTGTCTAATACGATAGTAGTCGACCAACCACGCGGTGACGCGCTCGACCAAGGTGTGGGGGACATGTAGGGTGGGATCGAGATTCCCATCTTGGCTCAGTGCGTAGAGGAATCGATTGTGATCGACTTGGTGGGCCATCCACTCGAAGGCCTGCTCGATCGTTCGGGCGGCCGCCTCCGTGTTCGGCAGGCCGAATCTGGCATGCATCAGTTCACGGAGATGGTCTCGGTACTGGGTCATGAATTCCGATTGGAGCCAAGCGTGAACGTCTTCAACAGAGAGATGATCGTGGAGGGCGGTGGCCAACCTCTGCAGATTCCACAGGGCGACGGCCGGCTGATTCTCGTAGCTGTAACGCCCCTCATGATCGGAATGATTGCAGACGTGTGCTGGATTGTACTCTTCCAAGAAGCCGTAGGGACCGTAGTCAATGGTGAGACCCAGGATCGACATATTGTCCGTATTCATGACGCCGTGACAGAAGCCATAGGCCATCCACTGCGCCATGAGTGTTGCCGTCTTGCGACTGACCGACTCAAAAAAGTCCCGCACCCGATGGTCCCCATCGCACTCGGGATAGTACTCCACGAGCACAAAATTCAGCAGGCGAGCCAGTTGTTCTTGTTTGCCGGGTACATCGTAGTACTCGAAGGTGCCGAAGCGAATGAAACTCGGTGAGAGCCGAATCATCATGGCCCCGGTCTCCACGGTCTCCCGATACACCGGTTCGTCGCTGCCCACCAGGCCCAAAGAACGGGTCGTGGGAATGCCCAGGGCATGCATATACTCACTGATCAGATACTCGCGCAGCGTGGACCGCAGCACGGCTCGACCATCTCCCATGCGGGAGTAGCGTGTCTGTCCGGATCCCTTCAACTGACATTCGTAGCCATTCCTCTCTCCCAGGATATGGGCGCGACCGTCACCCAGACGTCCAGCCCAGAAACCGAATTGGTGTCCCCCATAGCATGAAGCCATGGGTGTCTGGCCGCCGAAGTAGAGCTGCCCGTTGAGAAGCTCGCGCCAGCGGTCCGGGGACAGATCGTCTTCTTGGAGGCCCAGCAGGGCGGCGCCGCTGGGATTGAGATCAATCAGAGTGGGATTCGCGAGAGGCGTGGTATCCACTTCCTGCCAGAAGTCGTCGCCGAGTTGGCGAAATCGCGAGTTCGGGGGAAACACGACTCGCACTAGTCGTCACTCGACTCGACATCGTCGGGAAAGAGTGTAGTCCACTGGGTGAAGCCCTCGGTCAGGCTGTGGACCATCGAAAAACCGTTATCCGAAAAGTAAGCCGCACCCCCACGACTGGAATTGCCGTGATAGCAGTAGACGATGTGATGCTTGGAGGTATCGGCCTGTTCGATGAACTCATTGATGTTCCCATCCGTCACGTTGATCGCACCGGGGATATGGCTCTCGGCATAGCTGCCTGCATCTCGTACGTCGACAAAAACTGCGTCTTTTTCCTTGAAACAGGCCATCGCCTCATCCGCGTTAATCTCAATATCGTCCATGGCAATCTCCTAATAGCGATTTGCCTTTAGAGCCCCTACGCAAAATGATCGTCGCACCGAGAGCGAGCGTTTCATGCCTCTGGCAAGGAAGGCGAAGCAGGCCATCCGAGGATGGTCGATGGAGCCTGACGCCGTCCAGAGGGAAAATAAGCCGCTCGAATGCAGAGTCATTTTGCGTAGGTGCTCTTAGTCTATGCGTCATGACACGGACTGCAGCATACCAATCGGCAGCACAATCGGCAAGCCTTCAGTTGGAATTGCCAGGGTTGACCGCCACAGGGGAAATGTTAGGCTCTGTCTGAAAACTCGATCTGGCTTCGAGCGGCCCTTTTTCCGCCTGGCTGCATCCGGCTCCATCGACGATAGAACAAACATCGCCTGCTTCGCCGTCTTTGCCAGGCGAAAAAATTGCTCGCTCTCGGGCCGACGACGGAGTCTTCAGACCGAGCCTAGGCTGTGCTGCAAATGGACGGATACCCGGATACGCCATGGACAAAGATGCCATGAGGATTG
>JADFMM010000257.1 GCA_022563885.1 Planctomycetota bacterium | reverse complement strand
AAGAACCAGACAATCCTGTTTGGCCAAGACGACGTTTCCGCAAAGCCAAACCTAGACGCCGGGCTGGGAGTTCTCATTCAGACCTTTCTCTCCGCGTCCTCGGCGATCCCTGCGAGGGGAGAAAGGAATTGGCTACTCCAGCCAGAATAGGCTATTATTGGGCTACCCGATAGATCAGGTCTTAAATACGGAGCGTACTGGCATAGCGATCAAAAGGAAGTTCAATACATGACCAAGCCCAAGAAAAACGTCGAGCGAGAACAACGCATAGAAAACGAGATCATCGTGGACGCCCATGATCCGGAGGAGCAGGCCATGGGCTGGTACTATTATCTGGAAGATAAGTTGCTTTTCCCACTTACTGCCACTGCTATCGTCGAAAGGGAGACTTCTCCTTTACAGAAAGGCGACAGGGTTAAAGTCCTCGGTATGGCTTCCGAGGATACATGCCGGCATGAAATGTTCGTCAAGCTCCGCTGGGAAAAACGCGGGCTTGCCGTTCCCCTATCCCAGTTGAAACCCAGTGCCAAGGCGGACAAAGATACCAAAGAGGCCATCGGAGACTGGCATTACTGGATTGCCCAAGGGTATATGCTTTAAGGGACCATGGATCCCATCAAATTCTATCGCGGCTTCGATCAAGAGTTTTTCTATAGCTTCCACAAGCATTCGAGTGACCTCGAGCTGGACGAGTTGGGGAAACGGTACAGCCTCTGCCTGGACAAACAGGGCCAGACCCTCGGTGAGATACTGACGGGCAAGCGATCACCCAAGAAATTGCGGGACGACACGCTCGAAGAACTCCATTCCTTGGCAGCGAGCGAAGGGAAGTTCGCCAACGACCTGCCCCTCAACGTCCAGGCGGATCACTTTGAAAGTGAGACCGGATTCAGCCAGTTGCCGGGCGAACTCCGGAGACTGGTGGAGGGCCGTAGCCATGTGGTCCGCCTGGTGAAACCCGCGGAGTACGACAAGAATTACTGGTTCTACACCCAGGGCGAGAATCCTCCGCAGAATGTCTACTGCCGCGAATTCGGCATGGATCTGCTGGAATTCCTCAGAGGCGTTCGATCGACGAACAAGGCCAAGCTCATGGGGCTGCGCAGGGCGATCTCTTTTCGCAAGGAAGGCATCTATCAGTTCTGGGCCCTGGCGCCCTATGTGCACCTGGGTCTCATGCAACTCGGCTGCGAATGGAGCAGCAGCATCGGGATCCTCATCAAGATTGCCAGCAAACGCTACGCACAGGGCCAGTCTCCCTTTACCGGGCACACTCGCTTTCAACTCGGCTACGATGAACGGATGCCGACCCACCTGATCGCCCGCCTGGAAGCCATGCGTGACATCGAGCATTTGAAAAAGGGCGACTACGCCAAGGCCTATGGGATCGAATTGCCCAAGCAGTAGTGGAATGACGCTCACCGATTGTTTCGAGCAAAAACGAACCGCAGAATATCGAGGAATGTCCAAGGGTGAAGTTGCTGTGGCTCATGAACCTTTTTTATCAGGCGCTTGCTTTTGATTGCTTGTTGCCGTCTTAACGCAAACTACCAAGATGGATATCAACTCATCGTTTTCCTTCGGCATTCTGCGGTTCCTTGTTCGATATTCTGCGGTTCAAAATACCCTTCGCCACACTCTTCTGTCCAAAACGCTTACTCTGCGTCCTTCCCGGCCTCCAGGCGCAAAGCTACATCAAAGCAGTGCCTTCTTCAGCGCCTCAAACATCACCTCCACCGGCGCCTCCTTGCCCGTCCACATGGTGAACCCGATGGCCCCCTGATAGACCAACATCCCCAGCCCGTTCAGCGTCTTGGCGCCCCGCGCCTCAGCCTCGCGGAGAAAGGGTGTCTCGGGGGGATTGGGAATGACATCGCAAATCGTCATCGTGGGCAAAATCGTCTCGTACACCAGATCAGGACGCGCATCGACATCCGGATAGAGGCCGATCGAAGTCGCGTTGACCAGGACATCCGTTTCCGCAGGGAGCGTATAAGGTCCATTCCAGGAAACGAACTGGGCGGACGTCTCGGTCTTGGTGTTCAGCAAGGCCACCAGGTCCTCGCCCCGCGAGCTGCTGCGATTCACGACCGTTATCTCCGCGGCGCCCGCAAGGGCCAGTTCCACGGTCATGGCCCGGGCGGCCCCGCCCGCACCCAGGACGACAATCTGCTTACCCTTTGGATCCACCTTACCATCGTCACGCAGGGCCCTGAGAAATCCCTTGCCGTCGGTATTCTCACCGATCAGGCGGCGGCCTTCGCGCCGCACCGTGTTCACCGCCCCCATCAGCGCCGCATCCGCTGCCACCTCATCGAGATGAGCAAGCACCGCGACCTTGTGCGGGATGGTGAGATTGATCCCCTGCATCTGCAGCGCGCGGATGCCGCGGATGGCATCGGGAAGGTCATCCGGCAGGACGTCGATGGTCAGATACTGCCAATCCAGCCCCAAGGCCCCGAAGGCGGCCTCCAGCATCACCACCGTTGGATTTTCAGCCACCGGGTGGCCAAACACACCTACGAGTTCTTTCTTATAGTTGGTCATATTGCTAACCCCTCCCGGGTGACACTCTTGTGAAAAGGCATGGCCTGGTACAAGGGAGAATTCCATTGAGACCGCTGGTATACGAGAAATGTTAGGACCTTGCCTGACCGCATTTCCAAAGGAAACAACTACTCCACCATTGCCTGCTCAAGGACGATACTGGGCTCGCAATCTACCAGGACCAGCAAATCGTAGTCAGAATCTTCCTGCGCATCACCCCGTGCCCTGGAGCCATATAGAATGACATCGGCACCAGGGGACGCCTGTCGAATGGCAGCCTTGCACTCAGACAGTAGCCCCATATCGGCCTTTTCCGGGTCGGTGCGATTTGGTTGAATCATGCAAAAGTCCTAAACACTATTCTATGCCAGCAGTTACAGCCAATATATTCGAACGCTTTAGTCCTTACAACGACAAACTGAAGACATCCAACGGTATCACCTTTGCGTTCAACAACCGTTATTGCCGCAGACGGAACTCATCTCAGCGGCACATTACCGTTCTCCACATGATTAGGTACCGGAACCCTCCCGCCGTTCCGGTGGCCCCTTGATGTGAGGATGTTGTTCATACAACAAGAGTCACAGCGAACTGATCCGCTTCTTCATGCAGATACTATTCTCGAGACCGACATAGGGTTCGTAGTTCTAGATCCAGTTGTTGAAAGAGTGCGACAAAGTCAGGATGACGGGTGTCCGTCTTGATGGTATTCATTGGGCATGCTCAATCACATGAGCGCAGCCGATAGTGGAGTAGGACCACGCCGTTGTCGAAAGGCCTTTGCTCGGTAAGCTCCAGATCGGCGCGTTTCACCTCTCCGGCGAACATGGGAATCCCGCCGCCGAAAAACACCGGGTTTAGCTTGACGATCAACTTGTCTATCAAGCCGGCGGCGAGAAGGGTCCCCGCCAACGCCCCGCCGCCGCAGAGCCAGATGGCCTTGCCCTCACCCTGCTTCAAGTTACGAACGAATTCGGCCTCCTTTTCGGAGACCAGCATAACCGCGTCGTCCGGGCTCTCTTTCATCGTCCGGGAGAAGACGTACTGTTTTAGCGTCGGATAGGGGTTCGTCACACCCAGTGTCAGCCCGGCCTCGTAGGTCTTGCGCCCCATGAGCACGGTGTCAAACCACTTGTTGTCCGCGGCAGTGTGTTCCCAATCCCGACAGTGAGCCGGAATGGTTTCAGGAAAGGCCGCAGAGAGGGCGGCGCCATACGCCTCATCCCAGAGGAAACCATCATAGGAGCCATCCTCATGCGCGATGAAGCCGTCGAGGGTGGAGGCGACGTAGTAGATGAGTTCCTGCATGACATATCTCCCTTAAGTGATGTGATGGATAATATGCGCATTGTACGCGCCTCCTAACGCACGCCAATCAACATTTCTCTGACTGCGCTTCCAGCAAGGTCCTGCTCGCATCGCCCGTTGTGCTCCCCTTGCCGTCGCCCCTCTGGTCAACGTGGGAGAATGCGCCAGCTCCGTGGGAGCGTCCGCGGTCCTAGGGCAGAACATCCCGTAGTTGGGTCAGCATGTGGGTCAGCACGGAAGAGGCAGTCCCCTCAATGAACATCCCCCGGGGGCTGGCTTCGGCGCTTAGGGAAAAACGATTCCTCTGGATGTTGACATCGATGATGGTACCGCCGTGGCCCTGCACGCACTCGACGATGTGGTTGGGCAGCGTGGTGGCGCCTTCGGTGCCGACCACGATCAACAGGCTCGTCTCGGCGGCGACGCGCAGGGCCGTTTCGAATCGGTAATAGCTCTCGTCATAGCATTCGTCGAAGAGCAGCACATGGGGACGCGCAGGGCCGCCACAGTCCGGGCAGGTCAATAGGGCCCATTCCGTAGGAGAGATCGACTCGCCGCGGGACTTTGCGGGGACGGCGGCTGGGATGAGGCATACTTGCTGCGAGCAGCCCGCGTCACAGCGCATGTAGTTGAGGTTCCCATGAATCTGCAAGGTGCGATCGAGACCACTGCCGGCCCGCAGGTGTAGGCCGTCCACGTTTTGAGTGATCAGGGTGAATCGGTCCGCCAACAGTCCCTCCATCGCGGCCAGGGCCAGATGGCCGGGATTTGGCTCTGCCGCGCTGCAGACACCTCGACGGTAGAGGAACCACTTCCACACTTCGCTGGGCTGCCGGCAGAACATCGCGTAGTTGGAGATTTGCTCCGGCTGGTAATGCACGGAGCCCACCGTCCAGTAGCCCTCCGGACCGCGAAAGGTCGGGATACCGCTCTCCGCGGAGATGCCCGCACCGGTGAGCACGGTGATCCGGCCCTCAATTCTCACTCCCTGTTCGAGTGCCTGCTTCAGTTGGAGAGGGTCAACGCCCATGGGAAGGTGGGGTCAGGCAGCGCCTGTAGGGAGCTCGGGTCTTGGAGTCTTTCGGTCTTTTCATTGGAGTGATCATCCTACAGACCAATCTGGCGGTCGCCAACGCCAAACAGGTGAAATCGCGTGCCCGTCAGTGGGATTGGTGTTAAAGATGAGTTGAGAAAAACGCCCAGCTAAACTACACTTTGCGTCTTTGCGCCTTCGCACGCTATAACTTCTCAGCGCAGTCCGCGAATAGATGTCTGTACCCCCAGTGAAAAACCCAAATGATCAATGCCAACTCAAGGCCGTCCTCTTCGATCTGGATGATACCCTGCTCGTCGAGGTGGCCTCTGCCGATGCCGCTTTTTTGGCGACCTGCGCGCTCGTCAAGGAGAAGCATGGAGTCGACCCGGAAGTCCTGCACAGACACCTGCGACGTGAAGCCCGCGCCCTCTGGTATGCGTCGCCGGAACGTGAAATCATCGAGCGTATCAGCATCAGTCACTGGGAGGGACTCTGGGCCCGGTTTGAAGGAGAGGATGCGGCGCTGGGTCGACTACGGCACTGGGCAGAGGCCTATCGACAGGCATCCTGGCAGCGAGCCTTGCAGGCGCTTGGGATAGAAGACTCCGACTTTGCCGAGCGTCTCTCCGGCGAATTTCGCCGGCAGCGGGAAACGCGTCACGTCCTATTCGACGACAGCGTGCCCCTGCTGGAGCTGTTGAAAGGACGTGTGAAACTCGGCTTGATCACCAACGGCCTCTCCTGCCTGCAGCGGGAGAAGATCGCCGGATCGGGTCTGGCCCGCTACTTCGACGCGATCGTGATCGCCGGTGATGTCGGCCAGGCCAAGCCCCACCCGCGTATCTTCCATCACTTGTTGGATACCCTCCAGATCGGGCCGGCGGAGGCGTGCATGGTCGGCAACAGCGTGAAGGGTGACATCGGCGGCGCCCAGTCCCTCGGAATGAGGGCCATTTTGATCGATCGCGGCGACATCCATGGGCCGGATGATTCGATCGAGCCGGACGGCGTCATCAGTCGTCTAGGGCAACTGCCAGAGGTGCTGGGACTGGGGATTTAGACGGGACACACCATGCCGCCATCGCACCGATTCATCAAAACTCGGCTTGCCTTGATGATGTTCTTGCAGTACGTCGTCATGGGTGCCGTCTGGCCGGTCATGAGCCTCTACCTGCGGCAAGTATTGGGCCTCTCGGGCACACAGACGGGTACGGTGTTGGCACTCTCCGCCGTGGGCGCGTTTGTCGCGCCCGCCGTGGGCGCGTGTGTGGCCGACCGCCTGATCAGCGCGGAACGTCTGCTGAGTCTCTGTCACTTTGGGGCTGCCGCGTTCATGGGGCTGATCCTCCGGCAGACGGGCTTCGAGACCGTGTTGCCATGCTATCTGGGCTATGCGGTCTGCATGGGGTCGACCGTTGCCCTGACGAATGCCATTGCCTTTCATCACGCACCGCAGGGCCAGCGTCGGTTTGGCAACATCCGCGTGTGGGGCACGATCGGCTGGGTGACGGTGGCCTGGGGATTCGGCGCCCTCTGGCTGCAAGACCTCGACGGCGCCGGCCCTGCCAGCCATCTTCCCGGTGCCCTTAGGTTTTCGGTCTGGGCGTCCTTGGTGTTGGGACTCTATGGCCTCTCTTTACCGCGGGTCGACAAGCGAATCCAAGGGCCGATCCGTCTCTTACCACGAGAATCGATGCGGGTATTCATGAAGCCCCAAGTCCTGCTCATGGCAGCGGCAGGGTATCTGGTCGGGACGGTCGATCGTTACTACTACTTTGGCATGGCCCTCTATCTCAAGGACCTGGGCTATACCGAGGGCCAGATCATGCCCATGATGAGCGCCGGACAGATCACAGAGATGGTTGCCATGTGCCTGCTTGCCTGGTTTCTGGCCCGACTCGGGACCAAGCGAACACTGCTACTGGGTCTGCTAGCGGAAATCGGTCGCTTCTCCGCCTTTGCGTTTGGGTCCTCCAACTTCCTCGTGCTCATGGGGAATGCCTGCCATGGTCTGGCCTTTGCCTTCTTCTTCACGTCCCTCTACATCACCATCGACAGCTACTGTGACACGCAGTCTCGCACCGGCCTGCACCAGCTCTTCACCATCGCCACGTCCAGCTTGGGCGCCCTCACCGCCAATCTGCTAGGTGGCTGGTGTCTGGATCACTTCGTCAGAGCGTCGACCCAGACCCAGCCCGATTACCGTGGGTTTTGGCTTGTTCCGACCGTGATCTCCTGTGTATGCTTCGTGCTAATCGCCCTTTTCTTTAAGGAGCCGGATGACAGCGATCCCCTTCAAGAAGTACCACGGACTGGGTAACGACTACCTGGTCATCGATCCAACCGTCGCTCCCCTGGATCTAACGCCGGAACGGATTCGCTTTATCTGTGATCGTCACTTCGGTGTGGGTTCGGATGGTCTGTTGTACGGACCCATCGTTGATGACTCCGGCTGTCACCGGGTCCAAATCTTCAATCCGGATGGAAGCGAGGCGGAAAAGAGTGGCAACGGACTGCGGATCTTCGCCCGATACCTCTATGATGCGGACCACGTGCAAACCAAGACCTTCGCAATTCAGACGCTCGGCGGCCCTGTGACGGCGGAGATTCAGGATGACACCGGCGACACCATCAAGATAGGCATGGGGAAGGTGACATTTCAAAGCCAGGCCATCCCCATGGCCGGACCCGATCGGCAGATCATCCGCGAAGCCTTGGACATCGACGGCACGCCCTATGAAGTCACTTGCCTGTCTATCGGCAATCCTCACTGTGTCATTCCCCTGGCCGAAATCTCGGAGGAAATCACCCGACGGCTCGGCCCTCTGGTAGAACGCAATCCCTTCTTTCCCAATCGCACCAACGTCCAATTCGTGCGTATCACGGACCGCCACACGTTGGAGATGCAGATCTGGGAACGAGGGGCCGGTTATACGCTGGCCTCGGGCAGCAGCGCCTGCGCTGCCGTGGCAGCAACGCACAAGCTGGCTCTCGTCGACAGCCCCGTGACGGTCCGCATGCCGGGCGGCGCCCTGAGAATCGACCTCGAAGAAGAAGGACACGTCTTCTTGACCGGGCCGGTGGAATACATCTTCGAGGGGGAGATCGCGTCGCTTCCTTAGTTCGCGACCCACTAACCTTGTCCTTTGACTGAACGTCACCGGCGAAACAAACATGTGAAGTAGCATGCGTATACTCAGCCTCTGGGACTGTCCCTTAAGCGGAGCGAGACCCCGGTAGGATGCTGAGGAGAAGAACGGTGATGAGCTTACGTTGGGCTCCCAAGGACTTTGCACCCCTCTGCTCCGCGGGAACTGTCCCAGTTTCCGAATTAATTGTGCATGAGTACTGGGAGCAAACTATAGCAACGCCTGGTTAGAATTCTTCGCTTGCTGTCTGGTGATGGGACTCGCGGTTGATACAGTGCTAGAGAGGCGGTGCTATGCCCTATCCAAAAATTCTCACCCACAATTCTATTCGGATTCCGGGACAGTCCCCGCTACGCCTGCAGGGGTTTAACTTCCGAGGATCCCAATGCCACCTCGGCCGGGTTCTAGGCTTTAGGTCCCTGAGTTGGACGCTCCACTAAAGGGACAGTCCCGGAGGCTTTGCTTACGCAAGCTACTGCTAGAGTCGCATCCGTAAATGAACGCTGGTCATCGGATTGCGACGCGGGGCCTCTGTCGTGAAGACTTTTCGTCTCTTTACACGGCACTTCTTGAAAAAAGCGTCAGGCGCTCTGCGGCTCCTCGCGGC
>JADFMM010000256.1 GCA_022563885.1 Planctomycetota bacterium | reverse complement strand
GATTGTCCCATGAGATGCTGTTCGGCAGGCTCAGGACCCCACTTGGCCCGACATAGAGAGCCCCGCCCAGGCCCCCGGCCCCATTCCCGCAGAAAGTGCAGTTCCGAATGAAGACACTGTCCTCTAGAAAGGAGCCCGAGTCGAAGATCGCGACGGCACCTCCGTCACTTGCCCTGTTACTGGTGAATAGGCAGTTCTCGATGGTGATGCTGCCACCAAGGCAGAGAATGGCGCCCCCCGGCCCAGCCAATTCGCCTCTGTTGGGTACAGTGTCACCCACACCGTTCACGATCGTAAATCCTTGTACGAGGGTCGCCCGCGTCTCTCCCGAATGAATGTAGAAGGCCCGATGAGGCTCGGCCCTGCTGCCGCCGCAGTCGATCACGCAGTGGCTGGGGCCATTCTCACTGTAGAGTTCGACTTGCTTGCCGTGAAAGTCCAGGTCGCGGTTGCCGGGGCCCTGGTAATAGCCATCGGCAACGACGATCTCGTCGCCGGTCACGGCAGCCTCGAGGGCCTCGGCGAGGGTGGTGTAATCCGCGAGACCGTCATCGTCGACCCTCAGAACTTTCGCGTGAGCGGTCACGATGAGACTCAGGATGAGCAGTAGAATCGATGTTCGCTTCATTCCAACCTCCGACTCAAAGGGGTTTGGCTGTTGACACCTGTATCGTATCCAAAACGAGACTGCGACTCAAGATAAAGTTGCATCCTGCCCGCTTGTGCGCCGCTAGCTGTCTGTCAGTAAATGGCTTAGACCTCTTGCCTGTTGCGGGCAAAACGCTATACTCGCTCGCTTTAACGCGACGAAAACCCACCCGATTTGCCAGGGGGTGCGCTATCCAAGAGAAAACGCTCAGACAGATCCTAGAGCAGTTGCAGGCCGGAGAGGTGAACACCGAACAGGTCCTGGAAAAGCTGCGCTCCCTGCCCTTTGAAGACTTGGGGTTTGCCTGCGTAGACCATCATCGGCAGATTCGTCGCGGTTTCCCGGAAACCATTTACTGCCCCGGTAAGACGCCGGACCAGACCGTTCAGATCTTCGAGTCCTTGGCCGCGACGGGCGCCAATGTACTCGCCACACGTGGCACGAGAGACGTTTACGACGCCCTCATGGCTAGTGGGCAGGTGCCGAATGCCAAGTTTAACGAGTTGGCGCGGACCATCACCCTGGAACAGGCCCCGCTGCCCCGCTCCCGGGCAGTTCTACCGATTGTGACGGCCGGCACCGCTGACCTACCGGTCGCGTCCGAAGCTTTGGTAACGGCCGAGCTAATGGGACAGAGGGCCGAACTGATCTGCGATGTCGGTGTCGCGGGTCTGCATCGCCTCTTTTCGCATATCGGCAGATTGCAGGACGCAAATGTCATTGTGGTGGTGGCGGGCATGGAGGGGGCCTTGGCCTCGGTGGTCGGAGGCCTCGTCAAGTGTCCCCTGATCGCGGTGCCCACCAGTGTGGGCTATGGCGCCAGCTTCGGCGGATTGGCGGCCCTGCTGGCCATGCTCAACAGCTGTGCGGCGGGGGTCTCCGTGGTCAACATCGACAATGGCTTCTCCGCGGCCGTGACGGCCACGATGATCAATCGAAAGATAGAGGGATGACATGCGCCGCATCGAGCATCGTCCCCCACTGCCGACGAGACCCCCAGACGGACACAAGGGGCAGTTTGGACGGGTCCTCGTCATCGCCGGCAGCAGGGGCATGGCAGGGGCCGCGGCCTTAGCCGGTAAGGCCGCCCTGCGATCGGGTGCGGGCCTGGTGCGGATTGCTTGCCCGGAGGGCATCCTCGACACCGTCGCCTCGTTTGAACCGGCCTATACGACCCTGCCTCTCGCCCAGGACGACAAGGGTCGCATCAGCGATCAGGCAAAATCTACCTTGTTCGATCAAGTGGCCGCGAACGACGTGGTGGCCCTCGGTCCCGGTCTGGGGCAAAGTGGGGCCCTACGCTCGATCATCGCGTTCCTCATCGCACTGCCCAACACCACCCTCGTCCTCGACGCAGACGGCCTGAACAATCTGAGCAAGATCAGAGGCTGGCCCCGGCAGCGGCGGGCGAATCTGATCGTGACCCCCCACCCGGGTGAGATGGGGCGCCTCTGGCCCAGCGTCTGCCGGGACCCCGCGCCGGCGGATCGCTGCACGCTCGCGGAGCGATTCGTCACGCTGACAGAGACCACACTCATATTAAAAGGGGCCGGTTCTGTCGTCGCCAACAGAGATGGACTCTATGTCAACACCACCGGCAATCCCGGCATGGCCACCGGCGGAAGTGGAGACGTTTTAACGGGGGTCGTCGCGGCTCTGGTGGGACAAGGTCTGACTTCTTTGGATGCCGCCATCCTGGCCACCTATGTGCACGGACGCGCGGGGGACATTGCAGCGAGTCGTCTGGGGCAGGTGAGCCTTTGCGCTTCAGACATCATAGACGCGCTTCCGGAGGCCTTCCAGAGCCTCTGATCGAGGCCCAGGCCACAAGCGATTCTTGCAGCGCTCGGCAGAAGCAGTACAATGTCCGCCTACCATGATCCGGACCCTGCGCCTTGAACGTGGGACTGGGAAGTAAGTTTAGAAAAAGGATAGGGTATGGCCTTTGGCACATTAGACGTTGTAGTATTTGTCGTCTTCGTGGTCAGCGTCGTTGGGCTGGGACTCTACAAGAGCAAGAGCAAGGAAGAGAAGACGGGCGAAGACTACTTCCTGGCGGGTCGTGGCCTGAACTGGTGGCTGATCGGTTTCTCTTTGATCGCGGCAAACATCTCTTCGGAGCAATTCGTGGGAATGTGCGGCAACGCGGCCAGCCATGTGGGACTCGCCATTGCCAGCTACGAGTGGATGGCGGCCATTACACTTGTCGTCGTTGCCTTCTGCTTCCTACCCTACTTCCTACGCGCTGGCATTTATACCATGCCGGAGTTCCTGGAGTACCGCTACAATGCCACGGCTCGTACGATTATGGCCGTTGCCACGCTCTTTATTTACATGCTGTTACTCGGATCAGTGACCTATTCGGGCGCCCTAACGGTGAACACGATGGGTGGCAAGATGGGGTATGACATCTCCATTGCCAGTGCCTCTATGGTGATTGGGTTCATTGCGATGGTCTACGTCGCTACGGGCGGCTTGAAGGCCTGCGCCTGGGCCGACCTGATCCAGGGCAGCGCCCTCATCCTGGGGGGCGGCGCGATCATGTATTTCGCTTTCGACAAGCTCGGCACGGTGACAGAGGCCACCAAGGTGATCAATGTCGCGACCGGCGAGATCGCGCTGGTGCCGCTGGCAGAGGGCATGGGCGCTTTTGATCGGTTTTGGGATTTGAACGGCGTTCGCATGAACATGTTCTTACCCAGCGACGACAAAGTGCTGCCTTGGACCGCCTTGCTGCTGGGTCTCTGGATCCCAAACTTTTACTATTGGGGTTTAAACCAATACATCACCCAGCGAACCTTAGGGTCCGCCTCGTTGGCCGAAGGCCAAAAGGGGATCGTGTTCGCCGCCTTCATGAAACTGCTCATCCCCTTTGTCATTGTCGTGCCGGGAATCATCGCGTTTAACCTCTACGCCAAGGACATGCAAAACCAGTCCACATTCGACAACGCCCCTGTCTTCGCCAAGTACCTGCAGGCAAACCCGAGTACAAACTTCGTAGAACAGGCGACCGCACCCAGCGAGGGTGCGATCAGGAGTTGGCCGGAGGGCGGCAAGTTCATGCTCTCGGTGTATGAGACCACTGAGCAGATGAAGGCCGTGGAGACACAGAACCCCTTTGTGCTTCCCATCCTCCGGGAGACACTGGACGGTCTGACGGTGGAACCCTACACCGTCTTCAAGTCAGACGACAAGGCCTGGAAGACCGTCTTCGGCGAACTGGCGGCGGAATTGGACGCCTACAATCAATCGGTCGTCACCGCGGCTGCAGGGGCGACGGTCACGACTGAGAAATTTATTGCCTACAAGTACGATACGGCTTTGGGACAGCTACTGACCGGCGTGCTACCCGCCAAGAGCGGTTGGTTGGGCTTCGTGCTGGCCGCGCTCTTGGGTGCCATCGTCAGTTCATTGGCGGCCATGCTGAACGCAGCCTCCACCATCTTCACCATGGACATCTACCAGAAATACATCAAACCCGATGCCAAGCCGGGCACACTGGTCCTGCTGGGTCGCATTTGTGTCGTTGTCTTCGCGGTGATCGCCGTCATCCTCGCCCCCATGCTGGGCAATCCGAGGATCAGCAACAGTATCTTTACCATCATCCAGGAAGGTCAGGGATTCATCTCCCCCGGTATTCTAGCGGTGTTTGTGTTCGGTTTGATCTCGCGCAAGGCCCCGCCGATGGCCGGAGTCATCGGCCTGCTCACCAGCATCGTCTCCTATGGGGCTCTGAAGATGGTCGCTCCCAACATCCAGTTCCTCAATCGCATGGCCATCTGCTTCGCTCTCTGCCTGATCATCATGGCGGTTATCCGGCAACTCTGGCCACTGGCGCAGCCCATTGAATTCAAAGTGAAAACAGATATCAACCTGGAACCTAGCAAGGGCGCTAAACTCGTGGGCGTTATCATTGTCCTGCTGACCCTGGCCCTGTACGCCGTGTTCAGCCCCATCGGTCTCGCGAAATGACCGGTGACTTGACACCTGTCTCAAATGACACGCAGGCCTTTGACTTGCTGGGAAGACTCGCCCGGGAACACCAGATGGACGTCCATGGCGGCCAGGTTAGACGCACCTCGTCACGTTTCTGTCTCGGCGTCGAACATGGGGACTACAACGGCACCGAACTCTTCGGGGTGGGAACCGACCGGTTCATCTGGATGGCCTATAAGGCCAATGGCACGGACCGCATGCGCCTCTTCAGTGGCAACTTTCCGGATGAGGGCGTGGTGGAGTTCACCTTGGGGGACGTGCCGAACCCTCAGTCCCCCGGGATAGCGGAGAGGTGGGCCCGCTTTCCCTTCGGTGTCAATTTCGTCCTGCGGCGCGCGGGCTATGAGATTGCCCGCGGCTTCGATGCCGTCCTCTATGGCAATATCCCCGGGGGCGGCATGAGCCGCTCCGCTTCCCTGACCCTCAATCTAATCCTATCGCTCCTGGACGTAAATAAAATCGGCGTGGACGAGGATATGGCCATCATAGATCTCGCTCAGGCGGTGGAAAACGACTACATCGGTTCCCCTTGCGGTCAACTCGACCAGATCATGATCTACTTCGCCAAGGAAGGCATGGGGACGCACTACAACCCCGCGGACCGCTCCATCAAGTACGTCTCCCTGGGAGCCGGGGCGACCGACTTTCGCATCGTCAGTCTCGATACGGGGACCGTGCGACCCGGTCTGGAGAAGTCCACCTACAAGCTGCGTCGAGGCCAGTGCGAAGAGTTAGTGGGCCTATTGAAGGCTCGGGGGTATGATATCGGCTGCTTGGCGGATGTTCGTGAAGAAACGCTATTTCACAAGATTCAGGATGAGTTCTCAGCCGAGTATCCCCAACTCTGCCGTCGCCTGACCTACATCTATCACGCGCAGAATCGTTTTTACGAGATGTTGGATGCCTGGAAAGCAGGTGACATCGAACGCGTCGGCGCCATCTTCCGCGCCGACGGCATAGGGCTCCGGGATGAATACCAGATCTCCGGTCCCGAACTGGAGACGATGTGCGACCTGGTCCGCACGGTCGAGGGCGTCCTGGGGGAGCGCATGCTGGGGGGCGGTGACAGGGGCGCGTCCGGCGCGTTGGTCCGGGCCGATGCGGTCGAGGGTGTACGAGCCGCGGTGGAGAGTGGGTATCCCCGCTCCCGGCCCGACCATGCAGAGGGTTACGCGACGCATGTCTGTAAGATGGTGGATGGCGTCACCCTCTTTAAAAACCAACTGCCATGAAACAACGATCGAGCTGGAGGGCGCACACTTCATGCCAGAGGCCATCAAACGCAGAGGCGACTACGAAGCCCGCGTCACACACAATAGACAACTGGGCAAGCTTTGCTATCGCCTGGGTCTTGAGTTTTCCGGCGACGCCGCTCGGCTTTTCGCCACATTTCAGCCGGGGCAGTTCGTCCAACTGGAGGTCACCAGTCTCGCGCTGCCACCCGCGGACAAGATTCCGGCCCACCTGCAAGACCAGGCGTGGCGTCACGTCATGCTGCGCAGGCCTTTCAGTCTCTGCTCTGTCTCAGCGACGCCGACAACCACGACCATAGACATCATCTACTACCTATTTGGTCCGGCCACGCTCCGCATGATCACCCTGGAGCCCGGACACAGACTCAGGGTACTCGGCCCCCTGGGCAACAGCTTTGCGATGCCTGAGAACAAGCAAACGGCGCTCTTGGTCGCCGGCGGCGTCGGCGCCCCGCCTATCCAACATCTCGCCACCGAACTGGCCGCCCGTGATGCCGTATCACAGATCGTTCTGTTTGCCGGCAGTAAGACCATCGACGACCTGGCCATCGAACGGCAGGACACTCCCCAGGGCGTTTCCCTGCCGGACCTGGAGGCGCCCAATATCGCCGTGCATATCGCCACCGACGACGGCTCGGCAGGCCATCACGGCTTTGTCACAGACTGCCTCGTCGAATGGCTCCAGGAGCATGGGGAAGGACCCACAGCAGATCTCGTCCTCTACGGTTGCGGCCCGGAGCCCATGCTCCGCGTCCTGGCCGCGATCGCAAGCCGCAACAAAATCGACTGCCAGGTGAGCCTCGAACGATACATGGGCTGCGGCATGGAACTCTGCCAGAGTTGTGTGGTTGAGATCCGAACCCCCCAACAGACCGAAACGATCTATAAGCTCTGCTGCCTCGCCGGGCCTGTTTTCGACGCACGAGAGGTTGTATTCGAAGAAGCGCACTGAGGGGACCGGGGACCAGGGACCGATTACTGACCCACTGACCCCGCCAACTTTTTTATGGTTTTTTGACCATAAAGTGCTTGACGCCTTTCTCCCGATCGACTAGCATTCAATTTATCGTTCCAGGGTGGAACCGACCTCTGCCGGCACGTCAAACCCAAGCCCTTCCAAGACTGGTTTCAATAGTCATGTTGAATACCCATTAAGGAGTGGCTCATGGCAACCCAAACAGCCTGTATCGATCATCTGTCTGCCACCGAAGCAGGCCTCATCTGCAGCCTCAGCCCAGGCATCAATCCGGACGAATGGGGTCAGTTGTGCCGCTTTCTGGGCGGGCTCGCCCCCGGAGAGTTCGACATGCTGGCGACGATGATTCACGATTGGCAGCGATTCATGGAGAAAGCGTTATGCGCCCTGGAAGTAGCGAAACAGCGGAGCGACGCCGTGGTGGTCCCGCGAACACCCTTGTTTAGCCTGGGTCCCTCCGGCATCGGCGGAGCCTACCAGATCGAGTGCGACGGAGACAGCCCGAATAGCTGAGCAGACGCGTTGACATGACCTGTGCCCGGTCTGTATAATAACGGGTGTTCGCATAGTATCCGTACCCTCTAGGGACTCAGGAGGTGTTATTATGCATTCGGACCAGCCGCCGTCATTTCTCGCAGGCTTCAAATGGCACATCCTGCTGGTCGCCGTCGTCGTTCCCGTCGTTTCCTTCATTGTGCTGGGTGACAATGGAACGGGAGTTGGCGGCGTGTCGTCGGCGTTGCTCTATTGCGGGGCCGCAATTCTCCTCGGCGCCATCCTGTACACGCTAGTGCGGATATCGACCCTTACCGACGCGGTAAAAGGCAACAGTGTTAAACTCGATGGTCTCACGAAAACATTGAGCAGCATCACGGACGAACTTGCCGAGATCAGCCAAACCACACGCTTGAGTGAATCGGCCAAGGCCATCGCCTTTCGTGACACGGAACGCTCGTCCCTTCAGGAGGCTGTCGCACTGAAACTGCAGCGACAGGAGTTTGAAGCAGCTTATGAACTGATCGATGATATCGCGGAGCGTCGTGAGTATCGCGACCTGGCTGAGAGGCTTCGTACTCAGGCCCAGCAGCTCCAGGGCGCGGCCAGAGAGGATCGTATCCGCCAATTCGTTCTCCAGATTGAAGGTCTGCTTGCGGATCACCACTGGTCGAAGGCAAGCCTGCAAATCGAAGGACTGATCAAGGCCTTTCCCAATTCAAACGCGGCCAGAGCGCTGCGGGAAAAACTGTTCGTCGCCAAGGGAAAGCACAAGAAAACGCTTCTATCTGCTTGGGACGATTCCGCCAGAGAACAAGACACGGACAGGGGACTGGAAATCCTCAAGGAACTCGACATCTACCTGACACCCAATGAGGCACTCGCTCTCCAGGAGGCGGCGAAAGATATCTTCAAAAACAAGTTGCACAATTTGGGTGTCCAGTTTTCCCTGGCCGTGTCCGACCGAAACTGGGACGACGCCCTGAAAGTGGGGCAGCACATCATCGAGGGTTTTCCCAACAGTCGTATGTCAGGCGAGATACGGGAAAAACTGAGCGTGCTCAAACAGAACGCGGCCGTCCAGTTGTGATACGGAGCTAAGGCTCTGTCTGAGAACTCGATCTGGCTTCGAGCGGCCCTTTTTCCGCCTGGCTGCATCCGGCTGTATCGACGATAGAACCAACATCGCCTGCTTCGCCGTCTTTGCCAGGCGAAAAAATTGCTCGCTCTCGGGCCGACGACGGCGTTTTCAGACAGAGCCTAGTTGAACTCAAAGAGGGACTGAGTCTTGAC
>JADFMM010000044.1 GCA_022563885.1 Planctomycetota bacterium | reverse complement strand
CGCAAAGGCTGTCGTCTGGAGGACTGCCATCGCAAGAATAACAATCAATCGTCTCGTTTTCATTTTTTTCCTTTCGTTTACAGCTGAAGGCAACAAGTTATGATATGGTTTCCTGATAAGCCCCAAAAGAGATAGCCTTTAGACGCGAGAAACTGACCGATATATGCCATTTTCTCACTTAAGAGTAGACCCTGTATGGCCCGACGGAGGTGAGCATCCCAGCTTACTGCGACCTCGGCCGCTAGTCCAGGATACCTGAACCTGGGGAAACCTGCAAGCAGATGATTCACTTCGCGATCTGGCGAGCCCTAGCCCCCGCGGTGTAAATTCACAAGCGTGGCCAAGTCATTTGTCTTTCAGGTGTTACTTCGCAAAAACCCGACCGGAGTCTGAAGGTTCAATGGCGGCTTGGCGGTGGCCTAAGGTTTGAAGCAATGGGTCTTGGTTGAAAACCTGTCATATGGATGCACTTTCTCTGTCACGATCCCATCTTGCATTAAGAATCAGGCGGCCAATTTGTGGTACGACTTCAACAGGCCGCCCAAGCGTTCGATGCAGGTAATCTCCGCAGTATCCTCAATGCCGTGCTTGGGCTCAATGGTCCTTCCCCAGGATTGATGCATGCGTTCATGATGATGATAAAATAATAATAATACTCACTGCATCGTCGAAGTACATAGTCAAGGTGCTCCACGGAAGAGAGAATATGTCCCAATGGCTCTTGATAAACTCATTCCAGGTTGATCTGGCGGTAAAGTCTGGCTCAGGATCATAGCCATTTTCAATGAGGATGTTCTTCATGCTGGATTTACTGATCTTATGGCCCAGATAGACGATCTGATCGGTGATCTTCTGGTATCCCCAGCGTGGATTTTCTCGCTTGAACCGAATGAAGAGATCGACTATCTCCCGGGTAATCTGTGGTCGGCCAGGGGAGGATCGGTTCTGAGATCCATTGTATTTTTTCGCGACAAGTTGTCGATACCACCGCATTATCGTGTCTGGGGTGAACATCTCTGTACACTGCTCCGGCATCTTTCGGCTGACCCGTTTGGCCTCTGCTGCCACCCTCATCCGCTGCTTGTTGGTCAAACGAATGCGATTGCCCTGGCCCTCTTGATGCTCCCCGAGTACCCGTACCTGTTCCCTCAGGTAGTCAATTGCTTTGTAGAGTTCCTCGTCGATGCAATAGGCCAGACAAGTGACGAGCGGGAGCCGTAGTTTCTGCTTCATCGTCTGGGCACGCTACGAAACCCTCATCCAAGCGGCAAACACTTTCAGCCGCGTTGACCTTATGTCCGTGTTACAGAAGGAGTTATACGAGATTAATATCTGCACCCCACGGGGAATCGCCTGCGATTCAGCTTCGGCCCGCAGCCCCTGAGTACATCAAACGAAGCCGTTGCAACGAACGTTTAATTTTGCTTCAATGGGTATGAGTGCCCAAGGAATTTCTGGAGTTGCCCGTTTAGGTATTGCTGCAATTGAATCCGATTTTGAATGGCGAACTGGTATTGGGAGCGCATCATGAAAGGTAGTATCATGTTGGCCTTTGTTGGGATGTGGGTTTTTATTCCGGTGAGTGCCTTCGGTTTTGAACTCAAGGCCGGAGTGGCCAAGGCCCCGATCACCAACAGTGAACCCCTGGTCATGGTGAACGGGCGCGCCTCCCAGGAGGCGCTAAAGGATATCTACGCCCGTGTGCTGACCTTGCACGACGGCACCAACCGTCTCGTCTTCGTTACCTACGATCTTAACTGCCTCGACGTGGGGACCGCCCCGCTGCGCGCCCGAGTCGAAAAAGAACTTGGCATCGGCAGGGAATTCTTGATCCTTCTCGCGACCCACAACCACAGCGCACCGATCCAAATCGTTCCCGATAATTTTAAATACGGCAACAAACTTGCCGACAAAATCTTCGGTCTAATCAAGGAAGCCATCTCCAACGAATCGGGTCCGGTCACGGTCGAGTACGGCGACGGCGACGGCTACTTTGTCTTCAGCCGCGGCAATGCACCCGTCGATTATGAAATCCAACTACTCAAAGTATCCAAAGGCAATAAACCCCTTGCGATCTTGTTCAATCACCCATCCCATCCCACCCAGGCTTCGGTGAACAAGGTGGGGCCCGGTCATCCCGGTTGGGCCATGGATCGAATCGAAGCGGCGCTCCCCGGCGTGCAGGCCATGTACTGCGACGCATCCGGCGGAAACCAATTTGTACGCCGCCCCGATGGGTATTCGAAGCGTCTTCGCGATGCTAGAAAGAGAGGTCCCGAAGCGGTCGATGCCGTACTGCAGAGCGTCACCGAAGCTACCGCCAAGAAACTCGCCGACGCCACCCTCGATATCGTTTTTTCCGACGGCCTAATTGACATTACCGGTCCATTGAGTAGTTCCTACGAGATTTTCGACCTGCCTCTCGCGCCGCCCATGCCGGAGGCCGAAGCCCGCGAACTTGCCAAGAAAGTCCCCATGGATGTGGGTTTCGTGCCGTACCCCCATAAAGATCGCGGCACCAACTGGGTGCGCATGCTCATCCGCTACTACGACGAGGGACTCGAATTTCCCACCTCGACCCTGCAAATGGTTTGCACCGACGACACCTATCTCGTCAGCAAGGACGATAAGAAGTTTCTCGACAAATACCAAGCCAGCATTCACGACGATATCCCGTGCGTCTACGAGGAAACCATCGTGGCACAAATTGGCCCCATGCCTTTTGTAGCCATGCAGGGCGAAGTTTGTAGCCCCATCGGCATGCGCATCAAAGACGCCTTCCGCGCCGAAGGCCCCATTTTCGTCACGGCCTACATGGGCGAACACAACCTGTACATTCCCACCCGCGAACTCGTCCGGCTGGATGCGTACCAATCCCGCGTGATCCAAATTCAATACGCGTCGCCTGTCGGGTGGGATCCGTCGGTGGAAGACGTCATGGTCGAGAATGTCGTTCGTATGGTGGGAGACAAACTCGAGGATTCGAATCCCAAGCGCTTGAATCCCGAACGCCTCAAGCGCGAGTAACTTTATTGATTCAACCCTGTATACGGAGAACATCATCATGATCCGGAAAAGCATTAATGTCGTCTGCTTCATCGCGGTCTTAAACCTCTGTGCCGTTGACTCCGCCGTGGCTGAATTTCGAGCCGGTACCGCCAAGGCCGACGTCACCCCACCCATCGGCAGCCGCATGTATGGGTACGGCGCGCGCGGCGTGAATGTTTCCCGCGGCGTGCACGACCCCTTGTTCGCCAAGGCCGTGGTTCTCGACGACGGCGAAACCAAGGTCGCCATCGTCACGCTCGACCTTGGCTCCTTTCCTAAAGAGAACACCGACAATGTGCGGGTCATCGTAGAAAAAGAAACGGGAATCGAGAACATTCTATGTGTGGCGTCCCACACCCATTCCGCGCCGCGATTTTCGGAAGACTTCCCCAACGAGTCCATGCCGTGGGTCCGTGAAATGGAGCGCAAAGTCGCCGATGCCATTGTGAGGGCCGACAAGAATCTCCGTGAAGCCCGCATCGGCGTTGGCTGGGGAGTAGTGCGTGAAGGCCACAACCGCCGCATGATCAAACCCAACGGCGAAGTGTTTATGTTTTGGGAAAATCGCGGCCGCATTCCCACCGTGCCCCTCGATTATTCCCTCGGCGTGATCCGCGTGGAAGATAACAAAGGTGAGTCCATCGCTACCCTCGTGAACTTCGCGTGTCATCCGGTCGTACTCGGCCCTGAAAACCTCCAGATCTCAGCCGACTACGTCGGCGCTTTCACCCGGATGGTCGAAGAGAAACTTGGCGGACAGTGCATGTTCCTGCAAGGCGCCCCTGGCGACATCAATCCCTTTTGGGATAAGACGCCTCCCGACGAGGGAGGATTCGAACAAGTCGAAATCATGGGCTCCGCCGTCGCGAAAGGTGTGCTCGATGTCACCGGGAGGATGGGCGAATACTTCGCCGACCCCAAACTCAACATCCATTCGGAAGTGATACTCTTGGCTGCTCGAAACGATCCCGCCCGTGAGAAACGCGATATTGCCGCGCCGATTCATACGTTACTCATCGGAAACGATGTCGCCCTGGGCTTTTTCCCCGGCGAGTTTTTCGTCGAACATGGACTGGCTCTTAAGACACAAAGCCGTTTCAAGCACACGTTTTTCGTGGGCTACACCAACGACGCGCTCGGGTACTTTCCCACCATCAAGGCCACTACGGAAGGGGGCTACGGCGCCGCCTCCGCCACTCGCGTCGAAGTGGGCGCTGGGGAACGCCTCGTCAATCGTGCCCTCATCAATCTCTATTACCAACTCGACATGATTAAGCCGTGATTATGTTGTGCGCAGCCACGGTAGGGGGACCCGAACAGAGCAAGACGGCCTGATCTCTCCTGAGCAGCTCGCCCGGGTCAGCGACGCCAACCGCACCATCGACGACCTACAGAACCGCCTAGGCCAGATCGCCACCGCCGTCGATCGGCCAGACCCAATTCTCAGGCGACAACACGCTGCTCAACACCCTCGAGGCCCTGCAGTCGGCCAACACGGCGGCGGGCGGCGGCTATCCCTACAGCGGGCGGTCTCACCACACTAGCCCTCGCCGGACTCACCGGCCTGGCGGGCCTATGGGGCCGCAGCCAGCCGGGCAAGCGCAAGACCGCCGAGGCCACCGCGTCCGAGATCGTCAAGAGCATCGGCCGGGCCGCCGTCGACGGATCCGTCTAGCTCGCCGACCTGGTCCAGGGACCCGAGACCCGGCGGACCGTGGCGGAGATTAAGGCGGCGTGAGGGGAAGGGGTGAAGAGTGAAAAGTAATCAGTAATCAGTGGTCAGTAATCAAGTCTCAGGGTTGAAGTTAAACTTCCCAGCAATGAACATCGCGACGTCCTGGCCGAACTTGGTCACCGAATACTTTATATCCGAGTGGGCCTGCCCCGCATCATCGTCGCCTTTCACAACAGTCCATTGCGAAGCTTCGAGGATACCCAGTTCAAAAAGCCGAGGGAGCATCGTGGCGTTTACTAGATTGAGACTGATGTCAAACGGTGGTCCGACAAACGGACAGCCGTGTAGCAAGAAATCGATCGAATGAGGGTCGAGTGCGTCCGCACACTTGCGAACGTAGGCGGATTTTGTCTGGTCGATGGCTCTGAGACGGTCGCGAGCGAGCGTTAGTAAGAAGGTGCGGGCTGCCGACACATCATTCGGGTCGTATTGGAACGCCCGAAATTGCGTCAGGTCAAAAATGGCATCGTCGTCATCTGAGCGAATCAAGATCACTTCATCGGGAATTCGCATGACATGTGCAATCCCCACTTCCCACATGACGTTACCGTTTCGCTGAGGCCACTCTTTGCCGTGCACGTCTTTCATTCGGACCGACGTGATGTCTGCGACGACTAATCTTGAATGGGCGATCCCGTCAAGAATGTCATGCACTTGTCATGCACTTGGGACTCGCCGGAACGATTGAAATCTACCCGATTAGCAAATAATTTTAGGTCATCTCGGATGTTTGGTTCAATGACCTGCTTCCACCTCGCGGTAAATTCATCAGCGAAGCTCATCACCACGAACACCTCGTCGCGTTTATCGTGTCCATATAGCGTGGAGTAGAACGTGTGGGGGTGCAATTCACGACTCCTTCGCAAAAAAGGCGGCGTCCGGAAGCTGAATCTCCAGGCGTCGATCAAGGACGCCGCCAAAATATCGTTCACTTTTCACTCTTCACCCTGTTTCAGTTTTAAGTGTTAGGTTTTAAGTGTTAAGATTTAGGCTGCCGTGGATTCCTGCTTAAAACATAAAACATAAAACATAAAACTCTACAACATGTACACCTTCAGCCTTCGCTCTTCATCCTTCATCCTTCACCCTTCACCCTTCACCCTTGTCCCCAAGGCTTACCCAGTATTCAGCCAAGTCACATCCTACTTATGGTCGGATTTCGTCGCCAATGACGCGGATTTCTTTCCAAGCTACCCAAGATGGACTACTGATGGTCCGGATGCGGATTTGCCCGACGTTTTCCAGCGACACATCCGGCTTGAATACCAGCCATTCGTTGTCGACGGTCGTGCCGGCGAATCCATGAACCGTGGTGTATGCATCCGTGCTGGAGAGGCGGGTCTGAATGTAATGGAGCGTGTCACCTTCCGGCCATTGCGCGACCAGCAGGCGTATTTCATGGATCCGATAGGTGCCTTGCAGATCGATCTCGATCCATTGCACGGGGGATGCGCCCGCGCCCCATTGCGTAGCGGGATTGTCGTCCACTGCCTGCGATGGGGGTTCTTCCGGTAAGCTGCTGGAAGCGCGCACCGGTTTGTTGTAAGCCACGTTGTTGTTGGGAAGGTCAACTTCTATGCAGGGGTCAGGCTGGTTTCGAGGGGCGAACAGTTCAAGAAGATAATCATCTTCATCTACCATCCCCCATGTGCGATCCCCGACGTCGGCCGCAGCCGGGTAATACGTCCAATACAACCAGCCATCAAAACCCAACTGACAGGATTCGGACATCCACCGGGTGGTCACTCTCGCTGCCGTTTCTGGATCTTCATACAGGTGGCGAAAGGCGCCGTATTCGCCCAGGATGATCGGCTTGATCGTATAACCTATCATTCCAAATCCCTCGGCATGGGCCAGCAGGCTAATCGACCCAGAATACGCGTGGAAATCAAAGAAATCCAAGTCTGCTCTTTCCAGCAGGGAAGCCGTTTCCACGTACCACCCTGGAGCGACCAGTTCAGGGACGAAGAATCCCATCGTGACCAGCGCGCTTGCGTCGTGCAATAGGATCTCTTCCTTCACCTGAGCGATATAGTAGATGATGCCGTCACTGACCATCTGCTCCTTTTGCTGCAGGTCGTTCATGTCATAAAAACCTGTGGTGGTCTCGACGATGCCACTGGCTAGAGAGAGCGGTGGCTGGTCCCGGAACATCCACTGCTCATTGACCAACTGCCAGGCCAGTACGGCATCAAAGGCGGCATGCCGGTCGACCAGACCGGTTAACAGGTCGCGCCAATAACGCCGGGTGGCGGAGATGGCCCATCGATGCAAGTAGTATGAGTTACGATAGCCGGAAAAGTCCTCGCCTGCGCCGCGATTGGCTTCGTCCGCATAGCCACCGGCATCGGGCAAATCATTGGACGTAAAGAGGAGATAGACACTGGCCTCTCTGGCTGCCTGCATCATGTCCGCGATGTTGTCCAGATAGGCTGGATTAAGCCCCGGCTCGTTCACGTTGGCAATGCAGCCCGGTCCCCAGTTGCAGTGATCGAGGAAAACGCGCACACTGTTGTAACCCAGACTCCCCAGGTGAGTAAAATCGTCACGCGTGCGCTGAGGGTCGTATGTACCGACATGCAGCAGTATGTTCGTGTACGTGTCCCCTACTGGGACAAAAACGTAGTTCACCCCGCGCGGGGTGAATTTCTCTCCACTCTGTTTGTCGTAAAACTCTCCCTGACCGTCCACCTGGCGCACAGCAATGCGATGTTCCGCCTGGGGCCGTGCGGTATCGGAAGGGGCCGGCGTCGCAGGCCGTCTTGCGACCGGCACAAGATTTGACGGAAAGGTGGCAGTTGGTTCCGACGAAGCCGCAGGGACACCGTACACCACCATGACCGGTATCGTCAGCATCAATCCAGCAATTATCGGCAACGACTTTCTGCAACGCATATTGTTCTCTCTGCTTTGGCATCGATCTAGCGGTGAACACGTTATTATATGCTTTTACCGCCAACACCCACAGGACGAACTCAAAACTCCCCCTTTCCCACAAAAGACGGCCACAATGGTGTGTTCGCTAAACCGCTAACATGCAGATACTTGTGCAACGTTGGGGTGAACAGTCGCAGTCCATACGTTGTTATCCTAATCCCAGTCTGGTTGCACGTTCGCGCAGCAGGTCATGATAAAGGGCCTTCTCCTCCTCCGCTAGAAAACTGACACCCATGGTCTCCTGCCAGCCGGCCAGTGAACGCCGAAGCCCTGCTACGACGCTCTGCAAAACCTTCTCGGTCAGCTCCAAACGCTCTTGGGCATAGTAACGAAGCCAGGCTTGGGCGCTCAGGCCTTTCTTGTTGCCCTTCAGGGGCAGAGCCACTTCTTCGATCTCGTTCAAGGGTTTACCCAATGCTTGAAACGGGATTGTCGTGTTGATGAGGTCGTAGGCGGGCGAGAGTTCGATCTTGCCATTGCGGGTAATCAAGGAGAAGTTCTTCAGATGCATGTCCTCGTTGCCGGTGAGAAAGTTGAACAGGCTTCGTCGCAGCAGTTCGACCTTTTCCACGGCGGGAAAGGTGCAGTGGCGATCGAGGATCAGTACCAGCCGCTCCATGCTGGAGTCGTACTTGGTGTCCCGTGTCCGCTGGCTCAACTGGGCGAAGTCTTCGACGGCCAACTTCCGGTTGTGTCCCACCCGGTCAAAGCGCCGGACAAAGTAGGAGAGACTGCCATCCTGGGAATAGACCAGGCCATGCAGGGGGACCTCAATGCCGGCTGCCTGAGCCAGATGCATGGTCAGGGCCTCGTTCTCAGGGAGATGAGGATAGATGGCGTGCGGCGGCTTGATGATGTAGCGTGCGCGACGGTCGCTCAGGCTGAATGTCTGTTCTTGGACCTGGAGGACTGCGCTGAGCTTGGGTTGGATGCCCTGCACCGAGATCTTTCCGGCCCGCAGGACCGCCTCCTGTCGCTGTTGTTCGGCGCTGTGGGGAAAAGGCTTCAGGTCCGTCAAACGGCGTGACAAGAGACGGAGGCCCTCCCGACTGTAGCGGCCTTCGGAGCATTCTCCCAGCGTGATCGGACAGCGATTCATGCGGTGTCAGCTTCTATGGTGACGGCGCCGACGGTGTCTTTGCCCACCGCGATCAACTGGGCGAAGGTGTCGGTTCGGTCGATCTTGTTCTGACGCAGCAAGCCTTCTAGCATGTCTCCCTCCGGCAGGAGCCCTTCAAAGAATGCGGGCAGTCCAGCAAATCGATGTTCCCGTGGAGCGAGAGGAAGGGCTAATAGAGACGGGTGGTCCGTCATAGTCTTCGTCATAGCGGAACAGGCAATCCCCTGCCGGCCGTTCCTCCAGCAGCATGCCTGCGAAGGTCCCATGCACATAGACCCGCGCCTGCCTCATGTGCCGCCCTCTCCTCGCATGTGAACTTAGGCAGACGTTAATGCCCCCTTTTTCTACCCCTCTCCAGAATCTCACGGGGGTAGTAATCAGTAATCAGTGACAAAGTAATCAGTTTCTGGCCATACCCGATCACTGATTACTGTTTACTGATTACTCGAACGGTAGGAATCCTGGCCCATTGGCATTTCTGCCACACTTCGTGCGGATTGGAATCTACCTGCGATCGCCCTGCCCCCAGGCCGAACACGGGCTCAGTCCAGGCCCGCGTCCAGTTCATGTTCGCTCAGGTCGAGCCAGATCGTCTTGACCTCGGTGTACTGATCGAAGGCATGGAAACCGTTGTCCCGGCCGCCGAATCCGGAGAGTTTGTAGCCGCCGAAGGGAGTGGTGATGTCTCCTTCGCCGTAACAGTTGACGGTCACGGTCCCCGCCCGCAACTGGCGTGCGGCCCGCAGAGCCTTCTTCCCGTGGGCGCAGAAAACCGAGGCCTGAAGGCCATAGCAGGTGTCGTTTGCCAGATCAATGGCCTCGGCATCGCTGCCCACCGTGAGGATGGTGAGGACCGGCCCAAAGATCTCCTCCCGGGCAATGGTCATGTCCGGGGTGACATCGTCAAAGATCGTGGGCGCAATGAAGAGGCCTTTGCCGATCGCCAGCGCTTCGCCACCGGTGATGAGGGTGGCCCCTTCTTCCTTGCCCTTGGCAATATAACCCATCACGTCGTCAAATTGTCTCTGTGACACCATCGCTCCCAGGGCGTTCTGGGGATCCAGGGGATCGCCGGTCTTCCAGTCGCGCAGCTTGTCGAGCAGACGCGGCAGCAGATCCTCCTTGTGCTTGCGATGGACGATCAGCCGCGAATTCGAGGTGCAGTTCTCCCCCATGTTCCAGAAGACCGCCCGGATCACCTGTTCGGCCACGGCATCCATCGCTTCGGCATCCTCCAACACCACGGCCGGGTTCTTGCCGCCCAACTCGAGTACAACGCGTTTGAGATTGCTGCGGGCGGAGTACTCCAGGACGCGACGTCCGACCTCGGTCGAACCCGTGAAGGAGACGGCGCCGATATCGGGGTGCATGCCGATGGCCTTACCGACGATAGACCCCGGTCCGGTCACCACGTTGAGCACACCCGGCGGTATCCCTGCTTCGGTCGCCAACTCGGCCACCCGCAGCGCGCTCATGCTCGTCTCACTGGCCGGCTTGACAATGACGCTATTGCCCGCAGCCAAGGCCGGGCCGGCCTTCCACCCCATCATCTGTAAGGGGAAGTTCCAGGGCAACACGCAGGCCACCACCCCCACCGGTTCCCGCACGATCAAACCCAGCGCGTCGTCGGTGGCCGGTGACATCTGATCGTAGAGCTTGTCGGCCGCCTCCGCATACCAGGCGAAGCACTCCAGCGTCTCGGGCAGGTCGATGGTGGCGATGTCTCGGATCGGTTTACCGCTGTCCAGGCTCTCCAGCACGGATAGCTCGTGGCGGTTGCGCTTCATCAGTTTGACCATCCTGATCATGATCTCTTTGCGCGCGCTCGGATGCAACCGCGACCACACGCCGCTCTCGAAGGCCTGTCGCGCCTTCTTGACGGCATAGTCCACGTCCTCCGAACCGCAGGAGGCAATCCGCGCCAAGACCTCGCCGGTGGCCGGGTTGGTGGTCTCGTAGGTCTTGCCCGACTTGGCGGGGGTGAATTTTCCATTGATGTGGGCATTCGTCGTTAGCACGAGTTGATCGGCAATGGCCTGGTACTCTTGCCGGGACAGTAGATCAGACATCCTGGCTGCCTCCCTGCTCCTGGGCGATCCGCCGAATGGTGGTCTGTGCCGTGAGGAGCGTATCTCTCAGTGAGCGTTTCAGTTCCTTTTTCATGGGCCGCAGCGGTAAGCGGACCGTTTCGCCGGCGGGCATGCCTTCCAGCTCACAGGCATACTTGACGCACTGGACAAACTTACCCCCGCGTTCCAGCACGGTCATCAGGGGCAGCATGGCCTTCATGATGCGTCGCCCCGTGGCAAAGTCCCCCCGGACCACACAGCTTTCGTAGAGCAGGAGACACTCCGGGCTGAAGAAATTCGCCGCCGCGCACACCCAACTCTGGGCCCCCCAGGCAAAGAACTCCAGGGCCTGGTCATCGGCCCCACAACTCAACTGCAGATGGGGGAACTCGCGGGCCAGCATGTGCACGCGATTGATGTCACCACTGCTCTCCTTGATGGCGAGAAAGTTGGCGCTGCGGGCAACACGCTCCAGGAACTCGCGGCCCATTTCCGCACCGGAGCGGGCCGGATAGTTATAGAGAATGATGGGCAGATTGGCCGCCCGATCGACTTTCAAGGCGTGCAGAGCCAGTTCCTTGCCCGTAGGGAGAGAGTAGGGTGGAATGGCCAACAGCAAGGCGTCCGCTCCCGCCCGCTTGGCGGCCTCGGCAAATCCGCAGACGTCCTCGGTGCGAATGTCGTTGACGCCGGCGATCCAGGGGACACGACCCTTGATCAGTCCCTGGGCGAAGTCGAATTGCCAGATGCGTTCTTCCTGCGTCAAGGCATAGTTCTCGCCGGTCGTCCCGCCGATAACGATACCATGCACACCTTGCCCGATGAGGTGCTCGATGACCTGTGCGTAGGCCTCTTTGTCTACGGCGTAGTCGGCTGTGAATGGCGTGATGACTGGAACGTAGATGCCTCGGAACTGCATTTCTCTTTTTCTCTGCCCTTTGTTGATGACACGCGGTTTTTGTGGGACACAACACAATCAGGAGCGGGCCGATTATATCAACTACAGTGCCCTGCGCAAAGTCGCTAAGATCGCCAGGCCTAGGGAGTGACAGTTGAGGGTCGTAGCGTCACGACGACCGATTTCGACGTCGGCGTATGACTCTTCCGGGCCGTGCTGTCGATGGGGACCAGGACATTGGCCTCCGGGAAGTAGGTGGCGATGCACTGGGGAGGGATGGGATAGGGGACCACGAGGAAACTGGCGGCCACGCGTTCCCGGCCCCCGTAGCGATTGATGATATCTACCGGCTGTCCCGAGGCCAAACCGGCCCGCTGCACATCGCCGTCATTCATGAATACGATGCGTCTGTCGTTGGAGACACCCCGATAGCGATCATCCATGCCGTAAATTGTCGTGTTGTACTGGTCATGACTTCGGATCGTCATCATCAAGTACTCATCCGCGGCCAGATCACTGCGCTCGATGGCATGCACCGTGAACTTGGCCTTGCCGGTATCGGTATCGAAGCGTCCCTCACGGTTGCAGTTGGGCAGAGTGAATCCGTCCGGCTGGCGGACGCGTTCGTTGTAGCGGTCGAAGCCCGGTATCGTCGCTTCGATATGGTCGCGAATGCGATCGTAGTCGCCCACCAGGTGCAGCCAGTCCACGCCCCCATTGGGGCTCAAGGTTCGCTCCGCAATACCGGCCACGATGGCCGATTCGCTGAGAAGGTCGTCGGAGATGGGGTCTGCCCTACCCTCTGAGGACTGCACGATGCTCATAGAGTTCTCCAGGGAGACGAACTGAACGCCGCCCTCTTGCACGTCCCGTTCGGACCGAACCAGACAGGGCAGAATAAGGGCCTCCCTGCCGGTGACCAGATGCGCTCGATTGAGCTTGGTCGAGACGCACACCGTCAGATCCACCTGGCGAATGGCCGCCGCCGTATACTCGGTATCCGGCCCGGCGGAAACAAGATTGCCCCCCATGCTCATGAAGAATCTCACCTTGCCGGCATGCATGGCCTTGATGGCCTGTACCGTGTTGTAGCCCGTCCGCATAGGCGGCTCAAAGGCGAAACGCTGTTTGAGCTTCTCCATGAAGGCCGGCTCGGGAATCTCCCAAATACCCATGGTGCGGTCACCCTGCACATTGCTGTGTCCCCGCACCGGACAGGTGCCGCCGCCCGGGATACCGATGCTGCCCTTGAGCAGGAGGAGGTTGACCAGCAGTTGTATATTGGACACCGCATTCTTGTGCTGGGTCAAGCCCATGGCCCAACAGCAGATGATGCGTTGGGATCGGCCGATGAGGGCGGCCAGCGCCTCCATTTGCGCCAGCGGGATGCCACTTTCTTCGACGCAGAGATCGAATGACTCCTGCTTGAGGTCCGCCACGAAGGCCTCATAGCCTTCTGTCCTGTCCTCAATGAACGCTTCATTGATCCAGGCCTCCGGGCCCTGCTCGTGTCCCGCCAGGAGACACTTCAGCACGCCCTTGAGCAGGGGCACGTCTCCGTTGATCTTGACGGGCAGGTGCATGTCGGCCAGTTGCGTACCGCCGCCCAAGTATCCGGATAGACGTTGCGGATTCTTGAACCGCTTCAATCCCGCTTCCGGAAGGGGATTGATGCTAACGATGTGACATCCATTCCGCTTGGCCTTTTCGAGGGCGGACAACATGCGGGGATGGTTCGTGCCGGGATTCTGTCCCACGACCAGAATCAGCTCCGCCCGTTCGAAGTCCTCCAGCGTGACGGACCCCTTACCGATACCCAAGGTCTCCGTGAGGGCCGCTCCACTGGATTCATGACAGAGATTGGAACAGTCGGGCAGGTTGTTGGTGCCAAGCATACGCACGAAGAGCTGATAGAGAAATGCCGCCTCATTGCTGGTCCGGCCCGAGGTATAGAAGGCCGCCTCGTCGGGGGAATCGAGTCTCCTCAAGTGCGTGGCAATGACATCAAAGGCTTGCTCCCAGGTGAGAGACTCATAGTGACTCGAGCCGCTCTTCTTGATCATCGGCTGGGTCAGGCGTCCGCTCTTGCCGATGCGAAAATCGGACCAGGCGGCGAGTTCTTCAACGCTGTGCTGCCGAAAAAACTCGGCATCCAAGGCCTTCCGGGTCGCCTCTTCGGCGACGGCCTTCGCGCCGTTCTCGCAGTACTCGGCAATCGACGATCTCTCCTTGGGATCGGGCCAGGCACAACCCGGACAGGAAAAGCCGTCCTTCTGGTTGAGCTTGCTCAGCAGTGAGAGTCCCGAGATTAGTCCCATCTCTCGCTGGGCATGCTTGACCGTCGAGAAGACCGCCTCGACGCCCGCGGCGCTGTCCTTCGGGGCGGTCACTTTCAATGCCCCATGCTCGATCGGCGCTTGGGCCTGTGCTACCGTCTTCTCATGTTTTTCCGGCGTACTCATCTATGTCTCGATTCGGTCGCGTCCCGAGTAGACGTTAAAACGATTCTTGCTCAGGAAGCCGACTGTGGTGACATCGTATTCGGTGGCCAGTTCGATGGCGAGGCTGGAAGGGGCCCCGATGGCCGCGATCACCGGGACCTGGGCCCGTACGGCCTTTTGCACCAACTCAAAGCTGATCCGGCCACTCAAGAGCAGGATTCGCTCGTGGAGCGGCGCCTCCCCCGCGCGGAGACAGGCGCCGATCAGCTTGTCCAGCGCATTGTGTCGCCCGACATCCTCTCGGACCCTGAGCAACTTTCCCGACGAGTCGAAGAGTGCCGCCGCGTGCAGGCCGCCTGTCTGTTTGAAGACCGCCTGAGATTCCGACAGAGTCCCCGGTAGCCCCTGTAGCGTGGCCCGGTCCACACGCATGTTTCCCAATGGAAGTTTCTCGGCGCCGACGGTCTGCAAGGCCTCTATCGAGGCCTTGCCGCAGACACCGCAACTGGAGGTCGTATAGAAATTTCGCTGAAGTCGTGTCACGTCCGGACAATGCCCGGCAGCCAGCGTGACTTCGATGCGATTGTCACCGTGACCCGAGATCGCCTCCACTTGGCTCATTTTTTCGACGATACCCTCACTGAATAGGAATCCCACCGCAAGTTCCGAATCCTCGCCGGGCGTCCGCATGGTGACCGAGATCGTCTGATGGACTTGCCCTTCCTCGGCATAGTAGTTCAGACCGATTTCCAAAGGCTCTTCAATCGCCACACAGTCACGGCCCGAATCTACCGCATCGCGGGTGATTCTCAGTACCGAAATATCCTTGGTCTGCAAGGTTTTGTCCGCCATGGTCATTTAAGTGCTCGGGAGTTAACGCACCATTCCAAACACGAGGAAACGGCCTGCAGACAATTATCAGAATTGGCGCCCATTGGCAAACAAAACCCGAAGCCACCGGTCAGAAGACATCGAGTTCAGCCCTGCGCACAAACGTCCTACAGAGTTCCAGCAAACAAGAGAAATGTTTAATACAATTCGGAAAGCCGAAGAGGAGAGCCACTGACGTGTCTCACCTCTTCGGCTATTCACGACAGGTCATTTAGTAGCCTGGAGGCAGTAAGGGACAGAGGAAATAGCGAACCGCTTCGTAAAAACAACTGGTCTAGTTCAGGCCGTCTCAACATGAGCGCCTATTTTCGTTCACGCAAATGAGTCGGGGACAGAACTGAATTCCTTACAGGGTTTTGTTTTTTTTGAAATTTTGGCTGAGTCCCTCATTTCAGTCTGTGGCAGACACAACGTCGGGACCGTCAAGGAAGCGTGGACTGCGAATAGGGTAGAGATCCCAGTTCGCACTCTTTCCTGTTCAGAGTTGACGACTCCGCCGGTGTTAGGCTCTGTCGAAAAATTCGACCTGACTTCGAGCCTAGCATGGAGTTTCTGCCTGAGCCTTGGTATAATCCCGCGACCTAAACCCTGGAATACTGAGTGGTAAAGGGGCCTTCTGCATGAAAAACGACAGAGATCAGCAGGAATCACGCCCTGAAGATGAAGCCTCGGCTCACCGTGATCCGCCCATCACCCTGCGACAGTCCCTACGACATCTCGGTCCCGGCATGATCATCGCCGCCGCCATTGTGGGATCCGGCGAACTGATCGCCACGACCAAGGTGGGCGCGGAAGCAGGGTACCAGCTCTTGTGGCTCATCTTGATTGGTTGTGGGATCAAGGTGTTCACTCAAATTGAGTTCGGCCGTTATACCATTACCTGGAATCAAACGTCACTGAGGGCCTTGGACTCCGTACCGGGTCCCCGCTGGCGTGTCAATTGGTTGGTCTGGTACTGGGTCGTGGTGATGGTCCTCACTCTCTCACAGATGGGAGGCATCCTCGGCGCTATCGGCCAGACGCTGACCATTGCTCAGCCCCTCACTCAGCAAGGCGCAGACTACAACCGGCTGCAGGACGCAGTGATTCGGGAGCGCGTGACTTTGGCGATGTCCCAGGCCCGCGGCGAGGAGGCGCCCTCCACCACCGCGCAGCGGGATGCAACGGATGCCAAGGCCCAACGGCTCGCCGATGCCGAGGAACCCCGGGATGTCCGTCTCTGGGCCGCCATCATCGCGGTCCTCACCTCAGCCATCCTGTACTTTGGTCGCTACTCTCTCATCCAGACCTTTGCCACCGCGATGGTCGTCTCCTTCACAGTGATCACGGTGATCACCGTTTGTCTTTTGCAAACGAAGCCGGACTGGGCCGTCCGAGGAGAGGATATCCTACTGGGACTCAGCTTTCGCCTTCCTGAGGTCGTGGAGGGTGTCACGGCCAACCCGTTGGCAACGGCTCTGGCGGCCTTCGGCATCATCGGCATCGGCGCTGCGGAACTGATCATTTACCCCTACTGGGTCCTGGAAAAGGGCTACGCCCGGTTCACCGGACCTCGTGATGAGTCGCCCCAATGGATCGCCCGCGCCCGCGGATGGATGCGAGTCTTACAACTCGACGCGTGGACCGCGATGGTCACCTATACCGTTGCCACGGTGGCCTTCTATCTCTTGGGCGCCGCGGTCCTGGGAGGCGCGGGTCTCAATCCGCAAGACAAAGACCTGATAAGGACCCTGGCCGAGATGTATGCACCCGTCTTTGGGGACTGGACACCCAAGGTCTTTCTGTCGGGCGCCTTCGCCGTGCTCTACTCGACCTTCTTCGTGGTGTCCGCAAGCTACGCCCGCCTGTTGACCGACGCCCTGGGGATGTTTGGCCTGTTGGCCGATACGGAACGTGCTCGTGCCACCTCGATCCGCGTCATCAGCGTCGGCTGGCCCATCATGGCTTTCGTGATCTACGCATTCGTCCAAGCACCGGTCGCCATGGTGCTGGCCGCCGGTATCAGCCAATCCATCATGTTGCCCATGCTGGGCTTTGCCGCACTTTACTTCCGCTATCGACGGTGTGACAGGCGACTCAGTCCCGGTCGGCTGTGGGATGTTCTGCTCTGGCTCTCCTGCGCGGGCTTTCTGGTGGTCGGCATTTGGGCACTGATGAGCACCCTGCAAAAGATCGTGGCTTAGCGAGCGGCATGACAATAAGTTACCGTTATTAGGGTGGCCTCTCCTGTGGAGGCCGCCTGGCCTTTAAGAGATATAGCCGGTGCTACACATGCCGAAAAGATCCCTATCTGTTTATAAGATCGAGTTTTCTGGCACAGCCTGGGACTTTTGCCGCGCAACCCGACGGACGGACATTCAGTGGTAGATGCAGACGAATCTCGCCAGGAGGACCGCCCTTGCGCGGATCCTCCCGACTTTCTAGAGCCTGATGGCGGCGGCGAGAGGGAACCGCCCGAGCGGACGGACGCCACTGGCCGGGAGGCCTCGCTTATGGACCGGTTCAAGGATGAAGATCTGCTCGACCCGCCCAACATAGAACAGGACAAACCCCTCTATGATTTGACGGCCTCGGCGGAGACACCGGTTCCCCGACGTCGGCATCCCTGGTACCTCGACATCTTCTGCTATCCCGCGAATCGACCCGGCCTCAGTACGCTCGGCGTGATGGTTGGGGTACCTCTGGTCTTGATCGGTCTGTCGCTGGCAAGCTATCCCCTGATGCCGGCAGCGCCGATCCTGATCTTTGTCATGGTGCCGCTGGTAATGGCCGCGGTGGCCGCTACCGTGATCATGCTGCTTTACTTCCTATGGTATCTGTGCACCTGCGTGCGTGACAGCGCCGCGGGCGGCTTGCGGGCACCCGAAACGCTGGGGCAGACGCCCGGTGTCTGGGAACTGTTTGGCAACCTCTTTCAGGTGGGTGTCTGTGTGGGGCTGTTCCTGGCCCTGGGCTCCATGACCTATGGCGTTTCGCGGGGTCCCATAGGCTGTTCCCTGTTCTGTGGAATACTCGTCTTTTGCTTTCCTCTATGTTTGCTCAGTGTTATCTCCGTGGAATCTCTCGGGGGCCTGAATCCGCTTTTGCTGCTGCGCAACCTTGTTCGGGTTTTTCTGCCCTACTGTGGCCTGGTGACCCTGTTGTTGGTTCTCCATGGCTCAGTCCTAAGGGGGATGGGCCTGTTGCAGGCCCATCACTCATTGAGTGTTCCCTGGGCTCTGGGCGTGGCTGCAGTCGAAGCCTACCTGCTCTTGGTGTCTGCCCATTTGCTGGGACGATTTAGCTGGAAAAACCGGGATAGACTGGACTGGTGACGACGGCGTTTTTAGAAAGGGCAGGATTCGGTGTATCGCCATCAGGAGCGAAGATTGAGCCCTAGTGCGTATGGGGACGATGTTGTGTCCTGCCAACCGCTATTCCGCTTCAATGCAATACAGGGCTTCTCCCGTCCGCTGGATGAGGCACCCCTCTGCCAGCGCCGGCGTGGCTTGGCACTTGCCGGGGAGTTGGTTGCGCATGAGGATCCTATTACCGATGGGATCGATCACCGTGGTTCGCCCCTTGGTGCTGACAGCGTAGACCTTGCCGGCGCCGGCCACCAGGGAGGCCAGATGACGTCCTCCCAGTCCTTCGCTCCAAAGCAGCTTGCCGTTTCGCACATCGTAACAGGAAAACCGGCCCGTATCGGTGATCAGGCAGAGACGTTGATCCAGGATCACGGGCGAGCTACACCCTGGGGCGCCTTTCTTGGCCTGCCAGAGTGTTCGGGGGGCCTGGTTTGCTTGATCCGATAACTGCATGGCCACAATCGCCTTGGGTCCCCAGGTTCCGCCGCCGACCACCAGGATGTTGCCGGATTTCACCAGGCTGGCCACGATTTGCTCGATCGGGTTCGGCACCGACCAGCGCCGTTGACCGTTTTTCAGGCTGTAAGCGTTCAGCAGCTGTTTAGAGGCAATGAGCAACAGGGTGTCGTCCGCCAGGCGGTGGATCAGGGGGGTCGTGTAGCCTTCTCCAATGTCCGTGGGCTGGATACGCCAACGTTCCACACCCGTGTGCACATCGAAGGCCGACAACCAGGCCGGTCGGTGACTCATATCCTCTTTGCCCTGCAATACAATGGCGAGATCATCGACAATGAGGGGGGAACTGGACGACCCGTACTTGGCGTTGCGGATATAGTTCTGGTCCCGATACTGCCACAATACCTTGCCGTCGTAGTCCAAGCAGGTCAGGATTCCCCCGAAGAAGGCCAGCACCCGGTGACCGTCAGCGGCACAGGTGGGCGTGGCATAGGAGTTATCTGAGTGTTTTCGCTCCGGCTTGTCTGTCCAGACGACGGTTTCCCACAGCATTTCTCCCGACTGTTGATCGATACAGAGGACCGCTCGGTCTATGCCCTGATCGGCATAGAGGTAGTTGCCCGGTACAAAAACCAGTCCCACCAATAGGAGCAGGCACAGCACCGCCAGTATCGTGCCTCCTTCCCCGGCACGCCACAGGTAACGATTACACAGGTGGATTTCCAGTACGCGCAGTCCCGGCGCCAAGTTTGGTTCCTGGGGAGCAGTGGCCTCCTTTACCCCACGGACTTCAAAACAGCCCAGCAGAGCCAGCCAGCTCAGCACGAAGCCCGGGAGGATAAACAACAACTTCTCTGCGTTCTCGATCTTTTCTCCCCATTCGTCTGGCGGTGCGTGCTGATAGAGCCACCAGGCGGCCCAGGTCGCCGCGAGGGTGGCAAACAGGCGCCACACCAATCCCCGCAGGGCAACGGCCGCTGCCGCCAAACCTATCAAGGCCATGGCCCCCCCGGTCAACCAGATGCCGGCATAGACGCCCGAGTCGATGGTGACGAGTTTCTCCAAGTCCGGATACGTCTCGGCCACCCATCTGCCGACTGGATCCAGCCAACGGTCAAACAGAGCGGGTACCATCGTCGTGCAGAAAGCCAGCGCCAGAAAACCAAACACCAGTCCCATGGTAAGGCACTCTTCCAGCCAGATCACTTTGTTGCGGGGCCAGTTCGATGCGATCCCCTCTTGATAGCGTTGCCGGGCCTGCCTCCAGCGGAGTGCCCAGCCCACGATCACCAGCCCAATCAAAACGATCCCCATGATCCGGACAATCAAGGTCATGCGGGCCATCCTGCGACTCGCAAAGGAAGTCGTCACAAACACTCGCCCTGCACTGATAATGGGAGAGGACACGCCGTATCCGGGCAGGGCGGTCACCCAGCGGATATTGGGGCTCTCCTCGCTCCATTGCAGGGGTAGGTACGTTGCGTCCGACACACCCAGTCCGTTGGGCCCGCGAAACTGCGGCCAAGGCCCGGCGTTGTTCTGAGGGGGATCCGACTCTCCCTGTTGTGCGCCTGCGCCGACCACCAAAAGAAAGACAAACAACAGTGCTACACGTGTATTCACACCAGCGTTTCCGTCTGAATGATTCTAAGCCTTACGGCATGAAGTAATTTCTTTGGGGCCCCTCAGCCCTGTCGAATCTTGATGCTGTTGGCGTGGGCGTCGAGTCCCTCGACCATAGCGAGGCGAATGACATCCGCGGCGCAGCTGTGGAGCATGTCCTGGTCGTAGCGGATGATACTGGAGGACTTGATGAACTCGTTACTCGTCAGGGCACTGAAGAAGCGTGCACTGCGACCGGTGGGCAGCGCGTGGCTGGGACCGGCCCAGTAGTCACCGACGGCCACGGGCGTGAAGGGCCCCACGAAGAGGGCACCGGCGTGCCGTATCCCCTCCAACACGGCCTGCGTCTGGTCCCCGCATTGGATCTCCACGTGTTCGCAGGCCATGGCGTTCGCCTGCTCGATCATGGCCTCAATCGACTCAAAGGCCACGATGGCGCCGAAGCGCTGCAGAGATTTTTGGGTCTCTCGAGACCGGCCCAGCAGCAGGACCTGTCTCTTGACTTCGTCGAGGACCTGGGCCGCGAAGGTTTCCGAGTCCGTGAAGACCAGGGCGCTGCCAGGCGCATGCTCTGCCTGGCTGAGCATGTCGGCGGCCACCCAGGCAGGGATGGCCTGTTCATTGGCCAGGATCAACACCTCACTGGGACCTGCCACCGAATCAATGTCGACCCGGCCGTAAAGCTTGCGCTTGGCCATCTGCACCCACTGGTTGCCCGGTCCCACGATCTTGTGTACCGGCTTGATCGTCTCGGTCCCATAGGCTAGGGCGGCGACTGCATGAGCGCCGCCGACGCGGTAGACTTCGTGAACGCCCAACTCATAGCAAATCCCCAGTATCACTGGGTGGATGCTGCCCTGATGTCGAGGCGGTGACACGAGACTGATCTGTTTGACACCCGCCACCTGCGCCGGTACGACCGTCATAATGACGGTTGAGGGAAGGGGCGCCGAGGCTCCTGGGACGCAGACGCCGACTCGCTCCAGGGCCGTGTAGCGAATCCCGGGGTGGTCGTTCTTGTCCCCGATGAAGATGTCCCGCTGGTAATTGCGGACGTTCTCGATGGCTTGGCGGATGGAGTTTAGCAGAGCGCCGTCCATCTGATGGTAGGCGGTTTTCAACTCGCTCTCGGGCACTTGGAATTGATCGCTCGTCAGAGAGACCTTGTCGAAGGCCTCGGTGTAGTCGATCAGGGCCCGGTCGCCGTTTCGTTTGACGCCGCCGACGATCTCTGTCAATTGTCGGTCCTGCGGACTCCCATCTTCAAAAAAGGTGGCGGCCTCGATCGCCTCCCGGATCCCGCGGAGTCTCACCATCCAGTCGGGGTCTTGGTGCGTGAAGAGCAGAGGGTCCAGATCCTGATGCATGTAGAGATGTCCTAGCGGCCGAAGTTTCCGTAATCGTGTACCTGCGCTGCCCGCTGCACCATGAGATAGTCATGGCCCTGGTACTCGGTGATGAGTCCGGCAATCCTGAAATGGACAGGGGTCAAGGAAGCGCGTTGTTCCTTTTGCATCCGAGTCAAGAGCCGACAGGGCAGGAGGGACAGTTGTCTGGTCTGGAGCTGCAACCCCAGGCCGTCCAGCGTGAAGGTGAGATGGCCCTCTCGTTGCACGAGGTAGCCCACGCGGTCCAACATCAGCGTGTTGGGTTTGCGGGCTTTGGCACTGGCGACACTCGGCCTTTCGACTCTCTTTTTGGCTGCCCGTCTCTGTTCGATAGCAATGGGGATGCCCAGGTTATCAACAGGGACATGGGTTCCGTTGCGCGGCGACTCGCCGCCCAGCTCCGAGGATTGCGTGGGCTCCATTGGCGCCAAGGGCAGGTAGTGATGGACGAAAAGATAGTTCTTTCCCTCATACAGAGTGGTTTTTGCCCACAGACGGTAGTCCGAACGGGTGCGCTGGCCCAGGTCAATCTGTAAGGAATCAAGGGCGCCGGAAGGCAACAACTGAAGTTTGACCCCCTTGGGCACGGTACTGCGTGGGTCGGACAGCACGGTCCGGCTCTCGAAGAACCACGCCTGCAGGTCTATGTCGAAGGCGACCTGACCATCGATCCCACGGAGCAACAGGCCATCGGGCAGCAGTGCCGCTTGATCGGGTCGGGCGGCAAGCGCCGTACTCAGGGCGAGCAGGCCAATTAGGCTGTGTCGGAAAACTCGATCTGGCTTCGAGCGGCCCTTTTCCCGCCTGGCTGCATCCGGCTGCATCGACGATAGAACAAACATCGCCTGCTTCTCCGTCTTTGCCAGGCGAAAAAATGGCTCGCTCTCGGGCCGACGACGGAGTTGTCCGACAAAGCCTAGCGTTATCTGTCGTAATCCTTCCCTGAATCTCATGTGTCTGGGTCGATTGCCCTTCCCCCAATCGCGGGCTCTTATGAAAGCGGGGTCCCCAAACTGGCAGCTGCTCTCCCCTCGGTGTCTGACTCTCGTCAGCCCATCTCGTCGATATTCACCGGTTCCTTTGCTCGTTCATCGCAGCATCCACCTGAGGGTACTGAACCGGGACTTTACCATGGCAATGCTTGGGTTGCAAGCGTTGCAGAAGAAGGCCCAGGGCGGCTGCGCCACTCAAGGTCACACGGGCTGGGTGCGACCCAGACATGAAAAAAGCGGCGTCACTCGAAAGTGACCGCCGCTGGGATGCGAAATCTAGGCGTGGGAACTGGTCTTAGCGGTGTCGTGCGCCGCCGGCACTTGCAGCCTCACTGTCATCTGGCACGACCACCGCCAGTGCCGCCAGCCGCGTCGCTGCTCTCCTGAATGAGCCAGGAGTCTTTGCGATTCAGGGGATCTTGGGTGCCATAAATCTGCACAAGCTCACCCTTGAGATCCTTCTGGCTGCCGCTCATGAAGGTGTTTCTCGTGGCACGGGTGTAAATGTTGTCGTTTTCCGTGCCGGCATAAGACCTCTTCTCGAAGCTAACATGGCTATCCAGGAAGAGGATGTTCTGTCCATCGCCCTGGTGGGCCTTCGAGTTGCCGATTCGCGCCGTGTCAGAGGTGCCGTTCCTATAGGCGGGGATCTCATCTTCATCCGGGAGGAAGTCGGCGAAGGATTCGGGCGACTCAGGAGTCGGAATCCAGGGGTTTCTGTCGGCCGCGATGGCCATGGTGGGGCTCGATGAGACGGTCAGTGCGTACTGGTTGAAGGGGTGGTGATAGGAATAGCTGCAGTATTCGCTGGGCTTCTCTTGAGAATTCCACGGGCCGAAGTCCCACGCGTCGATGAGTTCGAAATCGGGACGGTTCGCCTTGGTGCCGACCTGGGAGAGTTTGAACTCTCGGGTGTCCGTCTCGCCCTTGCAGACGAACTGCTTGGGTGTCACTTCGGCATACTTGACCAACAGATAGAAGTTGGACGTCACCGTCGCTTTGCCCGGCTGATTGCTTGTCGACGTGCCCGTTCCGAATGCCTCTCGTCGGGTGAGGCCATCCCACGCAGGGATTGCATTGACCCAGGTGTTCCTCCGACCACCGGCCTTGGGCAGCTCATCGTCGTAGTCGTTCGAGTAGATGAGCATGGCCTTGCCGATACCCGAGAGATTGGTTCCACAGGTCATCCTGAAGGCCAACTGGCGCACACGCGCCAGTGCCGGCATCAGAATGCCCATCAACAGAGCGATGATCGCGATAACGACCAAGAGCTCGACCAAGGTAAAGCCTTTTCTTCTCATGTGTCATCTCCTTAACAAATGTGCCGCAATGAATTCGCTTGCCCGACCTACTACTGCATACACTGCAAAAACCTAGAAAAATGCCGGTTGTTCACTGAATCCGCCGCGATTCATTGACATTCATTTCAATTTTGAGGTCGGAAAATACCTAGGCGGACTCAACATCAGCTTTCAAGGCCTTATATACTGGTTGCGAGATTGCTCCTCAATACTACAGAAGCAACACCAATGCCGCTACTCCGTCGGGCAGGAGGAAGGGAGGTATGATAGAAAGGCGAAGAGAAATAATAGCAGACTAAAAGTATAATATTCTCATAAACCCAAACCTACCTGTTACCGATGACTATGCTACACCAATCGTCAGACCTTTGTCAAATGAATTTGGGCAAAAGCGTGATCACGGTTGAAGTTTTTTTGTAGCTTCTCTAGAATGCCCCCTTCAGGTTAGAAAGGAAACGTTCTCATGGCCATCCAGAGCACGGAACCTACGGTGGAACGTGTCCGAAAGCACAATCAGGGCCATTTGCTGGCCTTTTTGGATGAGCTAAACGAAGCGCAGAGGGGCAATCTCCTGGATCAGCTGGACCGCCTACCCTGGTCCAGCCTCCCCCGGTGGATCGAACAACATGTCAAAACCGATCATTCGCCCCAGATCCCTGACCGCCTGAATCCGGCTCCCTCTTTTCCTCCCGTGCCGAGGGACGGTCAGATGACGAAAAAGTATGCCGAGGCCTGCAGTCTAGGTGAGACCCTGATCGCTCAGGGGAAAGTCGGCGCTTTCGTGGTCGCGGGGGGGCAAGGGACCCGTTTGGGCTTTGGCGGGCCCAAAGGGGCATATGCCATCAGTCCGATCAAAGAAAAATCACTCTTTCAGATTTTTGCCGAACAAATTCTCGCCACTTCAAAGCGATATGGGGCCGTCTGTCCCTGGTACATCATGACGAGTCCTCTGAACCATGCCCAGACCCAGGCCATTTTTCATAAGAACGATTTTTATGGGCTCGATCCGGAGACGGTCTTCATGTTTCAGCAGGGGACTCTGCCCAATTTCTCCCTGGAGGGCAAGATTCTCCTCTCGGCCAAGGACCGGGTCGCCTCCTCTCCCGATGGGCATGGGGGTAGCCTGAGGGCGCTCTTTGAAAGCGGCGCCACTGTGGACATGAGCACTCGGGGGCTAGAGTATCTGAGCTATTGGCAGGTCGACAACCCCCTGATCAAGGTCTTCGACCCTCTGTTCATCGGTCTTCATGTATTAGAGGGGGCCGAGATGTCCTCCAAGGCCATCAAGAAGACCGGACCCATGGAAAAAGTGGGGAATTTCTGTCAGGTTGATGGGAAGATCAGGGTGATCGAGTATAGCGATCTGCCGGACCCACTGGCGCGACAGACCAAGGATGATGGTTCCCTGGTCTTCGAGTTGGGCAGCATCGGGATTCACATGGTGAACAGGACCTTTGTCGAGAGGCTCAACGTGGGCGAGTTTTCTTTGCCTATTCACCGTGCCGTCAAGAAGATTCCCTATGTGGATCCGTCCGGCGAGCGGATCGATCCGCAAGAGCCGAATGGTGTAAAACTGGAGACCTTTGTCTTCGACGCGCTTCCCCTCGCCTCCAAATCCATCGTCTTGCAGACGGTTCGAGCGGAGGAGTTTGGCCCGGTCAAGAATGCGACCGGTGTCGATAGTGCCGAGACCTCGCGGCAGATGCAGATGGATCGGGCTGTCGTATGGCTTGAAGCGGCCGGCCTGAGCGTGCCGCGCCAGGACCAGATCGTCCAGTGCACGGTGGAGATCGCACCGAGTTTCGCTTTGAGCGCCGAGGACGTTGAGGCCCGGGTAGACCAAGTCCCGCCGATCAAGCCCGGTGACCGGCTGTATTTAGCCTAGCGTTGATTGGGCGTCTGATTGCGCCCGCCGGATCCGGAGAAACGTCTGGGGGTGCTTCGTCGGTGCGACGGAGCAACACGCGTCGAATCGCCGTCGGCCTGCGGTGCGAATCCTTCGAACTTGCCGAAGATCATCTTGCCCGCGGAGGTCTGCAGAGAGCTGGTGACGCTAATGCTGATCTCCCTGCCGACCTTGTCGCGTGCCCCTTCCACGACGATCATGGTCCCGTCGTCCAGATAGCCGATGCCCTGATCCGCTTCCTCACCTGGTTTGATGATTTTGACGTACATGGGCTCACCCGGTAGAGCCACGACCTTGAGCATGCTCGCCAAATCGTTGATGTTGAGCACATCGACGCTGCGAACCTTGGCGACTTTGCCGAGGTTGTAGTCGGTGGTGCAGAGGCGCCCATTGTGTATCTTGGAGAAGGCCACGAGCTTCTGGTCTACCCCGGTGAGTTCTTCTATCTCGGCTACGATGGAATCGTCAATTTCGACATCGATGACCGAGCTGCTTTGCATCTTGTTGAGTATGTCCAGACCTCTTCTGCCGCGGTTTCTCTTGAGCTTGTCCGCGGAGTCTGCGATCTGCTGTAATTCGTTGAGTACAAACCGGGGGACCAACACCGTCGCGTCGAACATCTTGCTCTCGCACAGGTCGCAGATGCGACCATCTACAATGGCCGAGGTATCCAAGATCAAGGGCCGAGACCCTTTGGTCTGCTTGGCGAATTCAACGTAAGGAATGAGGAAACGGACGTCATCCTTGGTGCGCATGACCACCGTAATCGTGAGATAACAGATACACACACTCAGGAAGGTCTTGATCGCCGTGATGGCTTCCTCATGGAGATCGACGCGCCACGCTTTCATGGCCGTATCGACGATCTGCGTGAGTACAAAGCTGATGAGAATTCCAACCAGCAGGCCGAAAAACACCCCGGCGAACGCGCTGAGTTTTTTCTTGGGGGTTAGAATCTCCAGCAGCGATACCAGGACGCCCATGGTGCAACCAAAGATCACCATGGTCCACCAACTCTGTGCGTGTTCGTTATCTGAGAGCGTGTCGTCTCCAGCATAGGTAAACAGGACGCTCACGATGACCACAATAAAGACGAGCCGAAAAATCCAGAGTAGCATGCGTTTTCCACTCCTTGATGAGAGTATCGTGCGAACGGTTGTCCACGAGAACGAATCTGACGAATCCGGTAATGATCGGATTATACTCAGCGCAAGGGGTGATATCAACTCCTAACATTAATCCACAACTCATCCACAACGTGGAGTTGCGCGGTGCAAAACTTGTTCACATCATTTTTTTTGAGGGCGCAAGATCAATGAGGTCAATACGATCAAGGGAGTGGAAAAGAAACATAGCAAAACAGCGTTGATAACTTTCACCAACTCCTGATAATAGCGACCTGTCGCTAGAGTATGTAAAGTCTCTTGCTGATCGCTCTTTAGGAACCTGGACGAGTCGGCAAGTTTTGGGTGGAACGTAATTGACGATCAATCTGCTGGAGAGCTTAGATGCCGGGCACGATCACGGATGAGAGTCCTAGTTCAACGTCGTCACAAATCGAGGCGATTGCCAAATCGCTGGCGCGGGAGATCGGAGCGGAAAAGTACCGTATCTGGTTTAGCGGATCGGCGCAACTGTCCCTTGAAAAGGGATGCCTTCAGGTGGGCGTTGCGAATGCATTCACCGCGCGCTGGATCAAGAGTCACTTCGCGTCGGATATCGAGCAGGCGGCGGAGTCTGTGTTGGGCCGTCGTCCGAGAGTCACCTTCTCGGTCCTCGCCGAACTGACGGCGAGGCGTCCTGCCAGGATCGACAAGCGTGATTCAGCTGCGCTGAATCCGAGTCCGACACCTGCGGTGCGTGGCGGCGTGGCGCCACAGAGTTCGAGACGGGCCTTGCGGCTCCATCTGGACACCTTTGTGGTGGGGCCCTCTAATGAGTTGGCCTACAATGCGGCCCAGATCGTCGTGCGCGAACAGGACAGTCCGTTCAACCCTCTGTTCATTCACGGCGGTTATGGTGTGGGCAAGACCCATCTCCTCCAGGGGATCTGCAATGCCGTGTCCCAGTGTCGGCCGGAAACGAATTGGATGTATCTATCTGCGGAGGATTTCGCCAATCAATTCATACTCGGGCTGAAAACCCGCAAGCTCGAGCAGTTTCGTCGTCGTATGCGTCAGACGGATCTATTGGCCATCGATGACATCCATTTCCTCTCCAACAAGCCCTCCACGCAAGAAGAGTTTCTCCATACCTTTAACTCTATCAATCTGGCGGGCAAGCAGGTGGTGTTGGTTTCGGATGCATCGCCAAAGATGATCGGACAGCTTTCCGAGAAGTTGGTCAACCGCTTCGTGTCGGGTATGGTCGTCAAGATTGATGCCCCGGATTTCGCCACACGATGCAAAATCTGCGAACAGTGCGCGCGGACTATGATCCCTACCGCCTTTAAAGCAAAGCTTGCGGCCGGAAGCCAAGCGCCGGAGGTGTCACCTGACGTGATACATTACATCGCCCACAGCGTGCGGACGAATATTCGTGAACTGGAAGGGGCACTGCTGAAGGTCATCGCATTTGCCGCGTTGCAGGGTAAGAGGATGACGTTGACCATGGCCAAACATGTGTTGGCGGAGCACGTGGAACGCTGTGACCCCATTGTCCATCTGTCTGATATCGAGACTGCGGTGGCCCAGTTTTTTGGCACGAGCCAAGCCCATATACATTCCAACAAGAAAGACAAGACGGTCTCCATCGCCCGCCACTTCAGCATGTATTTGGCCCGGAAGCACACCAAGATGTCTTCCTCGGAAGTGGGCCGACTGATGGGCAATAAGAATCATGCCACCGTCTTGGTGGCATGCAAGAAGATAGAAGATCTCATCAAGCGAGACGCTGACGTCCACTGGCGTAGTGCGGCAGGCAACAAGGTGGCCCGGGCCCGAGAGGTGATCAAGGGGCTCGAGAGTTGCGTCTCCAGATAGCGGTTGATCCCAGACAGCACCTCTCTGTCCTTCCGGGGGAGGGGATTTGACCCGGTGTGATGGCGGTCTTTTTCAACTTCATTTTTTGCCCCGACGGACTCGTTTTGCATACTTTAGGAGGTCAGTCTCAGCAGAGTCAGAACCATAGAGACCAGCCTGGGCGAGTGAAGGGGGGAAGGGTATGTACAATCTAGGAAGCGTTCTACAGGAGGGTTATTTTGCCCATACGGTGATGCAGCAGGCCTTCAATCGTACGGCAGAGGCAATGGACGCCTTAGACATGAGTGTGTTTTCCGAGAACACCAGTGATGCCGCCATCATCAGCAACCTGCTACGGGGCGAGACTGCGGCCCAAAACCGCACGATCCACCATGCCAACTCAGCCATTTCTATGATGCAGACCTTTCGTGAGGGAGCTAACACGATAGCTCATACCCTGGAGGAGATGAGTAGCGTCGCTGCCCTGGCGGCAACGGGTGTCTACTCTGGGCTGGAGGTGGCGGCGATGCAGGATCAGTTCAATGACCTGGGCATTCGCGTCAATAGGACGGCCAAAAAGACTCGCTATGGCCCCTACCGACTGCTAAACAAGGACGAGCAAAACGTCTCCTTTGCCCTTGGCACGGGCTTGAGTGTCTCATTGGATCGTAAGGATCTGGGCATTGACACCGCAGCCTTGAGTCTCGAGCGAGATGCGAGGGTCGTGATTGGGGATCTCCAAGGCTTTAGACTCGCGGCCTTGGCATACCGTGACTATCTCGACGCCGAGATCGGGGAAATGGAACAGCAGGTCGCGATGGCAGACTATGACATCAGTCAAGCCATGGGCTATAGCATGCACATCCCCAACGCGGAGTTCGCCGAGGAAGTCGTCAAGGAGGTCCTTGCCGGCGTGACGGCGGACAACAAGGTTGCCCTGCAGGCACAGGGCAGACCTAGTTCCATGAGCCTGATGCTGGCGCATCTGTCCGAGCCCTATCGTCGGTTGACTTAGGCTCTGTCTGAAAACTCGATCTGGCTCCGAGCGGCCCTTTTTTCGCCTGGCTGCATCCGGCTGCATCGACGATAGAACCAACATCGCCTGCTTCGCCTGCTTCGCCTGCTTCGCCTGCTTTGCCAGGCAAAAAAAATGCTCGCTCTCGGGCCGACGACGGAGTTTCCAGAAAGAGCCTAATGCCCCGTCAGCTTAAAGAGGTTGCCGGGGAGTGACTTCACCAGGCCTTTGAGCTGGAGTGAGACCAAGTCCGCGGTAACCTTACCCACTGGCAGGCGGGTGTGGCCCGTGATGTGATCGGCATGCTGGGGCTCCTGGCCCAGACAGCAGTAGATTAGCTGCTCCGTCTTCGTAAGGTGGTCGATCACGGGTTGTTTCTTTGTCCCCTCTTTCTGGGACAGTTCTTCCATGGATGTCTGAACGTGGTCTTGCATCTCCGCGCCAATCGCTCCCAACGATGACACGATGTCTTCGATCGACTCGACCAGGACGGCTCCCTGTTTCAAGAGCTGGTGTGGTCCTCGGCTGAGAGGAGAGTCAATGCGTCCCGGGACGGCCAAGACCTCACGATTGTTCTCCAGGGCCAGCCGTGCCGTGATCATGGCCCCCGACCGCAGACCGGCCTCCACGATCATCGTGGCCAGGGACATTCCGGCGATGATGCGGTTGCGGGTGGGGAAGGTTTACCCTT